>CAZMXI010000110.1:0-16883 GCA_964570205.1 uncultured Tepidisphaeraceae bacterium
TGAGTGTTGGATTGGCGAAATTGTATCAAACGTACCAACCTGGCGCGCCGGACCCCTTCTCAACGGTCCCGGTGGGCCGCCTCTGGCGAGCGGCATCGAGTGTTGTTAGCATCATGCCAAGGATCACGGGTGTCGGGGTCCACATCCTGGGTGCTTTTTGGGAAAGAGAGGGGAGAGCATGACCCTTCAGGTCATCTGTCCGCATTGTGGGCATACGGTTTCTTCCGGCGACTTCTGCGAGGCTTGCGGCAAGGCATTGCCAACGAGCATGCCGGGCGTCCCCCGGCTTGTGACGGGTGCGTCCCTGGCCAGCACGCCGGTGGGCCAGCAGATTCAGTCGGTTGAGCTTCAGAAGAGCTGCAAGAAGGCGGCGGGGGCGCTGCTGGCGGTTGCAGTCATCCAAGCGATCGTCGGCACGATTACGCTGGCGGCTATGGGTGATCAGGTGACGGAGGATGAGAAGCCGCTGGTCATGGCGTTCATTTACGGAGTCGCCGCAGTCTTCTTCGCGCTATTCTTCTGGGCGCGCAGGCAGCCGTTGCCGGCGGCGATCGTGGGGCTGGCGCTTTTTGTCACCCTGCATCTGGTGGACGCCATCGTCGACCCGACGTCGCTGGCTCGCGGGTGGTTGATGAAGATCATCATCGTGGTGGTGCTGGTCCGCGCAATCCAGGCGGGCTTGCAGCACCGCAAGCTGACGCAGGAGACGCGCGGACGCTTGGGCTGATGTGCGATGCGGGGCCGGAGGGCCTTGCGATCCGGGAAACGAGGTGCATCTTTGTCTGCGCACCGGGAATCGAAGGTGGAGTCCGGCGACTTGGAAACGGCAGGGCGGGCGAGCGATGCGGAGGCCGCACCGATGCAGGGCGATCGCGTCGTTCCGCGGTTCTGCCGGACCTGCGGCGCACCGTGGTTGCCCGAGTCGACTGAGTGCGGTTCCTGTGCACAGCGACGCATTGGTGCGGCGGATGCGTCCGGCACCGGCTCAGGAGAACAGCGGCCGGTTGGATCAGCACTGGGGCTGTATTTCACGCTGCTGAGCATATCGGCTGTAGGCATCATCGCGACCCAAGGCGGTGCGGACGAGCTGCCGCTGGATTTCTATCTGTGCGGCGCGCAGGCGGTGGTGGTCCTGGGCTGGTGCATGTTGAGCCAGCGCAGCGCGCTGACGGGACTCTTCAAGACCGTCCACGTCTTCTGGTTGCTGGCCGGTGCGGGTCTGGCGCTGGCGACGTTCGGAATCGCCCACTTGGTGGTCGGCGGCATGACTCACCTGACCGGCATGCCGGCACTGCGCTACTCAGATCCGTTTCTGCGCGATGGTTTCGGCTGGGGCATGGTGGTGCTGATGGTCTGCGCACACCCGGCCATTATCGAGGAACTGGCATTTCGCGGGGTTGTCCTGGATTCGCTTCGGCGCGCCCTGAGCCCGGTGGAGGCAGTGCTCGTCAGCGCTGGCCTGTTTTCGGTGCTTCACCTCTCGCCGATGGCGTTTCCGCACACGTTCGCGATGGGCGTGGTGGCGGCATTGCTGCGGCTGCGAACGGGGTCGCTGCTCCCGGGCATGGCGCTCCATTTCGTGCACAACTTCGCGTGCGTGGGGCTGGAGTGGTTCGGATGGGATGGATAGTGGACTCGGCGCAAGTGGAGGAGGACATCCGTGATCATCGAGCATGTGTTCGTGACAACGGCGGAGGCGACCGAAGCGCTGCGGCTGGCAAGGGATTTTCTGGTGGCCCGGGGTTTCAGGGCAGCCGGACCGGAAACCGGTAAGCTCGATGCTTCGACGGCGCTGTCGCGGGGTCGCGCGAAGGCGTCTGCTACCGCGGCCTTCAACGAGCTGCCCCAGCGGGTCATGATCCAGTGGGACCGTGGGCGGGTTACTGTTGCGGCGTCGGTGACGATGCCGGGAGGCAAGGAGCCGGCCGCCGGCTCCGCCAAGGCACGATTGCCCATAGCCATGCTGACGGCGATTGTGCGCGGCCTGGAGATGATGCTGTCGCAGGGGCGGTCGTTCGAGGAGTCCTACGCCGAATGGGACCGGCTGGAAATGGACATCCGCCAGGAAGCCGCCTCACGCCGGCGCGTCAGGATCGTGTTGTGGGCGGTGGCAGTGATCGGGCTGATTGCCGCAATCATCGGCATCAGCATGGCGGTGCCACGGAGCGGGAAACGCCGGCGCAGCGAGCTATCCCCTCCGGTCGCGGAGCTGGCCTTGGCGTTGTCCTCGTCCGCACTGCCTGGCCTGCCCTGCCTGGGTCTTGATGGCAAGCCGGGCGGCACCGCATAGAAATCGTCGAAACCCGGGTGGATATGGATAGACCAGGATGGGCGCTCAGTTGCCGGGCTAAAGGCCCCACGGCCGAGCCGCCCGCGTCCGCATGCGGTTGGCCATCTCGTCGCCCACGAACGCCTCCCGCTGCGGGTCCAACTTCAGCTTCCGCTTCAACATCCACGCCAGGGCAGCCGCGTGACAGGCGATGTGCGACTTCCGCATGACATGGGGGTTTGCGGCCGTCAGGGCGCGGGTCTTCACGCAGTTGAAGAAATCGCGGCCATGCGTGGCGGCGTCGGTGCCGGCAAGCCGCCTCTGGTCTCTCAGGCTGCGCAATTCCTTCTTCAGGGAGGCCGGATGCACCTCGATCCCACCGCTGTCGCCCGTCTCCACCCAGCCCTCATCGCCCTCAAACCGCACGGGGCACGTTCCCAGGTGCTGATGCCACCCAGGCCGCAGCCCGAACGGCGAATCCAGGAAGCCCATGACGAGTTTCACCCCGTTCGCATACCGGGCTGTGATGGCTGAATCGGATGCCTCGTACTCCACCGGCGTCGTTTCATCGGCATTGTTTGCCCATTGGCACAGATCCACCGTGTGCGCGCCCCAGTCCAGCAGCGTCGCTCCCGAATCGAAATCATGTCGCCCACGCCAGTCACCCGCCACGTACCGGTCATTGTAGGGCCGCCAGGGCGCTGGCCCGAGCCACATATCCCAGTCCACCACCTCGCGCGGCGGCTCGGGTTGGGCCGGCAGCCATTCAAACGAATCCCTCAGCCGGTAAATCGAGGCATGCAGGGTGTGCAGCTTCCCCAGCTTTCCGCTT
Organism: uncultured Tepidisphaeraceae bacterium; assembly: GCA_964570205.1. Taxonomy (GTDB): domain Bacteria; phylum Planctomycetota; class Phycisphaerae; order Tepidisphaerales; family Tepidisphaeraceae; genus CAZMXI01. Next base: position 3,102 of record CAZMXI010000110.1, read on the forward strand.
CTCGCCAACTCCACGGCGACCTGGAAATTACCAATGCTCCGTCTCTGGGTTCCGGCCTGAAACACCCGCGCATAGCGCAGCATCGTATCCGCCAGCGCCTGGCAGTCGCCAATGGTCATCGCGCAGGGCTTCTCGCTGTAAACATCCTTGCCGGCCTTGGCGGCCAGCATCGACGCCGCGGCGTGCCATCGGTCGCCGGTGGCGACCAGCACAGCATCGATGTCCGGCCGCGCCAGCATCTCGCGGAAGTCCCTGTACAGAGCGCAGTCACGATTGCCGTAGCGCGTGTCCACCTTGACCTTGCCGGCCTCGCGCCGGCTCGCCTGCACATCGCAGATCGCCACGCACTGCACATCGGGCTCTTCCAGCATGGCGCCCAGGACATGATGGCAACGCGGGCCGATCCCGATCACCCCCAGCGTGATTCGCTCATTGGCCGCAGCGACTCCCGCCTTTCCCAATGCCCGCGCAGGCACCAACCACGGAAACGCCACCGCCGCTCCGGCCGCTGCGGCGCCGCCCAGTAATGCCCGGCGGGTCATCCTCGCCGATCTCCGCTTGGCCTGCCTCATGCCTGCTCCTTTGCGGCCCACCCTCCGCTGCTTCATAGCCCATCTGCTCTGCATACACCTGTGTCTTCGCGTTCGTTGAGCGCATCAGGCGTGCACGGGCCAACCGAGCCTGTCCCGGAGCATCGTAACGCCATCAACCTGTCAGGAAGCGTTCGCTACGGCCACAGAGGCATGCCGTCGAGACCGGCGGTTTCGGGCTGGCCGGTGATGAGGTTGGCGTTCTGGATGGCCTGGCCCGCAGCGCCCTTGCCGAGGTTGTCGACAGCGCCCAGGGCGATCACCAGGTTGCGGTCCGGGTCGGCCGCGTAAGAGACAAAGACGAGGTTGGAACCCGTGGCCCATTTGGTGTGGGGCGGGCTGGCGGTGATGCGAACGAATGGCCGGCCGGCGTAGAACTTGCGCGCTGCGTCGAGGCACTGGTCGGTCGTCGCCTTGCCCCTGGCATAGCAGGTGGCAAGGATGCCGCGTGTCATGGGAATCAGGTGTGGCGTGAAGACCAGGCTTCCGGGCGAACCGGCAAGCTGGGTGATGGCCTTGGTCATCTCGGGCACGTGCGCGTGCTTCAGCAGGCCGTAGGCCATGACATCCTCATTGACCTCGGCATAACCGAACTTGGAATCGCCGCCGCCGCGGCCAGCGCCGCTGACGCCGGACTTGGCATCCACGACGATGCCGGCCGGGGCGATCAGCCCAGCGGCCAGCAGGGGGGCCAGAGCCGTCAACGTGGCCGAAGGATAACAACCGGGATTGGCGATGCGTGTCTTGCCCCTGATCTGGTCCGGCCAAATGTCGGCCAGGCCGTAGGTCCAGCCATCGACGAAGCGATGGTCGCCGCCGATGTCAATGATCCTGGTCCGAGATGAGACTCTGGCCAGCGGTTCCTGGCTCTTGCCCGTGGGCAGTGATGCAAACAGGACATCGAGGTCAGGCAGGCTGGATGGATTCCATGCCTGGATAGTGAGGTCGGCCAGGTCGGCGCGGATGCCGGGAAAGCGATCGCCAAGCATGCTGCCAGCGCTGGATTCGCCGGCGGCGTAAACGAGCTTGAATGTGGGATGGCTGGCGATGAGACGCAACGCCTCGCCGCCGCCGTAGCCGCTGATTCCGACGATGCCGACTCGAATGCTCATGGACGTTTACCTCGCGAAGGCGCAGAGGTATACGGAGAAAATCCGCCGATTGCAAATGCCCCTGGACCCCGTCAACAGGTTGACTTCGCGAGCAGGATGGCGGCGGCGCTGCATTCAACAGTGGGTGCGATGCCGGCGACGCAGGCTTCGGAATCCGCCCAGCATACCAAGCATCGCGAGGCCCGCCCACGCGGCCGCTGGCAAGGGCACGGGGATCAACTCGCCCATATTGGCTTGGACAGAGAATGAGTACCATCTGCCCGAGTCCATTTCCCATATGTCGGCCAGCGTGATTGTCCAGAGGCCATACGGGTTCTCGCCCCAGAAGGCGTTGGAAAGGAATGTCCAGTTGCCGCGCTCCCATGGTCCGGTCTGGTGCCAGCCACCTAGGAGCAGGCGGCTGGTTGTGCCCGTCGGCGATGTCAATTCGATATTCAAATCCCCTGACCAGCCATGTTCGAAGTCGATGGTCACCAGGATGTCTTCAAGGGACACCTGGGAGCTAATCTGGAACTGTCGAGAGATGACAGAACCATCCACAATCGCTTCATCGACCTGAATCACGCCCGTGTCTTCGGTGATCATCTGCGTTACGCCAGCGTACTGGTGCGCCAAATCAACGAACTGGGCGGCGTTCACCAACCCGAAGCCGTAATTCTGGTTGAACTGATTGCCGGCGCTGTTGGTGATCCAGCCATCGCCAAAAAGCGAGCTGTCCGTGGGATCGATCACATCACTCGATAGCACCAGCAGGTGCTTGGCAAAGCGGGTGTCCATGTTGGGCCGCACCTGCTTGCCAAGCGCCATGATGCCCGCGACGACAGGCGCCGAAGCCGATGTGCCGCCAAACTTGGATGTGTAGCTCGTGTCGGGAAAAGCATCGCCATCCGATGTGCCGGGGTCGTTGTAGCCGCCTATGGTCCGGTCCGTGGTGGTGATCGTCAGGCCCTCAGCGCTGTTGGAGGGAGAACATACAAACAGGGCGGCCCCGAAGTTGGAGTATTCTGCAAAACGGCCGTCGGAGCCGACTGCCGAAACGGTGATTGCCTCATGGCTGTTCTGGACGTCCATCGTGTTGACGTCCATGGCGCTGTTCCCGGCGGCAAAGACGTGAATGGTCTTGTCCGCGGCCGAGACACTCAGGGCATCGGCTTCGGCCGTCTTGAGAATGAACTCGCTGACCACCCCGTAACTGTGGTTCTTGACATCGATCGTCTCGATGCCGTTGCTGCTGCGATACAGCGTGGCATCAACGAGCATGGCCGTATCCTGGAGAAATATGCTCCAGCGAAGCGCCGCGACGTTTGCTTCCGGTGCGGCTCCGGTCACGCCAATCCCGTTGCCACCCTGCGCGGCTGCAAGGCCGGCCACCGCCGTGCCATGCCCCTCAAGCAGGAGAAAGTGGTTCGGGTCCGAGTCGTTTCCACCCAGGTTGGGATGGGCAAAATCCCAAGAATCCGATGGCTTGTAGTTGCCGGCAAGGTCCGGGTGAGCGGTTTCGATGCCGTCATCGACGATGCCGATCGTTACGCCCTTGCCCGTGACTCCCTGGTTCCACGCGCCGAGCACTTTCACGTCAACGTTCGTGCCATGTTCATTGCTCAGGTGCCATTGGCCGGCGGCCTCGGGCGTCGGTGAACCCTTATGAAAGTAGGGGTCGTTGGGCGTGAATCCGAAAAGGACGTTTCCAGTGCGTTCGTTGATGTAAGCGGCTCGAACCGACTGCGTGTCGGCTGTCACGCGCTTGAGCACATCGCCCGCCGACTGGCCGGACGCCGGGTCCAGGCTGAAAACGTATGCGTTATGGTTGCTCGCCAGTCCATAGGCCACATTCAGGCCGTACTGACTGCCATACGCGGCCGGATCGGTTCCGGCCTTCAGGAAGACCAGCAATTCATCGGGATTTGTTGCCGTCTGGTGGGATGGATCTCCATAAGCGGATTCCTGGGCGTTCGTTCCGGAGGCCTGCCTATCCTTTGCCGTGGTGACAAGCTGAACCGTTCCGCCGAGGGCATCGGCCGTTCCCGCGGCCAACGACAGCGCAAAAACAACACAACCCATCCGCCCAGCACCCACATGAATCATACTACCTCCCACCCCCAACGCCGTCGAGACGTTGGGTTTACGCCCAGTTCCGATAACATCAGTGTACCCCGCATATGGCCTTGGGGCAAAACCAAGAATGCCGCCGTGTTACGCATTACGTCGGTGGCGAAACTGGGAATCTGCGTGCATTATGCCAAGTTTCGCCGGCCGGAAATGCTGTAAACTCTTCATGCGCAGCGTCTTACGTCTCACGAACCTTGGTTGGATCGACTGAGGACAAGGAAGGCGAATTGCACAGGCGCGGGGCGATCATCGCGGAAATGGGAACCTTGGCGGAGCGATCTGTCAAAGGGCTGCCTTGTCGCCCTGGGCGATGACGCGGTGGGAGAGCCGCCTATGTACGAGAAGTTATCAGATGAATTAAGCGCGTTTGCAGGAGGTTCTGGTTCTTTCCCGCTGCCGACGAACACCGACCTACGCTGATCAGGTAAAGAGGAGGCAGTTGGTGTGGATTCGGCATCGCGTCGGGGCAAGTCCGGCCCATCTGCCAAATATCAGACACATGCGTACACAATATTGACAAGACAGTGTGCTTCGTGTAGACTTGCTCTTGTGGGTTGTTCGTACCGGTTTGTATCCAGTCCTTTGTTGCGGGTGAAGGAGAGACATTTATGAAGACGAAAGCTGCGGTTCTCGTTTGCGTTTGTGCTGTAACTGCGCTGGCCGGGAAGGCGGTGGCGGATGCCATTCCGTATCCGGCATCTGGCACCGTGAACCCCACCGTGTACACCTTCACGGCGGTAAACACCGGCAAAGTGACGGCGTACTTTGTCAACGATACGGCGGCCTATAGCAACGACCTTGGGCTACTGATCAACGGTGTCGATACTGGAGTTTACGGGCTCAACAACAAGACATCCGTTCTTGGCGATACGCTCCAGTGGGACGTGACGGCCGGAGACGCTTTGATATTCGTCCTAAGGTGCAATACGCTGAACGGAGCCCTGGTGTATTCTGACCCATCCCTGAATGCTCCCTTCGACTCGTACTATGGCCCTTCGCCGGCGTTCAATCACGTCTACTCGACGGGCTACACGGCGACAAATCCGATCTTTGGCAACATCCCAGCCGGCACCTTCGTGGCCTTTGAGGATCTGCCTGCCACCAGTCCGTCCAATTGGAATTACGACGATCTGAATTTTGTCTTCACAAACGTTTCGTCCGTTGTGCCCCTGCCGGCCGCGGCTTGGACGGGCTTTGTCCTATTGGCCGGAATGGCTGGCGTTGGCCTCATTCGACGTAAGTCCGTCTGAATGAGGACGCTTGGGCGGGTAGCCGGCGAGGTATGGACGGCGACCGACCGCATGCTCGACGTTCACTCCTCGCGGATTTCTTCAGCAGCCTCGGGCTCGACTCTGGAGCGCACGGTGCGGCGGTCCAGGCCCAGTCTTCGGGCGGTTTCCTGGTAACTGCCGGTCTGGGCGTAGACGAGGGTGCAGTATCGCTTGAGCAGTTCGTCGGCGGTGAGACTGGCGGTGGCGATGGCTTCGGCGAAATCCTTGGCTTCCCCTCTGTGGGCGAGCAAGGCGGGGCGGTACTCGCCGCGGATCAACACGTTTCGGAGGCACTGTTCCAGCTCGCGGAAGTTGCCGGGCCAGGCGTAGTCGCGGCCAAGGTTCTTAGCGATCCACTGGATGACTTCTTCGACCACCGCCTCGGCCTCTTGGACGGCCGGGTGCTGAGCGGGATGGGAGCAGGTCTTGCCATCATCGTCAGGGTGATAGGCCGCGGTGATGCGCTGGGCAATGAACATGGCCATGTTGCGCAGTTCCTGCTCCCAGTCGCCACCCTGGAGTATTTCGCATAGAGAAGGCGTGACGATGACATCGCTGCACAGGCGGTAGTAGAAATCCTGGCGGAACGAGCCGGCATGCATCTCGCGGGCCAGGTCGCGGTTGGTGGCGGCGATGATCTTGCCCTGGAAATGCCGGGCCGAGGTGTCGCCCAGGCGCTGGAACATGCGCGTCTGGAGCACGCGGAGTAGCTTGACCTGGATGGCCGCATCGATCTCGCCGACTTCATCCAGAAAGACCGAGCCGAGAGGCGAGCAGATCTCTAGCCAGCCGACCCGGTCTTCGAGGGCGCCGGTGAAGGCGCCGCGGCGGTGGCCGAAGAGTTCCGATTCGATGAGCGTCGGCGAGAGGGCGGAGATGTTCAGGGGGTGGAAAAGGGTACGGAAATCTTCAGTGAAGGTGCAGGATTTCTCATCAAACGGAATATAGCGCGACATGGCGACAGCGCGGGCGACGAGCTCCTTGCCGGTGCCGCTGGGGCCGATGATGAGGGTGGTGAAGTCGGCCATGCGGTCGTAGAGCACGCGCTGGTAGCGTTGGCGGTCGTTGGTTGAAATGGACTGCCATACCGCCGAGCGCAGGCGGGCGGCGGGCATGGAGGCGCCGACGATGTTGCGGAAGATATGATGGAAGGCGCGGCGGATCTGATAGAAGCTGGCGAAGAGATGGTGCGCCTCGTAGCGCGGCGTCAGGTCGATGCCGGGGATGCGCAAAAACTGCTCGAAGTCGTTTCGGAATTCCCTATAGAACTCAACGCGGCGGGTCGTCGACCGGTCGCCGCGGATCATCTCGTTGAATCGCTCGTTGGAGCGGTGGTACAGCAGATAGATGATCAAATCCTGATAGAGCTGAAGTTCTTCCTGGGTGACGCGGTGGCCCGCGACCAATTTCGACCAGGCTATTGGGGCGGCGGCTTCGCAGCGTTCCTTGAGCTTCAGGACGTTGGGCCTTTCGCCGCCGGTGCCGGGGCGGACGTTCCATACGGGCTCGGACGGGATGAACGCATCGCCGAGGGCTTCTCGCTCGTGTTGAATCCTCTCGGGCCCAAAGGGGTTGCCGTATGACAGCTTGGCGATGGCGCGTGCGAAAGCTCGATCGGCGTCAGAAAAAAGCCCCATGGCAACTCCGGTTTGAGGTGTGCGTTGAATGTACACCGGCCAGCATCAGGCGTACAGAGAGCTGGCGGATATCGGGTAGCCGTTCCTATCTAAACCTATGTGTTTGAACACGTTGCCAAAGCCGTGGTGTCTGGCACGACAGTCGCACTACGCCCATCCGTCTGTTCTATGAGACGTTTGACAGGAGCAACCGAAGATGAACCTCCCGGCAGATCGGACCAACCTGTCCCAGTGGCTGTGCCGCGGCTGGTGCATGGTAGGCATGATGAGTTTCCTGTCGGCCCCAGCGAGGTCGGACGGCGACTGGCTGGTTCGATTCCGCAAAAACGAGGAGGCACGTGATGTTCCCGGCCGAAATGCGCATTCAACTGTGCGCGGCATTCATGACCGCGATGAAGGTGATGTTGAGCATTGGGCTGGGTTTCGGCGTGCTGGCGATGGTCATCGGACTGATCGAGGCGCGTAGGGGCTGAAGCGGATTAACAGGCCACCCCATTGGAAGGCGTGCGACCGCTCGCGTGAGTGGGCACGCCTTCTGAATTATCGGCCGGAGTCGGGGGGTGTTGGGGCATAGCCTGTTCGGGCGCAAACCGTTAGGATGCCTGCACGACTATGAGCACTCTCGGCACCCTATGCATCGTATTGCACGGTCACCTTCCTTATGTGCTGCACCATGGCGAGTATCCGCACGGCGAGGCATGGCTGTATGAGGCCGCGGCGGAGACCTACCTGCCGCTGCTGGATATGGTGGGTGAAGTGGCTTTGCACAAGGGACGGCCCGCGTTGACGATCGGATTGACGCCGGTGCTGCTGGAGCAACTTGCGCATGAACGGTTCAAGACGGGATTCATCGCGTACCTGAACGAGCGCAGGGAGCGTGCGGCGTCGGACCGCAAGGAATTCGAGCGGCAGAACAACCTGCATTCGGCGTACCTGGCGCAACGGTGGGAGCAATGGTACGAGAAGTGGCTGGACCGATTCGAGGCGATCGGGCGCGACATTCCCGGCGAATACGGCAAGCGGTTCAGGGAAGGGCACATCCAGATTCTCACGAGCAACGCGACGCATTACTACATGCCGCTGGCGCTGAACGATGAGATGCTCGCCGCGCAGATGGCCGCGGGCACGACGACGAGCGAGAAGCGGCTGGGGTTCAAGCCCCGGGGGATGTGGCTGCCGGAATGCGCGTATCGGCCGACGTGGGACCACTGGATGCCGAGCGTGTTGTACGACAACCCGCGCCATCGGGTGGGGCTGGAGCACTTCATGGCGAAGTTCGGGGTGACGCATTTCTTCGTTGACACCCATCTGATCACCGGCGCGCAGCCGCTGGGAATCGTGGAGAACAGCGAGTTCAAGGGCGTATCGGAGGCGCAGTTGCACTGGGACCAGCGGCGTGCCTGGCGGCATCCGCTGCAGGGAGTCGGCGTGATCAGCCGGCCGGAGATGCCCACAGTATCTGCATTCTGCCGGCACCCGCGTGTGAGCGAGCAGGTTTGGTCCGGATCGATCGGTTATCCGGGCAACGGGATGTACCTGGAGTTCCACAAAAAGCATAACGAGCGGGGGCTGCGGTACTGGAAGATCACGAGCAACAAGACGGGGTTGGGCGACAAGGACCCGTATTATCCCGATGACGTGCCGGGCAAGGTTTTTGAGCACGCACAGCACTTCTGCAACGTGGTGAAGCACGTGCTGGGCGAGTTCCAGTTCGCGTTCGGGCGGCAGGGGGTGTGCGTGGCGGCGTTCGACGCCGAGTTGTTCGGGCACTGGTGGTTCGAGGGGATTCAGTTCCTGCGGGACGTGATCCTCTCGCTGAACTCGAGCGATGAGGTGCGACTGATGACGGCCGAGCAGGCGATGTATCATCATCCTCCGGACAAGGCGATGCGGCTGCCGGAGGGAAGCTGGGGACGCGGCGGTGACCATCGGGTGTGGATGAACGACCGGGTGCGGTGGATGTGGGAGATCGAGTATCGCGCTGAGGGGCGTTTCTTGAAGCTGCTTCACGAACTGCCCTGGCGGACGAACGGGCAGGTGAAGGAGATGATGATTCGTGCGGGGCGGGAACTGCTGCTGCTGCAGGCGAGCGACTGGCCGTTCGTGATCGACTCGCAGGGCGCGGTGGATTATGGCGTGCAGCGATTCTCCGGGCATGCGACGAATTTTGATCGGGCAACGCTGATGGCCGAGGAAGTGGCGGCCGGCAAGCCGTTGTCGGAACTGAGAAGGATCGAGCTGGCGGAGATGGACATGCACGACAGCATCTTCATGGACATTGACTTGGACTGGTGGATGCAGCGGTAGCGGGGCTGTCGCATCCGGTGGTCAGTGTCGTTAGAATCCCGCGGATGATTTACCGGATCGATGTGACGACCAGAGGCCCATCCCGCGGCGGGCAGGCGCCCGTGGATACTCTTGGCGAAGCGATTCGCCGCCAGATAGCGGAATTCGGAACCCACGTCGGGCCGATTCAGACGGCCCGTATCTTCCTGATCGAAGCCGATGCGAAGCGCGACCGTATCGAGCAGGTGGCGCGCGAACTGCTGGCCGATCCGGTGGTGGAAAACGCCGAGATCCTGCAGGCGAAGCCCGCCGATGAGGGGGTCAGCCGCATCGAGATTCATCTTAAACCTGGCGTGATGGACCCTGTGGCTGCGTCAACTGAGTCGGCCATCCGCGATATGGGGATTCACGTGTGGGAAGTGCGGACAGGGCGGGCGTATCTGATTCATAGCCAGATGCCGCGGGAGGAATTGCAGCGCATCGCCTCGCGCGTTCTGGCCAACGGTGTGATCGAATCGGTGCATTTCGAGGCGTTTCTCCCGACGCAGTTCCCGGCGGGGCGGGAGTATCAGCTCAAGGTCAATCGGGTGGGCATCCGCGACCTGAGCGACGAGCAGTTGACGAAGCTGAGCCGCGAGGCGCATCTGTTCCTGTCGCTGGCGGAGATGAAGGCAATCCAGGACTATTACCACAAGCAGAATCGCGAGCCGACGGACGTGGAGCTGGAGACGCTGGCGCAGACTTGGAGCGAGCACTGCGTCCACAAGACGCTGAAGAGCGCGGTCGAAATGGAAATCAGGGATGAGCACGGCAAGGTGCTGGAGAAGCGGTCATATGACAACCTGATCAAGGACACCATCTTCAAGAGCACTGTGGAGCTGATGCGGGAGAGTTCTGGGAAAGGCGAGTTCTGCCTGTCGGTCTTCGCCGACAACGCGGGCGTAGTCGCCTTCGATGACGCGGACGCCATTTGCTTCAAGGTCGAGACGCACAACCACCCCAGCGCGATCGAGCCCTACGGCGGAAGCGCGACGGGCGTTGGCGGGGTGATCCGGGACATCCTGGGAACGGGCATGGCCGCCAAGCCGGTGGCCAACACGGACGTCTTCTGCGTGGCGTATCCCGACTATGACCGGGAAGCGCTGCCCAAGGGCATCATTCACCCCAAGCGCATTCTGCAACAGATCGTGGCCGGGGTGCGGGACTATGGGAATCGGATGGGGATTCCGACGGTCAATGGCGCGGTGTATTTCGACAATCGATATCTGGGCAATCCGCTTGTGTTCTGCGGGTGCGTGGGGCTGATCCCGAGGTCGCTGGTGCGGAAGGAGACCAAGCCGGGTGACGCCATCGTGGTGATGGGCGGGCGGACGGGCCGGGACGGCATTCATGGCGCCACGTTCTCATCGGCCGAATTGACCGATACGCACGCGGATGAATTCTCGCACGCGGTGCAGATCGGCAACGCGATCACCGAGAAGAAGGTGACGGATGTGGTGATCCAGGCGCGGGATCTCGGGCTGTTCAACGCGATCACCGACTGCGGCGCGGGTGGATTGTCGAGCGCCGTGGGCGAGATGGGCGAGAAGCTGGGGGCAGAGGTTGAGTTGTCGAAAGTCCCATTGAAATACGCCGGACTGCGGCATGATGAGATCTGGATATCCGAGGCGCAGGAGCGCATGGTGCTGGCCGTGCCGCCGGACAAGGTGGACGAGTTGCTGAAGCTGGCGGCCGGCGAGGATGTGGAGGCGACGGTCATCGGACACTTCGGGACAAAGGGCGCGGAGCTGATTCTGAAGTATCAATCGCAGGAGGTGGGGCGGCTGTCGATGGACTTCCTGCATAACGGTCTACCGAAGAGAAAGACGAAGGCGGTCGCGACGAAACGCAGCACGGGCGGCTCGCCCGTGTCTGCTGTTCAGAATCATGGGCGGGGCGCGCATGCCACTGCGACATTGAAAGATCGCCTGCTGGCGGCCCTCGGGCATCCGAACATCGCCAGCAAGCACTGGGTCATCCGGCAGTACGACCACGAGGTGCAGGGCGGGTCGGTGGTCAAGCCGCTGATCGGGCCTCTCCAGGTTGGGCCATCCAACGCCGCGGTGCTCCGGCCGAAGCTGGGCAGCCACCGAGGCGTCGCGATCGGGTGCGGGCTGGCGCCGCACATCGAAGACCCGTACGACATGGCCATCGCCGCGATTGACGAGGCGGTGCGGAACGTGGTGGCGGTCGGCGCAGACCCCGCCAGGACCGCGATCCTCGATAACTTCTGCTGGCCGAGCGTGGACGATGAGCGGACAATGGGCGCCCTGGCGCGGACCTGCGAGGCGTGCTATGACGCGGCGAAGGCGTATCGCATTCCATTCATCTCGGGGAAGGACTCGCTGCACAACCAGTTTACGAACCAGGAGACAGGCGAGGTCATCCGGATACCGAACACGCTGCTGATCAGCGCGATCGGCGTCGTTGACGATGTTCGCAAGTGCGTCACGATGGACCTGAAGCGGGTTGGCGGCCTGGCGGCGATAGTCCGCCCGGTGGCACAGGCTTCACTGAAGGAGCTGGCGGAGCAGCACCGCGCGGTGGCGGCGGCGATCCAGGAGGGTTTGCTGCTGAGCTGCCACGACATCAGTGATGGCGGACCGCTGGTGGCGGCGGCCGAGATGTGCATCGCCTCGGGTCTCGGGCTGAAGATCTCATTGGCCGGCCATGACCCGTTTGCGGAAGAGAATGGCCGATACCTGGTGGAAGTGGCCGGCGAAGCCGAGTTGGATCGTCTCAGGAAGGTCGTCGGTGCGGACCGCGTGATCAAGCTTGGCCTCGTGACCGATGGCCGGGAACTGGTGATCGATGGCAACGCGGGGATCGCCATTGACCAGATGACCAGCGCATGGCGAGGGACACTGGACTGGTAGGAACAGTGACTGGTGGGCGGTGCGATGGGGAACACTGTGGGATGTTGCATGCGGCATCGCAAATTGTGTTCCTCGATCAGAGTGGCAGAAATGCGGCTTACTCATCTGCAAAGGCCTTGAGTCAGGGTTTGTCGGGTTCGATGGCCGGGGGGCGAATGTGAGTTGGCCGGATGGCGCGGTCGGCCGCCTGATCGGGGGCAAGCGGGTCGGGGGCAAGAACCGGCTGGGGCTGGTCGGTGCCGTCGGCATTCCTGGGCAACGGGGTGAGTTGGGCGGGCTTGCGACGGCGCGGGGGCCGGCGGCCCTGTTGGACATCCTGCTCAATCTGCGACTTGCGCCTGAGGATGTGGTGGTAATGCTGGGCGAAGCGGTGGGCCTCATCCCGGACATACTGAAGCAATTTGAGGGCTAAATGGTTACGCTCGAGGCGGACGGGCGTGCTGCGGGCCTGCACGTAGATGAGCTCTTCCTTCTTGGCAAGCGAGATGACCATGGGCGGCTTCAAGTCCATAGCCTTGAAGGCATCGATGGCGGCGTGAAGCTGGCCGAGACCGCCATCGATGAGGATCACATCCGGGTAGAGCTCGTTGTTCTGGCCGGCGTCGCGATATCGGCGGGAGACGACTTCCTGAATGGACAGGTAGTCGTTGTTGCCGGCCTCGTGCTTGATCCTGTAGCGGCGGTAGCCATCCTTGAAGGGCAACCCATCGATGAAGCAGACCTTGGAGCCGACCATCTCGCCGCCCTGGAGGTGGGCGATGTCGATGCCCTCGATGATGCGCGGAGGATCGGGCAGGCCGAGCACTTCCTGCAACTTGGTCAGGCTTTCGTGGGGACTGGTGACGAAGGCCTCGGGCTGCCAGAATTCCTGGGTGCCTTCGGAGGCGCGGTGGGAGAGGGCCTGGAGTGCCTTGATCTCATCCCGCAGCTTGGCCGCCCGCTCGAACTGGAGATTCTTCGAGGCGTGCCTCATCTGGCCTTCCAGTTCCTTGAGGATGCCCTTGCGTTCGCCATCGAGGAAGCGGACGAGTCGGCGGATGTCATCGTGGTAGGCATCGCGGCCGATGCGGTCAGCGCAGGGGGCGGTGCACTGGTTGATGGCGTATAGCAGGCAGGGGCGGAAAAAGCGGCGGCGGGCGTCGGATTCGAGGATTTCGAGATGGCAGGTGCGGAACTTGAACGCGCGCTGCAGGTGCTGGAGGGCCTCCTTGAGCTGATAGACGCTGGTGAACGGCCCGTAGAGCTTGACGCCGTCGGATCGGGGCTGGCGGGTGACGTAGACGCCGGGGTAGTCTTCATCCAACGTGACCATGAGGTAGGGGAAGGTCTTGTCATCGGTGAGGCGAGCATTGTACCTGGGCTGGATGTCCTTGATGAGGCGGTTCTCGGCCAGGAGGGCTTCAACCTCGGAGTCGGTCTGGAGGATTTCGAAATCGACGACATCGTCGAGCAGGCCGGCCTTCTTGGCTTCGAGCTTGGTGGAGGGAAGGAAATAGGAGCCTACGCGGTCGCGCAGGCTGGAGGCCTTGCCGACGTAGATGACGCGGCCTTTGTCATCCTTCATGAGGTAGACGCCGGGCGATTTGGGCAGTTGCCGGGCCTTTTCGGCGAGTTGTGCAAGTCGCTCATCCATGAGATTGGCGTGGCTGACGGTATATTGTTGCCCGAGTCGAGACGGAAAGCCACGTTCGGGGCTCAGAGAAAGTGGGATCTGTCGCAAAGTGTCGGATTGTGTCGCATTTGTTTTGATATTGCTTGAGGCGGGAATGGGGACAGAATTGGTGCGGACGGGGAGAGGAGGTTGAAACACGAAGCGACTGTGTTTGAAGTCAAGGGTTGGAGGCGAAGTTTTTGACGACATT
>CAZMXI010000111.1:0-16816 GCA_964570205.1 uncultured Tepidisphaeraceae bacterium
CTCGGCCGTGATCTCGACCTTCATGCACACGCCGGCCAAGTGCCGCATCTACAAGGGGCACAGAGTCCTCAAGGCCGATGAGGTGTGGGCCTTCCCACAGCCGGAGCCGAATCCTTACGAAGTGGAGTGGGATGACCTGGTTGATGCCATCCGCAAGGACAGGCCCTACAACGAGGTCAAGCGCAGCGCCGAATCCAGCCTGGTGGTGGCGATGGGCCGCCGGGCCGTGCATACGGGGCAGACGGTGACCTTTGAGGCCATGCTGAACAGTCCGGATGAATTCGCCCCGGGCCTCGACAAGCTGACCATGGACTCGCCCGCGCCGCTTCCAGCCGGCCCGGACGGGCGTTATCCCGCTCCGCAGCCGGGTCGGCTCAGAGACCGGGAGTATTGACTGGGTATGAGCGTGCCGGCGCCGGGTGGGCGCGGCGATCCGAACGGTCAGGTGCGCAGCTCGGCGGTATGGGCTGTACACGTCTGGCGACGCTGATCGGGGGCTGAACAACACCCTCATCGGTGGGATGGGCATCCACGATGCGGACGCTCGTGGCAACAAGAATTGGCAAGTGCGGATTTGTGTGTCATAATGGGGTGAGTGGGTGATGACTGGCACCCTGGCTTCTTGGGCTTCATGGCGAGGTGCTTCATGGCTGAGAATACGATCTCTCGCCGCGCAGTTGTTGCGCTGGGCTTTATAGCTGTGCTCCTGTTCCTGACGCCGCGTCTGGGCGCCGACACGGTGGACCGCGTGACCGGCCAGACGACGGGCAATCCGGTCACCGTCTCGCATGGACCATGCCCCGAGCCGGTGGACCATTACTGTGTGGACACGATCGACGCAATTCAGTGGCTGGCGGGACCGAGTCAGAACGCGATCACGGCACTTGGCCGCGACTTCAAGGATTGGACCGTCACGTACAATTACACTCACCCGTTCAACGGTACGATTAACATCACTACATACGCCGCGAGGGACTACCACGACGGCATCGACCTGCACGAGGGGTGTATCCCCACGGAGTACATCCTGCCGGATGGCACCAAGGTGGTCATTGGCGGCATGGGGGCGACGCTGAAGGCGAGCTATGTGCCCGATCCACTCAAGCCGGATTCCATTCACCGTTTTGTCTGGGTGCAGATCATAGACACCAATGTTCCTCTTGGCGGAACCACATCACCTTACGTGGATCCTCGCCCAAATGACGACACCTACCCGTTCTACTGGCGGGTGGCGGACGAAGGAGCAGCGGGTCGTCTCGACTTCAGTGATTCACCATCCCGGGAGTGCCCGTGTCTTGGCAACGTCACATGGCATGCCGAACTCTATCTGGCGGATTGGTACGAAAAGCCCATGGGCGCAACTACCGACACCTACCTGATTCTCTATGATGGGATCCGATGGGGATTCGAAATCAACTGCGTGGTGCCTTTGCCGCCGGCGGCATGGAGCGCGGCTGCGATGCTGGGCGTTATGCTCGGGGCGGGCATCATGAGACGCGTACGCCGGCAAGGTGTGGAGCGATGAGCCGGGGTGAGCGAACGCCTGGCCTGCAGGCAATTCGCCGATCGGGGTAGATTCGTGGGTGTTGTGTGCCTGGCGCGCGAGAGGTCGCGGCCCGGGCATCGTCTTGTGCCCATGCGAACGGGCCAACGGTCAGAAGAGTGCGCAACACCGGCAACGATCTCGTAGGATGTCCCTCGACTTAACGAATAAGCCCGGCATCTCACCGGATGGGCGATTCCGGAAACATGATCTGTGCGGTCTGGTGGAGATATCGCCTCCAGTTTGCCCACTCGTGCCCGCCTGAGCTGAGCACCCAGAAATTCCGCACCGCGTACTTGTTGATCACCGACAGCGTTCTTTGGGCGTTGGCGAGTGCGATGTCGGTCTCGCCGGCTGCCGTATAGAGCGGGACGCGCAACAATTCCTGGTTCGTCTTCGGATCGCTGAATATCTGCTTGAAGTTCTCTTCGAAGGCGGTCATGCGGTCGGCGAAATAGCCGGAACTGTAGACATAGAGCTCGCCGAACGTGTCGAGGTGCGACAGGCCGGTGCCCATGACCACGAAACCGCCCATAGAAAGGCCGGCCAGCGCCCGATTCTCGCGGCCAGGCCTGGCGCGATAGGTCTTTTCAACATGCGGGATGATGTCCTTGAGAAACTCCTGCGAGCAGGCATCATCCTGGCCGGGCGCGGGCGGTTCGGGCGAGGCGATGCCGCGGGTGTTGGGCATCACGACGATCATTGGCCTGGCCTTGCCGGCGGCGATCAGGTTATCGAGGATGAACTGTGCGCTGCCGCCGCTGCGTGGGTCGGTGCTGGTCCAGCGTGAATCATCGTCTCCGCCGCCGTGGTTCAGATAGAGGACGGGATATCGGCGGTCGGCGCTCTTGTCATAGTCCGGAGGCAGGTAGACGTGCATGCGCTTCTGCTGGCCGGCCTGGGTGGTGTAGGTGGTCTGTTCCACCTTGCCGTGCGGCACATCGGCCTTGGCATAGAAACTGGTGTCACCGTGCGCGGGCAATGCGGGCAGGATGGGCAGGGGCGTGGGGCCTGGCCGCGGGGTGCGCATGCCCTGCCCGCCGCGACGCTGGCCGGCGGGCGCTGCGCCGGGAGCGGGTGTGGCGGGGCGTTCGGGCGCGGGAGCGGCCTGCGGTGCGCCCGCCTGCGTTCCAGCGCCCCCGAAGAGCTGCGGGGCGAATTCGTTCAGGTACTTCTGCCAGTTAATCCAGGTGTGGCCGCCGGTGGTCTCCTTGAAGACCGGGTTGAACTTGTGCTTCTTCAGGAATTCCACCGATTGGCGCGTCTGATTGATCAGGAAGTCCTGCGAGCCGGTCGCGAACCAGACCAGCTTCAATCCTTCTTTTGCCGACGCATCGGCCAGAATCGCCTGGTTGTCCTTCTCCCACTCGTCCAGGCCGCGGAAGAGCAAGCCGGAGCTAAACACGCCGACGTAGCCATAGTCCTTCAGGTTCGGAATCGCGATGCTCAATGTCTGCGCGCCGCCCATCGACAACCCGGCGATGGCGCGATTCTGGCGGTCGGCGAGGACACGATAGTGCTTCTCGATGTAGGGTCGGATGTCCTTGTTGAAATCCTCCTCGAACGCGTTGGCGCCGAGGTTTGGCCGGCCATCTGCCGACGGGGCGCGCGGCGCGCCGAAGCCGAAGGGACCCGTGTGCCCGGCCGGCATGACGACGATCATCGGCCTGGCTTTGCCGGCCGCGATCAGGTTGTCAATGATGAAATTGGCCCGGCCCACCGATGTCCAGGAATCATCGCAATCACCCGCGCCGTGCAGGAGATAGAAAACAGGGTATTTCTCCTGTCCGGCCTCGTATCCGGGCGGGGTGTAGACATGCATCCTGCGGGTCCGGCCGAGAGTGGAAGAGCGGTAATGGATCCGGGCCACCGAGCCGTGCGGCACATCGGTTGTGTCCATGAAGTCGGAGCCGGGCACGTGCAGGATGCTCCAGACATTGCCGTTGGACTCGCTGATCGACTGGTTGCGCGGGTCGACCACAGAGACGCCGTCCACATTGAACGTGTAGCGGTAGGTGCCCGGGTCGACGGGATCAAGCGTCAGCGCCCACACGCCGTTCTCGCCCTTGGTCAGCGTGCGCTGCTGCCGCGGATCGCCGGGCAGGTCGCTGCTGTTGAGCCGCACGGCCTCGGCGCTGGGGGCCAGGATGCGGAACGTGATGCGCCGATCGGCCTGGACTTCGGGCGACACCACCGCAGGCGGCCGCTGCCGCCCAGCGCCCGCTCCGGGCTGTTGCGCCTGCGCCAAGTCCCGCGGCGTCATTGTCCACGCCAGGGCCAGAATGAGAAATGCCGAGTGCAACCGAGCGAAGGGTGATCGAATCATCTGACTCCTCCTGTCAACGCATCTCAGTTCGCGGCATCTGTCGCGAACGGACTGGGACGTTGCCTTTCGGGAACGCCTGCCGCCTCGGTCAGGGTCCCGGAAATGCGCATAAGAGACTGAACCAGGGTTGTTGCCTCACCGGCTCCGAAAAGGCCCAGCATCAGATCCTGCAAGGGCTTGACGGCCGCCGAGAGCCGCTGGTAGGTCCGCCGGCCCTCCGGGGTGAGGCTGACGCTGCGGGCGCGGCCATCGGTGGGGTGCCGCTCCCGCGCAACCAGCCCCCGGCGCTCGAGCAGCATCAGCATCGCCCGCATGGTGTTGGGGTCGGACGAAGCGCGGCGAACAAGTTGCTGTTGGGTGGCAGCGCTGAACTCGGTCAGGATGGCCAGCACCACAAACTGGTCTGCGGTGACGCCGAATGCGGCCAGATGGGCGTCGGTCTGGCGATGCATGGCCAGGTAGGCCGCTCGAATGGACATCGCTATGTCATGACCGGTGGTCATCACATGTCCCGCTCGCAATGTATTACGTATACGTAATAAGTGCAGCATATCAACATGCGCCATAGGATCAAGCCGGAAACTCTGTCACAACGGCAGCTATCCCGGTAACGCGGAATGTTGCCGATTATTCCGGTGCCCCACGTTTCGCGATTCACCACAGCACTGAGATCGGCGCTGGGCGTGGAGGAGGTGTATTGTCAATGAAGCCCGGACAGCGGACCCCTGTCCGCGGCAAGGCACTCTGTCAGCGCCGCCGCGGCGACGGCCTTGTCTGGGATCGTTGGGTCCAGTTCGATGGCCTCATCCAGCAATGAACGTTTCCGCCATCTCGCACCGCGCACGATGAGATCGGTGACCATGGCCGCGGTGCGGCAGAGTGGGAGCAGGGGCTCAGGCAGTTCAACGCGCTCGGCCACGGGGCCGTGGTTGGCTGCCAATGCGGGCGTCTCCACGAATACCGTCGCCGGAAGGGCTGGCATTTGACCCGCGTTCGGCAGGTTCAGGGCATGGAAACAGGCGGGCTTGCCGAACGCCATGGAAGCAACCAGATCCATCGGTCTTATCCAGGATTGCGCCCATTGAAGGGCTGCCCATGGCGTCCTGCCCTCGACGGCATCCCGCAGCGTATTCAGCCATCTTTGCTGTTCGGCGGCGTTGTCCTGCGTCGATACGGCGGCATTGGGCGTGGAATGCCGCGTGTCCACAAAATCCTGGATGGCCGCATCGCCACACGCCGGCAGAAAACCCGTTTCCTGCAGCAGGGCAAGCGCCAAGGGGGAGCATCGATCCGGCTGTTGCGTCGCCTTCTGCCGCACCGTCGGGTAGAGATCCTGGCCAGTGTCGGCATCGGCGATCCGGATGATCCATGAGAAACGATTCACGCCGGCCATCGTCATTTCAAGTCGGTTCCGGGCCCGATCGAACGGCCAGGCAAGTGTCTCGCCCTCCAGAATCCGCCATGCGGTCATGAAACCCACCTGGGATGTCGAGCAGAGTCCGACCGTGCGAACGCCGTCATCGCGGGCTGCCTGGCTTGTGCGTGCGAGAGGATCGGTGGCGTTGAGAAACCAAGCCTTCGGGCAGAACCGCTTCATTGCCCCCACAATTTCCTGGACATAGGCGATCTGACGCAGCGAGTAGCATAGGCCGCCAACGCCGCGGGAGGGACTGACGGCGCCCCCCGGGAGGCAGCGCTTCAGGACCGCCCAATCGGACTTCAAGTGTTCTGATTCGCGGCCGATGTCCGCACAGAGAACAAAGTCCGCTCCGTCCATCGCGGTTTCGTGCTGCGCGTGCACATTGATGCGACATTCGACGCCCGCATCGCGGGCCAGATGCCGCGCAGCGGCGGCCACCAGCTCGGCCTGCTGCCGATCTTGGTCCATCAGTGCGATTTCCAGCCCCCTCAGGCGGTGCTCGACAATCGCGCCATCAAGGACGCTCGATCCGAGGACGAAGGACCCTGCGCCCAGCACCACAACCTTTGCGTCAGCCATCCTTCACCTTTCGTCGCCCCGGCGGGGCGGTTGTGTGCGGTTGGTTCCATCTCGTATAGAGGCGGGAAGCGATGGTGTCAATTCGGCGCGTGGGCCGGCGCATTGACAGCGGAGAAGTTGACCTGGAACGAAAGCTGCTCAAGCTGAACAGCCAGATCCACGGCTGTGAGCCCGATCTCGGGCGGCACCACGATGGACACCGGCGCAAAATTCAGGATTCCACGGACGCCGGCGGCGACAAGCGACTCAGCCACCATTTGGGCGTGTTCCGCCGGCACGGAGATGATCGCCAGACGGATGCCCAGCTTCTGAATTGTGGACGCCAGTTCCTCCATGGGCTGGATGACAAACGCTCCGTGTTTCTTGCCAACCTTGTTGGCGTCGGCGTCAAATGCGGCAACCAGCCGGAAACCCTTTTTCTCAAACCCTTTATAGGCGATCAAGGCGCGGCCGAGGTTGCCGACGCCGATCAGCAGCACGTTCCATGTCTTGTCAGTGCCCAGAATGCGGCGGAGCTGGGCGATGAGATCGTCCACGCGATAGCCGATTCCCGGATGACCGAACTGGCCGAAATACGCCAGGTCTTTGCGGACCTGGGCGTCGGTAAGGCGAAGGCTTTCGCCAAGTTGTCTGGACGAGATCGTGCGGCGGTCCTTTGCCTTGAACGCCTCAAGCTGCCTGAGATAGAGGCTGAGACGGCGCACGGCGGGATTGGGGATCATTTCCGCGCGGAAGTTCTCCATGGTGCTCCTGCCACTGGGGCCGACTTGGGATCAGGTGCCCACACGAATCCGTGAGTCTAACCAGCTCTGCCGGTTTGCGGTATAGCTGCGGGCTATTTTCCTATCGGATTCGCAGAAAATGGCAAGGGCAGTTGTCTCGCGCGGCGCACAGCATGTCGAAAGCGAGCGGCCAACCCCCTTGCTTGACACTATTTGGGCCATCTGCTAGGTTCGGCCGGTCAAAAACTTAGGGGAGCTGTCGCGCGCGGGAACGAGCCATTTTCGGCGGCGTTTCCGGTGCTTCAAGCTGCCCCGCGAGACCTTGGGTTTTCGCCGAGCAGGCCGGGCTCGGTTGTGCATGCCCCTCGTGTTTCTGGAGTAGCACCTGATGAGTCATCGCCTTCATATATCGCTTGCCGTCGGGCTGATTTGGGCCCTTCTGGCAAGCATCGCCCATGGGCAGGTGGATCTGCGCGATCTCACCCTGCTGAAGTCCGCCCCTTCCCTGGACCGCGCCGGCGAGACCATGATCAACAGGTTCGTCAAGCAGCACATGGATGCCCTGGGAGACAAGGAGCCAGCGAAGGTTCGCGACGCCAGGGAGAGGCTCGTGCGAGAGGTCCGCAGCGGCATGAACCCTGCCGGCCGAGCTTATGAGGTTGCCTACACGTCTGCAATCAACACTGAGACTGTCGCCATCCTGGATGGCGGCGCCAATCTTCGCGCGAAGCTGAATGCCGCCATCGTGGTGGCGCGGGTGGCCGAGGCGTCGAGGGCGGTCCGGCTTGAGGCGGCGATTACCAAGCTGCTTCAGAACCAGGAGGAGGCGTTGCAGCTTTGGGGCATGAAGGCCGCCAAGGCCGTCATGCCCGAACTGATCAAGGCCAACGTCCACCAGAAGCTGTTTGAATGCATGCGGAGCGTGATCGAAAAGCATCCGACCGGCGCCATGACCCAGGAGGCGTATGATGCTTTCACGCGCACTGGCGACAACCCCCAAACTCAGGTCGTCATCGACCCCCGACTGGTCGT
Source organism: uncultured Tepidisphaeraceae bacterium (assembly GCA_964570205.1). GTDB lineage: Bacteria > Planctomycetota > Phycisphaerae > Tepidisphaerales > Tepidisphaeraceae > CAZMXI01. The sequence continues at coordinate 7,623 of CAZMXI010000111.1, forward strand.
GGAACCCCTGCTGGCCCTGGCGCAGGTGCGCTTGGGCGAGTGGGCGAAAGGCGTGCCGAATGAACCGGCCGTGGATCGGTCCCCTTTCATGTTCCTGACACAGAAGGGCATTTGGGACATGATCCTGAAACCCGTCCAGCGCACTCGCACCATGCAGGCGATCTGGGACGGCATTGTGCTCTGTGCCTACCATGCTGATTCGACGGTTGGACCTGCTCGCGGAGAGGTGGCCGAACTGTGCCGTGGCTTGACCGAAGTGCTTGGGGCTGCCGCCATGGTAATGAATGAACAATCGCTGGCGCAGAAGGCGCAGCAGTCGGCCCAGCGGCTGCGCAACGCCGCGAAGCTCCTTCCCATCATCCAGGAACTCGCGCCCGAGTTGAAAAAGACAAGAGGCTTTGAGTCGATCAAGGACGCCCCGCCGCCGGCAGCGCCCACGACTCGGCCATAGCTGGTTGGTGGGGGGCGCGCCGAACGCCGAGGGAGCGCCGGTGAGAACAGCGCGCGTTTTGCCACAGGTGATATGGGCCGATTGTTCGCCATCCCCGTTGGTCTGCTTGTGCTGGTTGCCGCCTCCATGTGGTGGTCGGCCGGTGCGGCGGACGAGCCGGCGGATTTTGTTTACACCAATAGGGGCGACGTGCGCACGCTTGATCCGAACCGCATGTCTTGGATGGAGGATATCCGCATCGGTTATGCGCTGTACGAAGGGCTCTATGCGCTTGACCCACAGACGCTCAAGGCGATTCCCGGCGCCGCCGGCAGACATGACCTGAGCGACGATAGGACTGTTTACACGTTCCACATTCGACCAGAGTCCAAGTGGAGCGACGGCTCGTCTGTCACCAGCTCAAATTTCATCTTCGCGTGGCGGCGGATGCTGGAGCAGCCGGGCGATTACACGTACCTGCTGGACTACATTCGGGGCGCCAAGGCCTATCGGGAGCAGTTTGCCAGGCACATCGAATCTGTGATGGCGCGCGCAACCGACGACGCGGCGATATTGGTCGAGAAACCGGACTTCTCATCTGTTGGAATCGAAGGCCTGAATGAGAAGACCATCCGCCTGACGCTCAATCACCCGGTGGCGTTCTTTCTCGACCTGGTCGCCTTTCCTGCGTATTTTCCCGTGAATCAGCACGCCATGAGCCGGTTTGCACGCATCCACCCCGATACCGGGCTGGTGACGTATGACTACACGTTCATGCAGCCGCCGAATCTGGTCAGCAACGGACCGTATCGCCTGGACAAATGGGAGTTCAAGAAGCGACTGCGGATGGTTCGCAACGAGCACTACTGGGACAAGGAGAATGTGCGGAGTCGGGTGATCGAGCAGGTCATCGTGGACGACAACAAGCTGGGCGAATTCCTGCGGTACGAGCAGGGGCAAGTGGATTGGCTGGCGGATGTGGACGCGGAGATTGCCTCCGCACTTCTGGAGAAGGGCAGGAACGATCCGGAGAACAGGCAACGCGATCTTCACGTCTTCCCCGCATTCGGAACGTACTTCTACTCGATCAACTGCCAGGAAACGCTGAAGGGCGGTATGGCCAATCCGTTTCATGATGTTCGAGTCCGCAAGGCGCTGGCGATGTCGCTGGATCGGCTGCCGATCGTCCAAACCGTCACCCGGGCAGGGGAGACGCCCGCGTTTCACTATGTCCCGCCGGCGTTGCTGCCGGACTATCCATCCCCGGAGGGCCTTCGCTATGATCCGGATGCAGCCCGGCGGTTGCTCGCCGAGGCCGGCTATCCAGGCGGGAAAGGCTTTCCCCAGATGCGACTCACGTTTAACACGGGTTTTGGCCATGACCGCATCGCCCAGGTGGCGGCGTTTCAGTGGCGTCGTGAGTTGGGGGTCAGCCTGGAGCTGGAGCCGGTTGAGCCGGCCATCTTCAGCCAGCGCCTGCATTCCCAGGAGTATTCGATCGCGCGCGCGAGCTGGTACGGCGACTACGCCGACGTCTCCACCTTCACCGACAAATACCTGGCCGCCAGCGACAACAACGATTCCAAATGGGTCAATCCGGAATATGATCGTCTGTGCGGCCAGGCGGCCCGCGAGACCGATCCGGCCAGGCGGCTGGCGATGCTGCAGCGAGCGGAGGCCCTTCTGCTGGATGAAGTGCCCATTATCCCGGTCTACTACTATGTCAATCGGTATCTGTTCCGCGAAAGCGTGAAGGGCATCTCGCTTCACCCGCGAAACATGGTGCTGTTCAAGGCGGTGTACAAGGAACGACGCTGACCGATGCTGAAGTTCATTGCGTACAGGCTGGCGCAGTTTCCGCTGATCCTCGCGATCATCTACCTGCTGACGTTCGTGCTGGTGTGGATCGCGCCCGGAAGCGCGTTCGACCAGCAGGACCGCAAGCCCGATCCGGCGGCTCTCGAGACGCTCAAGCGGGAGTTCCACGCCGAGCATTGGTACACGTTTCTGACGCACTACCCCACGCGGATCATCACGCAGGGCGACTTCGGGCCGAGCATGCACTATCAGGGGTTCAGCGTGAACCACGTGCTCAAGACGGCCCTGCCCGTATCCATCACACTGGGCTTGTTTTCACTGATGATCGCCACCTTCGTCGGCGTGGGCGTGGGCACGATGGCCGCCGTTCGCCGAGGGGGTGTCTTCGACTGGATCAGCCTGAGCGTGGCGCTCGTCGGGGTCAGCGTGCCGAGTTTCGTGGCGGCATCGCTCCTGTTGATCCTCTTCTCGGTGCATTGGCCGATCTTCCCGATCGGGACGTGGGGTTCCGTGCGCGATCTGATCCTGCCGGGCCTGGCGTTGTCCCTGATCCCCATGGCCTACATCGCCCGCCTGACGCGCGTCTCCATGATCGACGTGCTGAGCAACGACTACGTCCGCACCGCGCGGGCCAAGGGCCTGAGCCGTTCGACCGTAGTCTGGAAGCACTGCCTCAGAAACGCGTTCCTGCCCGTGCTGAGTTATCTCGGCCCGGCTGCCGCCGTAACCCTCACCGGGTCATTTGTCGTCGAGAAGGTCTTCGACATCCCTGGCCTCGGGCAACACTTCGTCAACAGCGTCCGTAATCGTGACCAGACCCTGATTCTGGGAACCGTCATGATTTACTCGATGTTCTTGTTGACCTTCAACCTCCTGGTGGACATCGGCTATGCGTCTGTCGATCCTCGCATCGACGTGACGGCCAAGGCGGAGAGCTGATTGTGGCAACTGCAACCATAGAGCCTCTGGCCGACCTGACGCGCAACGCCCGCGAGGCGCCGGACAGCGGCTGGCGCAGGATCTGGCAGAGCGGGCGCGTCCGGGTGGGGGGATCGATCCTGGCCAGCATCGTGGCCCTCTGTCTGCTGACCCTGCCCATGACTCTCACCGAGAAGTGGACCCGCCTGTCCTACAACGACCAGCAGCCCGATGCGGCCCGGCAGGCGCCGCAGGCGCAACGGATTGCGCTCTGGATGGGCACGGATGAGCTGGGCCGGAGTATCCTCGGGCGCTGCCTCCTCGGCGGGACGATCAGCCTGGCCATCGGTGTCGCGGCGGCCGTTATTTCGGTTGTCCTGGGGCTTGGCGTGGGCCTGGTGGCCGGCTACCGCGGCGGTTGGGTTGATTCAGTCCTCATGCGCTCTGTCGATGTGCTGTATGGCCTGCCCTATATCCTTCTGGTTGTGTTGTTCAAGATCGCGCTCGAAGACCCGCTGGAGGACGTCTTCGCCAGCGCCAGGGCAGCCAATCTCGTTGTTCTCTTTCTGGCGATCGGGCTCGTGAGCTGGCTGACGATGGCACGGGTGATCCGCGGGCAGGTGCTGTCGCTGCGGTCGCAGCCGTTCATCGAGGCTGCCCGTGCGGCCGGTTTGACCGAGCAGCGCATCTTCTTCCACCACCTGCTGCCGAACCTGGTTGGCCCGGTGGTCGTGTATTCCTCGCTGATCGTTCCCCAGGCGATTCTGCAGGAGTCGTTCCTGAGCTTCCTGGGCGTGGGTATTCAGGCACCAATGCCGACATGGGGCGCGCTGGCCAGCGAGGGACTGATGCCCGCGTTGAATACGGTTGACAGCCGTTGGTGGACGCTGTTGTTTCCGTGTATCTTCCTGGCACTGACGCTGCTATGCCTGAATTTCATCGGCGACGGGCTGCGGGACGTGTTCGACCCCAGGCGCGAGGCGGCTAAGATTTGACCGGACCGACGACGTTGGCCGGGCGTGCGGCAACGAGGACAGCATGGAAAATCGCTTCACAGTCAAGGACTTCTTTCTGTTCATGCTTCTGGCTGCCGTGATTGTTGTCATGCTGCTGGCCATGAAGCAGTACGACCGGCAGTGGGAAGATATCAAAGACCTGACCAAAACCGTCGGCCGGCAGACCGACGAAATCTCGGAGCTTCGCAAGCTGGTCCAGCGGGGCGTGCGAGTGGCGTCCACCCAGCAGTCCGCCGCGGCTTCGTCGTCCGGTGCTCACGACGATGCATTTCCATACGTCAAGGAAGCTCAGAGGAACCCGGACTATGCCAGCGGCGGCGTGCTTGTCGATCAGTTCCCGGTGCGTCTGGCCCGCTTGACGCCTCTGGGCCTCAGCGGAGACCTGTACAGCCGGATCGTGCAGAATCGAATCCAGGAGAGCCTGGCCTACCTCGATCCCTACACGCTGGAGTACATCCCTCTGCTGGCGACCCGCTGGGAGGTTAAGGACAACAGTGAGCCGTGGAAAGCGGCCCTTGAGGCCCTGCGAAAGAAGGTGCAAGCCGACCCCGCTGCGGCCGCGCGTGAAGCGAACCTGCCAAAAGACCTGCAGGATGCCCTGGCCAGGCTCGAGAGAGGCCAGGATATCCCGCGGGATGTCCTGATCGGGCATCCATCCCTGCCGCCCGCCGTCGAGGTGGCGTTTACCCTGCGGCGTGGCGTCACATTTTCCGATGGCGCTCCGTTTACCGCGGACGACGTGGTATTCACCTACGACTGGATCATGAATCCCGCCGTTGCCGCGCCGAGGGAGCGGGCGTATTACTCCAAGATCCGCAGCGTCGAGAAGACCGGCAGCCACTCCGTGCTGTTCAGATTCAAGGAACCCTACTACGAGAGTTTCTCGCTGGCCGCCGACCTGTCCGTGCTGCCGAAGCATTTTTACTCTCGGTACACGCCGGAAGATTTCAACCAGAAGGTCGGTCTGCTCCTGGGCACCGGGCCGTATCGAATGAAGGCGCCGGATGGCTGGCGGCCCGGAGACCTGATCGACCTTTATCGCAACGAACGGTACTGGGGCGAACCCGGGCCATACGACCGCATCATCTGGCACGAAATCGAGCAGGACACGGCGGGCCTGACGCGATTCAAGAATGGCGAGATGGACCTGTTTGCTGCTACGCCCGAGCAGTACGAAATGCTGCTGAAGGACCCCACGATGCGGGAACGGGCCAACAACTTCAAATACCAGGCCCCGCAATCCGGTTACTCCTACATCGCCTGGAACCAGCGCAAGGCAGGCCACCCGACGCCTTTTGCCGACACGCGAGTGCGTCAGGCCATGACCATGCTGACTGATCGCGAGCGGATCATCGAGGAAATCTGGCTGGGCCATGGAACGACAGCCAGCGGGCCCTTCTCGCCACTGCTGGGTCAGGCGGATCCCAGCATCAAGCCCTGGCCGTACGATCCAGCCAGGGCCATCGCGTTGCTGAAGTCAGCCGGCTACTTCGACCGGGATGGCGACGGTGTCATCGACGGCCCGGATGGCCGGCCTTTCCAGTTCACCCTGACTTACGGCTCCAAGAGCCCGATGATTGACCGGATGGCGCTGTTTCTCAAAGATGGGTACGCTGAGGCGGGCATTGCCATGCGGCTGGACCCCGTGGACTGGCCGATCATGCTGCGCAAACTCGATAACCGGGATTTCGACGCCATCACGCTCGCGTGGGGCGGCAGCATCGAGAGCGACGCCTTCCAGATATTCCATTCCAGCCAGATGGCCGACAACGGAGACAACTACGTCTCCTATGCCAACCCTGACCTGGACAGGGCGATCGAGCAGGCCCGCTCGACGATCGACAAGCAGAAGCGCATGCCCCTGTGGCACGAGGTTCACCGCATCCTGCATGACGATCAGCCCTACACATTCATGGTCAGCCGCGTGTCGCTGGTATTCATCGACAAGAAGATCAGGAATGTGAAGACCTCCAAGCTTGGCTTGAACTACTCGCAGCTCTTCGTCATGCCGATCCCGTGGTACATTCCATCGGCCCAGCAGAGGAGCTTCTGACCGGCCATGCTCAACTACATCGTCCGCCGACTCCTGTTGATGGTCCCCACGCTGATCGGCATGACCATGCTGGTGTTCTTTGTGATGGCGCTGAGCCCGGGAGGCACGACCGACGACATGATGCGCGGCGAGGCGGGCATGCGCCCCGAGGAGCGCAAGTTACGCCGCGAGTACCTGGAAAAGCGGTATGGCCTCAATAGGCCCTTGCCCGAGCAGTACCTGCGGTGGCTCAACAATGTGTCTCCGATCGGTTACAAGGACGTCGGGCACGGCTTTCCAAGTCCACTGAGTTTCGGCCTGAAGATGCCCGACCTGGGCAAGAGCTTCGCTCTTGAGCGGTCCGTCGGCGAGATGATCCGCGAACGTCTGCCGATTACGCTGTTGCTCAACATCCTCTCCTTGCCCCTGTCCTACGCCATTGCGCTCTACTTCGGCATCAAGGCGGCTCGTCACCGCGGACAGGCCTTTGACATCGTCTCGGGCACCGTTTCTCTCGCGCTCTGGTCGGTGCCGGTGATCTGGGCCGGCATGATGCTCCAGGGGTACCTGACCAGCGTCGACTTCCTGAAGTGGTTCCCGACGACGGGGCTTCATGAACTTGACGCCATCGAGATGCCCTTCCTGCCAAGCTGGGAGTCGGGCGCCTTTCAACGTGGTTGGCTGCTCGACACGATCTGGCACCTTGTGCTGCCCGTCATCTGCCTCAGTTATGCCAGCGTTGCGTTCCTGGCCAAGCTGTCCCGCGGCGCTATTCTGGACACCATTTCCTCCGACTACGTGCGGACGGCGCGGGCCAAGGGTGTCGCGGAGCAGCGTGTACTCTATGTGCACGTCTTCCGAAACAGCCTCCTGCCGCTGATCACCGTCCTGGCTCACCTGCTGCCCGCGCTTCTTGCCGGCTCGGTGGTTGTCGAGACGATCTTCGGCCTGCCCGGCATGGGCAAGCTGGCGGTGGATGCGGTCAACAATCGCGACCGTGAACTGGTGCTTTCCACCACGATGGTGGCGGGGTTGCTTGGTTTGATCAGTTATCTTCTGGCGGATATCGGCTACGCGATTGCCGATCCGCGGGTGAGCTATGAGTAGTCAGGCGATGCATGCTCCGATCGCTCCGCCCGGCGATGGCGCGGCAGCGGATTCGACGCTCCAGGAAGCGCCCCGCAGCTTCGCACGCCAGGCGCTGCATGACACCTTCTCGAACTGGCGCGCCAGATTCGGAATGGCGTGGATCCTTGTGCTGGCGTTCCTGGCTGCCTTCGCGCCGTTCATTGCGTCGAGCCATCCGTACCTCCTGAAGGTGGATGGTCAGTGGTCCAGCCCGCTGCTGAGGCACCTCACTCCGGCCGACGTTGTCCTGGCGGTCGTGGCCGTGTTCACCATGGCGCTCGTGCCTCTGCGCAGGTTCACGCTTCCGCAGAAGTCGCTGCTGGTAATGGGAGCGATGGCCACCGTCCTGCCGCTCGCGTTGTGGCCGAGCGTCGCCTGGCGAAACTGGGCGCCCGGGATGGAGTCGATCAGCAGAAAGGGCGCTTATGCGCTGCTCTTTGGATTGGCTGCCTTGGATATGGTCGTGCTCGGGTGGGTTCTCTTCAGATTGGCCCGTGACCGCGTTGCATTGGGAACGCTGTTCGGGGTGATGGGGCTTCTCGGTGTGGCCCTGGCGCTTTTCCCGGTAGACCCGCCCAAGACGGTCGTGTTGAAACGTTACCGGCTGATGGAGGCGACGGGTACGGTGCAGTACATCCTGCGTCCCCCGGTGCCGTACTCGCCCGGGGACTACCTCCGCGATCAGAGAGACTCGCGTCTCAATCCTCCAAGTTGGCAACACTGGATGGGCACCGACGCGAACAGCGCCGATCTGCTCAGCCGCACGATGCATGCCAGCCGAATCGCCATGGCCATCGGGTTCATCTCCACCGGCATCGCCGTGGTCATTGGCGTCATCATCGGCGGCGTCATGGGCTTCTTTGTCGGAAAAACAGACATCCTGGGAATGCGCCTCGTCGAGGTTTTCCAAGCCATCCCGACTCTCTTCCTGCTGATTGCGTTTGTGGCCTTCTTTGGCCGGAATCTCTACCTGATGATGGCGATCATTGGCTTCGTCAGTTGGACGGGCTACGCCCGCTTCATTCGCGCCGAGTTTCTCAAGCTCCGTAATCAGGATTTCGTACAGGCCGCTATCGCCGCCGGCCTGCCCCTTCGCTCCGTGCTCTTCCGTCACATGCTCCCGAACGGCATCACGCCGGTGCTCGTCGGCGCCAGTTTCGGCGTGGCTTCCGCTATCCTGGCTGAGTCCACCCTGAGTTTCCTCGGACTTGGGCTCGTCGAAGAGCCGAGTTGGGGCCAGACCCTGGACCAGGCAAGAACGCTGGGCAGGTTCGTCTGGTGGATCACGTTCTTCCCCGGTCTGGCCATTTTCCTCACCGTGTTCGCGTATAACCTCGTCGGCGAGTCCTTCCGCGATGCCATTGACCCCCGGATCCTGAAAGAGTGAACGAATGAGCGATCCTCTCCTTGACATACGCAACCTCAACATCGCCTTTGATGTCAAGCGTGGCCAGATCCGCCCCGTCCGCGACATCTCCTTCTCCATCTTCCCCGGCCAGACCGTCGCGCTGGTCGGCGAATCGGGTTGCGGCAAGTCGGTGACGGCGCTGTCCATTCTCCGCCTGATCCCCCAGCCGCCTGGGCGCATCCTGAGCGGCCAGATCCTCCTCAATGGCCGTGACCTGCTCGAACTCTCCGAAAATGACATGCGCCGGGTCCGCGGCGGCGAAATCGCCATGATCTTCCAGGAGCCGATGACTTCCCTCAACCCGGTTTTCACCATCGGCGACCAGATCATCGAGGCCGTGCTTCTGCACCAGACCCGCAGCACCCGCGAGGCCCGCGACATCGCCGTCAAGGCCATGAACGATGTCGGCATCGCCGACCCCCAACGGCGCCTCGATGAATACCC
>CAZMXI010000112.1:0-11437 GCA_964570205.1 uncultured Tepidisphaeraceae bacterium
CCCCAAACCCCCGATTCTCATGAGTCGGGGGTTTTGCTTTGCGCCGGAAGAAGGGTGCTTGGAGCTCAGGCACTGAAGCCGACGGTGCCTACCTCACCGGCGTCCCGATCCTCTGCAGGCCGCCCATGGCGGGACGGAGGACCTCGGGAACGGTGATCGTGCCATCCGGGTTCTGATAGACCTCGATGATTGCGATGAGGATGCGCGGGCAGGCGATGGCGGTATTGTTCAGCGTGTAGCAGAACTGGTTGCCCTTGCCGCCGGCCAGGCGGTACCGCAGATTCAGCCGTCGCGCCTGGAAGTCCCGCAGGGCACTGCCGCTGTGGGTCTCGCCATAACCACCGCGGCTGGGCATCCATGTTTCGATGTCGTACATGCGCCATTTGCCCTGGCCCATGTCGCCGGTGCAGTTCTGCACCACCCGATACGGCAACTTCAGCGCCTGAAGGATCGCTTCGGCGTTGGCGATGATCTCCTCGTGAAGCTGGATGTGCTCGGCATCATCCGCCTTGTGGATCACCACCTGCTCCACCTTGTCGAACTGATGCACGCGGTAGAGCCCGGCCGTGTCCTTGCCGGCAGCGCCCGCCTCGCGGCGGAAGCAGGTGCTGAGCCCGCACAGCCGCTTGGGCAGGTCCTCTTCCTTCAGAATCTCACTGCCGTAGTAGCTGGCCAGGGGCACTTCGCTGGTGCCGATGAGCACGGTGTTGTCCTGCGTGACGTATGCTTGGTCGCGGCCGGCGGGGAAGTAGCCCGTGCCGATCATGCACTGCTCGGTAACGAGTTGCGGCACAACGAAAGGCTCATACCCGCGTGATACGACCACTCCCAGGGCATATTGCAGCACCGCCTGATACAGCAGCATGCCCTGCCCCTTGATGACATAGCTCCGCGAGCCGGCCAGCTTCACGCCGCGTTCAAAGTCGATGATGTCCAGCATCTGCCCGAGTTTCACATGGTCGCGGCCGTTGGGCGTCAGCGAGCTGGGCGGATAGGCCGGGTCGTGCCACGTGCGCACCACCACGTTCTCATTGGCGTCCGCGCCCACCGGCCACGCCGGGTCGGGCACAGCCGGCAGTTGCAGCATGATCTGGTTGGCCTCAACCTCGGCGATGGCCTGCGCCTCGGCAGCCTTCTGCTGGCGGCTTTTGACGTCGGCACTGGCAGACAGCAGGGTGTCCATCTCCGCATTGGTGCCGCCCTTGAGTTGTCGCTTGAGCTGACCGATCTGCTCGCTGATGCGCTTCTGCTCAGAGCGAAGGGTATCTGCCTCAAGCTGAGATGAGCGTCGCCGCTCGTCGGCCGCCAGCCATGCCTCCACCAGTTCAGGCGAACCGACGCGCTTCACCCGGCAGGCTTCCTTGACCAGTTCCGGCGTCTCCCTCAGCAGTTTCGGATCGAGCATAAGTCTTCCTCTAATCGTCCAAAGAGCGGCATTCTTATCAGAAAAGGCATGATCCTTACAGGGGCTGCCTTTTCCTGCCCGCCTGCGCAGCAAACAGGGCGCTGCCCTTGGTTTCGCAGCGCCCTGTCGATCGCTCATACAGGCCAATTACAGCTTGGTGATCCGGATGTTCCGGTACCACACCGCCCCGCCATGGTCCTGGAACCCGATATAGCCTTCGCGCGGGAAGTCCTTCAGGGCCTTCTTGAACTTGTTCTTGCTGCCGTCGGGGTTCTTCTCGGGCTCCATCCACTTGTCCAGGTCGGCCTCAAGGATCTTTGCGCCGTTGAGCTGGATGTCCAGCTTCGGCCCCTTGGCCATGATGACCATCCGGTTCCACTCGCCGGCCGGCTTCTCGGCGTTCGTGCTGGCTGCCAGGGCGTCGTAAAGCGCGCCGCAGCTATGCTTGCCCGGCTGCTTGCCGAATGAGTCGAAGATCTGGATCTCCAGGCCGGTCTGCACGTTGTCGCGCGGGTTGCCCGTGCGGATGAACACGCCGCTGTTGGTGCCCTTGGCGACCTTGTATTCGAAATCCAGGACGAAATCACCGTACTTCTCTTCGGTCCAAATGTCGCCAGCACCCTGCTTCCATGCCAGCGCGGCATCCTCGACCACCCACTTGCCCTTCCAGCCGCTCAGGTCCTTGCCATTGAACAGGTCCATTGCCTTTGGCTCGGCCGCGCATGCCGCCAGCGAAACCAACGCCGCCACCATCGCCGATTTGGGCGTCATCGCTGCATCCTCCTCGTCTTCACGCTGACTACTTCAGCCCCTTGCTCTTAAGGTACTTCTCCCAGAGCTCTTCGTTCACATAGACGCGCCGCACGACGCCCGGGCGCAGGCCGTAGTGCTCGATGATGTACTTGTTTCTCAGCAGGGGCTCGTACGTCTTGCCATTCCGCTCGCCGCCCTCAAGCCGAAGATGGTCAATCGGATCGGCGATGATCACCAGCGCATCCAGCGAGCCAAGCTGGTGCTCATTCATGAACGCCACCGCCGCATCCAGGCTCGGGAAGCAGCCGAACTTCTTCATGTCGCGCAGGTAATACGGCACCGGCTGAATCTCCCGCGTCGTCGCGATGAACGGCATGTTCCGCCCGCTCTCCGAGGCGGCCGCAAGATCGCGGACTCGCTGCACCAGACGCAGCGCATCGCCGTGCGGCTGCGAGACGATGTACGGGTTGTATGGATAGGCATACAGCTTGAAGCTCGTGCGGTGCGCCTGCCAGGCAAGCTGCGCCGCGGGCACAGCCAGGATGATCGCCATGATCACCCGCAGCAGCGCCACGGGCAGCGCGGTGACTGCCGCCGCCAGCCCGCTGACGACAAACACCAGCCCGCCCTGGTACAGCCACAGCGCCTCGCGGCTGGTGTCATCGGGCACGAAGCGGCTGATTCCGAACGCGCCGAGCCCGTACACCAGCACGGTGATCGTCGCCGCCGACAGCGCCCGCGTCGCCTTGGCCGAGTCGCCCCCCACCATCTTCCCCGCCGCCGCCCCGGCCAGCAGGATCATCCCGTGCAGGAATGTCAGCATGCACCACGCGGTCTTGTAGGAAATCGCCGAATACCCCGCCGTCAGGATCAACGTGTACAACGCGACGAAGCGAATGAACAGATGTTCGTTGGCCTCGCCATCGCGCCTGGCATCGCTCGCGGGCGCAGGCTCGCCCGGCATGCGCCGGGGCTGTTCTGCGGCCGGTTGCGCCCGCCTTGCTCGCGGCCAGAGCGCTGCCACGAACCCCATCAGCGCCAGGCCGACGATCAGCCCCTCGGTCCAGACCGGCCCGCGGCCATAGCGGCTGAAGATCAACCGCCGCAGGTAATAATCCCACGGGTTGTCGTGGTCGCCCCCGCCCGCGCCGCGCTGCAGGTACACCTCCCAGTATGTCTTGATCGATGCGACAGGCGCATTCCAGTCCTGATAGAAATTCGACAGCAGCGTCGCCGCCACACCGGCCGCAATGAGCAGCCCCAGCAACATCCCCACCAGGGATGAGCCTGACCACAGCCATGCCAGACGCGGCCAGCGCCCATCCACGATGCGCGTCCAGACCCAGGTGATCAGCACCGCCGCGCCGGCCGCCGCGCCGGACAGCACCCAGGTCTCCTTGGTCGCGTGCATCAGGCCAATGCCCAGCCCGCAGACGATCGCCCAGAAGATCCGCGCCCCGCTGCCGGACGCCCGCGTAAACCGCCACCCCGCGGCAATGGCAAGGAATGCGAAGAAGGCCAGCAGCATCTCCTGGATGTAATACCGACTGTAGAAGACCATCGCCGTGGAGATCGCCGTCAGAATCGCCGCGCACACCGTTCCCGCCCCGCCCAGGCCATCCTTCACCAGCCACAGCAGCAGGATCAACCCCACCCCGAAGATGACTGTCGTCAGCCGGAACATCCGGTCCGGCATGTCGGCGTACGAGTGGATCTGATCGCGCATCAGCCATGCGATAGGCCACGTCGCGTAATTTAGCGTCGGCCCGTGGCAGTCGATCGCGTCGTAGGTGTACTTGCCCTCCTGCCAGAGGTCGTAGAACTTGTCACAGTGAACCGCCTCGTCGTTATGGAAAGGCCGGTTTTCCAGCTTGGGCAGCCGCAGCGCCAAGGCGCCCCCGGCAATCAGCAGCAGCAAAATGGCGAGAATCCAGCGTGGCATGGCGATCCTGGAAAAACCGGCGGCGGCTCAGTTTGCCGCCCTGCCGTAGACCTCGATTTCCGTCCAGTGGTTCTGATCGTTGGAAGTATTGCCCTGCGAATAGATGCGCACGTAGCGCCCAACCACCGGGCTCTTGACCAGGTCGATCAGCTTGCCCTCGAAATACTCGTAGAACTCCTCATCTTTGCCGATGCCCAGCCCGGCCGAGCTGTCGTGATCGTTGTTGAAGACGGTCTTGACGCCCGCGATGAAGTCCGGATCGTCGCTCACCTGTGCCACAACGTCGCGGTACACGCGGGACTCGCCGTGGTTCAGCCAGATCAACAGGCCGAAGATGTCGTGCCGCCTGCCGAGGTCAACCTGCACCCATTGCAGTCCGGAATCCAGCTCCACCCACGCCCCTTCGGTGCCTTCCTTGTCGCCGTCGGTGATCTGCTTGAGCTCCCCGATAATCGGCGAAGGCGTGCTCGATGTCACCGGCCGCCTGTAAGCGGCGTTGCTCACGCCCGCGGGCGCTTTCCATGCCGGCCGGCGATCCGTCACCTTCTGCGCCGACGTGTTCTTGATCTCCTTCGGGGTGCCGATGTAGGCGGGCTTGGGAAGCTTGAACTCCAGTTCCACCAGCTTCTGCCCCGGCCCCGGCTTCTCCGCCGCCGCAAGGGCCAGTGCCGCCACGCAACAGCACGCCGCCAGGAGTCTCATAACCGCCTCCCATAAGGCGTGATGCGTAATGTGCGGGGGAGCGATTCCCTTCGCGCATTACGCATCACGCATCGCGTACCGAGAAACGCACTCACTTTTCCAGGCCGTACACCTCAACCTCCACATAGTGGTTCTGGTCGTCCGAGGTGTTGCCCCTGCTGTAAAGCCGGACATACCGGCCCATCAACGGCTGCTTCGGCTTGATGCGCTTGCCCTGATAGTACTCAATGAACTCGCGATCCGTGCCAACGCCCAGGCCGGCGGAGCCATCACGATCGTTGTTGAAGATTGTCTTCACATCGGTGATGAAATCCGGATCATCGCTGACCTGGACCACGACATCCTTGTACACGCGCACATCGGCGTGATGATGCCACATGACCACGGCGTGAATCTCGGCCGCCTTCTTCAGGTCGATCTGAACCCATTGGAGGTTCGGGCCAAGTTCAACGCGGCTGCCTTCCATGCCTTCCTTGTCACCGTCGGTCACGTATTTCAGCTCGCCCATCACCGGTTCCTTGTCGCTGGCGGTCACGGGCTTGTTGGCGGCGATGTTCTTCGCGCCCGGCGGCAGGGCCAGATAGGGCTCAAAATCGACGACTTCTTCCGGATCGACGCCCTTGGGGGCCTTGGGCGTGCCGATGATCACCGGCTTGGGATATTTGATCTCGACTTTGCTGAAGCCGGCAGGCACCGGTTCGGCGATGATCTTGATCTTGCCCGTCGAGCCCGCCGCAGTCGCACCACCGGTTGCGCCGCCCTCGGGAGCGGCCGCCACCATCGCCACCGGCTGGGTCACTTCAGGTTGCGCCGCCGGGGTTCCCGCCGGTTGCGCGGCGGGCTGTGCCGCCGGCGCCGCTGCCGCTTGCACAGGCGGATTCTTGCCGGCGCTGTCGGCCGGCTGCTTGGCTTGTTCGCTGTTGTCACACCCGCCCAGCAGCAGCGCCAATGCGGCAGCCGAGCTTAGGCAGAACGTCTTCGCAGTTGTCCTGTTCATATTGCTATCGCTCCTTATCACACCATACCCGCCGGGCCTCCCGGCGTTGCCTCGGACCCAACGCCCGAGTCCCCTTTTTTAACAGACAAACCGGGTGGCGTACAGAGCTTGGGACGGTTCCAACACTCGGGACCGCGGTTGGCACCCAGAGTGGACCACTCCACTTGCCCGGGCGGCCGGGCCGGAGTTCGACCGTCGAAGGCCAGCGTCAACGGCATCTTCCGTCAGTCAAGCTGCTTGTGGAACCGCGCCAGGCTGATCGCAATGATCACCACCGCACACGCCAAGAGGCCCAGGATATGCGGCAACAGGTCCATCGCCGTGGCACTGCGCAGGATCACCCCGCGGACGATTTCCAGAAAGTAGGTGACCGGGATCACCGCGCTGATGCCATACAACGGAAGCGGCATCTCAGATCTTGGAAACACGAATCCCGACAGCAGGACCGACGGCAGCATCACCAGCAGCGTGAACTGCATCGCCTGCGCCTGGGTTTTGGACAGCGTTGAGATCATGAGGCCAAGCCCCAGCGCCGTCCCGATGAACAGCCCCGACAGGGCCAGCAGCAGCCCGAGGCTCCCCTGGATCGGCACGCCGAACAACCCGACCATTACCACCAGAATGATCAGCAACTCCCCCACCGCCAGAAGGACATACGGTGCCAGTTTTCCCAGCAACAGACCCGCCGGACCCACCGGCGTCACGAAAAGCTGTTCCAAGGTTCCCTGTTCGCGTTCTTTGACGATCGAGACACTGGTCAGGAATGACAGGACCGTCTGCAGGACAATCGCTACAAGTGCCGGCACGAAGAAATAGGTATCTTCCAGGTCCGGATTGTACAGCAGCCGCACCCGCGCATCGATCGGGACCGCGGAGTTCCCCGCCGGATCCCTCGCGGGCGTAAGCTGCACCGTCTCCGCCGCCGCCCGCGCGCGCCCCATCGAAAGTTGCGTGGTCAGCAGGCCGACGGTATTGAGCGCTGTCGTGGCCGCCTGTGAGTCCGATCCATCCACCAGCACCTGCACCTGTACCTGCTCGCCCCGCACCAACCGCTCAGTGTAGTTGGGCGGGATCAGCACCCCCGCTTTGGCCCTCCCGGACGTGATCGCAGAGCGAAACGCCTCTACCCCGTACACGCAATCGACAACGCGGAATGTCCGCGTATTCTGCATCGCCTCGATCAGCCGCCGCGATTCCTGCCGGCCATCCAGGTCATAGACCACCAGCGGGATATTGTCGATCGTAACGTTAGCGGCGAATCCGAAAATGACCAGTTGCAACGCGGGCACGACGATCGTGAAGATCAGCGTCGACCGGTCGCGGCGCAGATGAGAAAACTCTTTCAACAGAATCGCGAAGAACCCGGCAAAAGCGCGGAACCGCCGCGGCTGCCGCGGCTTCCCGGGAACGACGGCCGGAGGTTGCTCCATCATGCTGCTCATGCGACTGTGGTCGCCTCCGCGCGGCTGAGGATGACAAACACATCTTCCAGCGACGGCTCGATCTCTCGCGCAGACGCCTTGCCATCGCGCGGCGCCACCCGGTCCAGCAGCGCCTCGGTCGAGACCGTGTTATCGACCAGCAGGTGCAGGGCGTCGCCGAACATCGTCGCGTCGCGCACCCCCGGCAGCGACTGCACCCAGTGCAGCGATCCCGCTATGCTCGTGCACGTCACTTCCAGCCGCCGCGTGCCGGCAGGCGTTACGAGGGGGTTGGCCTTGAGCTCTTCCGGACGCCCCAGCGCAATCAGGCGTGAAAGGTATATGTAGCCGATATGCGAGCACCTTTCGGCCTCGTCCATGTAGTGCGTGGTGACGAACATCGTCACGCCCTGGCCGCTGAGCCGGAAGAGCAGGTCCCACAGGTCCCGCCGGGCGACAGGATCGATCCCCGCCGTGGGCTCATCCAGAAACAGAACCTCCGGCTCGTGAATCATCGCGCACGCCAGCGCCAGCCGCTGCTTCCACCCCCCGGAGAGCGCCCCCGCCAGGCGATTGACGTAGGGCTCAATGCCCGTGAGCGCAATGACCGCGGCGCGGCGATCCCGCTGTCGCTGGCCGCGCAGCCCGTATATCCGGCCGTAGAAGTCGAGGTTCTCCAAGACGGTCAGGTCGCTGTATAGGCTGAACTTCTGCGACATATACCCGATCGACCGCTTGACCGTCTCCGGATCGCGAGCAACATCAACCCCCAGAACCGCCCCCGTTCCCGACGATGGTCGCAGTACACCGCATAGCACGCGGATCAGCGTCGATTTCCCCGAGCCATTCGGCCCGAGCAGCCCGAAAATGGCCGCCCGCGGCACCTCCAGGGTCACATCGCGCACGGCCACGAACTGGCCGAACTTCCGGGTCAATTGCGAGGTTTGAATGATGGGTGAAGACACTGGATCGTCGCTCGCGGGACCCGCAGGTCAGTTGGCGCTGGTTGGCGGCGCCGGCTCATCCAGCAGCACGTCGCCCATCATCCCGACGTGAACCTTCTCCCGCCCCGTCTCCAGGGTGATCTTCACGCGAAAGACCTGCTTGCTGCGCTCCTCGGGGGTCTGCACGTTTCGTGGCGTAAACTCCGCTTCCGAGGCGATGTACGTGATTCGCCCGATCAGCCAGTCGCCGCGATCGGGCAGCCCGTCGATGCGCACGTGGACGCGCCGATTCAGCGCCACCTGGCTGAGCCTGCTCTCCGGCACGTATGCCCGGACCCACATCCGATCGGTTTCCAGAACCGAAGCCGTCGGCGCATTGGGCGCCACGATGTCGCCCGGCCGCAGATCCAGCGCCTCGACGGTGCAGTCGCAAGGAGAGGTGACCGTCAACTCGTCGATCTGCTCCTGGATGGCCCGGACGTCGGCCTCCGCCGCCGCAAGCCTCGCCGCCGCCTGATCGATTTCCTGCGGGCGATATCCCTCCTTCAACAGCTTCAGGGCCGCCTCGGCCTCGGCCAAGGCGGCCTGCGCTTCGGCAATTTCCTCCTGCCGGGTGCCTTCCCTGAGAAGCGCCAGCGCCAGCTCGGCCGCCTGCACCTCGGCCAGCGCCTTCGTCAAGGCGCGCTTGGCTTCGTCGATTTCGTTCTGCGACGCCGTCCCCTGCTCCGCCAGCGGCACGACACGCGCGTACTCCGACTGCGCCAGTTCGAGGTTGGCTCGAGCCACGCGAAGTTGCTGCTCGGCAATCTCGATTTCCTTCGGCCGCGGCCCTGCCTTCGCCTTCGCCAACGCTGCCGCCAGGCGCTCCCGCCGCGCTGCGGCCTGCTCGATCTCCTCAAGCCGATAGCCGGCCTTCAGCTTCGCCAGTTCGGCGCGAAGCTCATCCACGTGCGCCTGTGCCTGCGACAGTTTCTCCCGCAGGTCGAACGGCTCGATCCTGTACAGCGGCTCTCCCGCCTTCAGGCGCTGGCCTTCCCGCGCAACGACCTCCGCAACCCGCCCCCCGACCCGTGAGCCAACCCGAATCTGGTCCGCCTCGATGAATCCCGACACCACCAGCGGGCGCTGGCGATTCTGCTGCCAGACAAGCCAGCCAACCACCCCCGCCGCCGCAACCACGAAAACGACGATGACTTTCCACATGGCGTTGTCCGTCCCTGCCCGACAACCTACAGCGGCCGCCAGACCCGGGCAAGCGCGGGCACTTCAACACAACACCCCCCTGATGATATGATGGTATGAGTTGACCGTTCAGGTTGAGCTTTATTGGAGATGGACATGAGCACCCGTTTTATGCGTTTGGCCGGCTGCGTGCTGGCGTTTTCCGTGATCTGCGTATTCGCTGCCGCGCCGGCCTCGGCGCAGGCCAAGATCAAGGTCCTGTACCTGACCAAGTCGTCGGGCTTCGAGCACTCGGCCGTCGCGCGCAAGAACAACGAGCCGGCCTACTCGGAGAAGGTCTTTAAGAAGATCGCCGACGAGGCCGGCTATGAGGTCACCTGCACCAAGGATGCCAGCCTGTTTGATAAACCCGAGACCTACAAGACCTATGACATCTTCGCCTTCTATGCCACTGGCGACCTCACCAAGCCCAGCAAGGACGGCGGCGCGCCCATGAGTCCCGAAGGCAAGAAAATGATGCTCAAGGCCATCGAGGACGGCAAGGGCGTCGTGGGCTTCCATGCCGCGACGGATTGCTTCGGCGGCGGCGGGCCGCGTGTCCGTCCTGCCGAGAACTACAGGTGCGATCCCTATGTGGCGATGATCGGTGGCTCGTTCGCCGGGCACGGCTCGCAGCAGAAGTCCGATATCAAGGTCGTCAGCCCGAAATTCCCCGGTCTGGAGAACCTCAAAGACTTCAACATGCACGAGGAGTGGTACACACTGAACAACATCGCCCCGGACATGCACGTGATCCTGGTGCAGGACACCAACAGCATGAAGAACAGCAGGGGCCAGCAGGAACCCCAGTATCGCCGCCCCCCGTTCCCAATGACCTACGCCCGCATGCAGGGCAAGGGCCGCGTCTTCTACACCTCGCTCGGGCACCGCGAGGATGTCTGGGACAACCCGATCACCCATCAGGTGATCATGGCTGGCCTGAACTGGGCCGCCGGCAGGACCCAGTTCGATCCGACGCCAAATTTGAAGGATGTCTGCCCGCAGGATTGAACAGGCGGCGTGGACCGCCCCAGGCACGGCGCGGCGATGCTCAAGCATCGGTGCGCCCCCCGGCGATATGGCGGTCGGTTCGCCGGGTGGATAGACTGAATCACTCCGGCAGTGCCCGCGATCAGTCGATGTGGTCACAGGCTGCCGGAGTTTCTTTTCCCTTTTACTTCTGAGGAGAATCGGAATCCATGAATCCGCTCAAGACCAAACTGGCCGTCGCCGCAATGACCGGCCTGGTGTGCGTGTCCGCCACGAGCTTTCTGGCGGCCGCCGACAAACCCGCCGCCGTCGCCGCGGACCCGTCCGCGAATACCCTGACCGAACAGGAGAGAGCCGCCGGCTGGAAGCTGTTGTTCGATGGCAAGACTCTCGATGGCTGGAGCAACTTCAAGCGTCAGGGCATCCGCCCCGGCTGGCAGGTCAAGGATGGCACGCTCGCCTGCGTCGATCCGAAGAACGCCGGCGACATCGTCACCAAGGACCAGTACGACTGGTACGAGCTCAAGCTCGAGTACAACATCTCCGTCGGCGGCAACAGCGGCATCATTTATCACGTCACCGACGAAGCCGGCGCTGTCTGGGCCACCGGCCCCGAGGTCCAGCTCCAGGACAACGCCAACGCCCACGATCCGCAGCTTTGCGGCTGGCTCTACGGCCTCTATAAGCCCGAGAATGATCCCAAGACCGGCAAGCCCCTCGACGCCACCAAGCCCGCCGGCCAGTGGAACGAGGTCCGCATCCTTCTCTCCCCCGAAAAGTGCGAGCATTACGTCAATGGCGTGAAGTACTTCGAGTACGTCCTCGGCAGCGACGACTTCAAGAAACGCGTCGCCGCCAGCAAATTCGGCAACATGCCGAGATTCGCCAAGTCCAATACCGGCTACATCGCCCTCCAGGGCGACCACGGCCAGATCTCTTACCGCAACATCAAGATCCGCCCGATCAAGACCGCCAGGTAGCCCGACGACGCGACCGTGGTCCATTCGGCCCAGCCAGCGGCCGCGGAGATGCACAGCACGATGCATCGCCGCGGCCGCTCTA
>CAZMXI010000112.1:11447-16764 GCA_964570205.1 uncultured Tepidisphaeraceae bacterium
TGCCCGGTGTCGCGATCTATAATCGGCATCATGAAGTTCGGACGGATCAAACGTCAGCATGGGCGCGTAGCCGGCCTGGATGAGATTCTCGACTTCATCATTGGAAACTGTCCCCACGTTTCCCGGGTCGTTCCCGGCCGGATCAAGGTTCGCCGCGGAAAGACGCCCGCAAGTTTCAAGATTCAGTACCCCACGCCCGCCGGCCTCAAGTGCCTCTACACCGCAACCGGGACAGTTCAGGAAGTCTTCCTCATCTGCTCCGATGCCAGCGCTGCACAAGCATGGATCGACGCCCAGCCCAGCCTGCCGGCGTAGTCCTCCGTATGGCGCAGATCCCCTGCTGGTGGTGAAAACGGCGGATCGGACCACTACAATCCACCCCCATGTGGTGGAAGCTGATTCTCCAGGGCTTGGGCGCAGGTCTGATCGTCGTCGTCATCGCCGAGGTCGCGCGGCGATATCCGCGCCTGGCGGCGGCATTGTTGGCGGTGCCAGTCATCCCGCTCCTGGCGCTGGTGACGATATATCTGCGGGATCAACAGCTCGCCGATGCCTCGCGCATGTCGCGCGACATCGTTATTCTCATCCTGCTTTTCGTCCCGTCCTTCATCCCGCTGGCCCTGGCCCCGTCTCTTCGCCTGGGATTCTGGCAGGCGTACGTGCTTGGCCTGTGTCTGGCCGGCGCGGCGACCATCGCTTACGTCATTCTGGCCCCCCGCGGGTCGTGACTACCGCCGCTCAACCTCGGGCTTCGAGCCAAATCGAACAACGTCCGCACGCTGCCCGCAGATCACCCGCAAGCCATCGGCTATGGGCTCCACCTTGACATCCGGCCGTTTCCCGTCCCCATATGGCACCAACACCGTGTACCACTGCGATGAAGGGGGCGCATGCTCTACAACGGTGCACTCCGTCAGCTTGTCCCACGACGCCGCACGCTGCATGCTGACGAGCTTCATCCGGCCCTCGACGCACATGATCATCAGGTTCCCGCCATCGGCATGCGATGTTGCGGCGATGCCTTTATCCAGTTGCACCTGCGTATCGGCGACGACGAAACGAGATTTCACTGCCCGTCCGGCAGCGCCCGTGATGCTGTCGCGGATCACCCAATAGTCAGGCTTCACGAACAGGATCTCCCGGCGGTGCTTCACCTCATTCATCCCCTGGTAGCCGGCGTTGGTCCCATCGAAATAGTCCCAAGCCGCGTTGCTGGCCCACGCATTCTCCCCATCTGCATTCACCGTGTTGCGGTCATCAACGGCGACCGTCGAGTGGCTCGTGGTCCTCGTCAGCCGAGCCGAGTGTTCCGTGCCGTAGATGAACACACCGGGATCGACAATGAGTTGCCGGCCATGCGCGGCCACAATCAGGCTCAACGCGTCGAAATGGCCGTGGGATGTGCTGTGCCCGTTATGGATCGCGAGATACCTGGCATCGGCCTGCCAGCCGCTGCGCATCACGAAGTAGCCAGCATGGGGAAAGGCGATGCTGCCGACCACCGGCGCTGAGCCCTCCTTGCCACCACTCGCGATCCACAGCATGTCATCCCGCCCGAAGAGCTTGGCCGCATTCAGAAGGACGCCGCCATCGGCAAGGTTCGTCACCGGGTTGGAATCCCCCCACAACGGCGCGGTGAAGTCCGGCATCGCGGCAAACGTCGCATATTCCGCTGCCTTGACTACCCGCTCCCTCGCCTCATTCGGTACCTTCAACTTCAGCCGATCCGCCATCGTCAGCATGCGCGTGAAACGATTCAGAGTCAGCAGGTGATAGTTGAACGTCGCCTCCTTCAATGGGCCATCCGGATGAACCGTCTCCAGCAGGTTCTGCACCATCCCGTCAAAGCCGCCTTGCAGCATTTGGCGGCTCTTCGCCCATTCGGGGTGTTCTTCGCCCAGGACCAGCAGCGTGCTCTTGATCTGCGTGGTCCAGTTGCCGCCCGCCTGGTGCCGCATGAGAACGTCGGCCATGTCAGCAACGTTGAAGATGAACGCCGCCCGCACATCGGGCTCGAATTCCGGGCAATCGACAAACAGGCGGTAATACGCAAATCCGAACCCCGCGCGAGGGCCGATCGACAACGAACTCCACATCGTCCCCCCGAAAATCCCCGCCGGCGGCGCTGGATGCAGCGGCCCTGTTCTCGGGTACGCGCCAGCCTCCACCGGATTGGGCTGGTCCCGAAGGCAGCAGTAGTTCACATCGTTCCAGAGCCTGGCATACTTGCGGTCGCCCGTGTACCGGTATGCGGTCGCGATGAACTTGCGAATCCCACCGCGCGTCAGCCCCACGCCGCCGCGCGTCGGCCAGATCGCGTAGTGGTTCCAGTCCGGGCCGATATCCACCACCCCCTCATCGCCGTCCGCCGTCGTCTGCATTCGCATCGCAAGCTCGGCTTCGCGCGTGTCAAAATCCGCCGGTCGGGTCTCCGGGATGTTCACACGCTCCAGCAGATCCGGGCGATTCTCCTCGTAATACTCGACCAGGGCATAACTTGCCGGTTCCCACTGCCTCTTCTCAACAAAGCCTCTGACCTTCTCCAGCCCCTCATAATCCAGATTCCATAACGAAAACAGCCGCCCATAATCGGCATCCGGGTTGGGCACGCCCTTCACATGGGTCTCGAAGAACAGGTCCCACGCCTGCCTTCGCCCCGAGAGAAACCCCTCGCCTTGGTCGTATTGGCCGGTTGATGTACAGATCCCGTCGATCGATTCATCTCCCCCGCTGACGGTCAACTCCAGGTAATATGACCGATTCGGCTCGATCTTCTGCCAGATGGGGAACATCGCGATGCAACCCTCCCACCGGCGCCACTTATGGGGCATGGCATAAGCGCCTATCCGGTCCTGCTTTGTTGGCGAACCGTAGATCGTCAGTACCAGCAACTCATCCTCGCCCCACGATCCGTTCCACCAGATCGCCCCAATGGCGACTCGGCACAGGCGACTGGCATCAGTCCCTGTCACAAACGTCTGGCCAACCGGCTTGCCGGGCGCAACGCTAACCGTATGGCTGCGGAGATTGGCGTCACCGGAGCGCTGATCAAGGCGCATCGGGGTCACCAGTTCATCAAGCTTCGGACCGGCCGAGCCTTGCGCGCAGAACACGCAGACACAAGCCGAAATGAGAACCAGACGCATCACCCGAACCTCCGCTGGTTTTCCGCTATTTCGCACACTTCCCTAACCTTATCGCTGACAGGGATTTGCACGGGAACGCCCGAATCTTCTACCCGTCCGTTACATGCCCGTTGCGGAACTTTCCTGACCTCAGGCTATCCAACGTGTCTGTAATGACACAAGGGAAGCGCACTCCTACAGAAAACGGATGCGTTTGTAATGGTTGCACATCCACGTGCGACTACGCTTGGGTCCTGTGCAGACAGACCGGAGCGGTACAAGGATGAGAACGAATCAAGCACTACCCGCGGCACGATGTCGCAACTCAGGGAGTATCGATATGAACAGGCATTTGGCCACCGCCGTACTCTTCAGCGCCAGCTTGATCCCCGACAGCGCCACGTCATTCCGCCGGACCGCTTTCGACGAACTGATTGATGCTCCTATCATCCGCCCGACGACCCCGGCACTCTACCGGCGGCCGGATTTCGGCCACCTCCGCTCCGCCGGCAAATGGTCGCGCCCCGAGTTGGCTACATTCTCATTGGATGAAGGCCGCCTCTGGGGCGAGTGGGGAGGAATGGTGGACTGCGAGCAACCCCAGCGCATCGAGTTGCCCGAATTGGATGCTGAGTGGATGGCGTTCGCCCCGGCAGCCAATGCCGGCAATGCGCGATGGCTGCTGGCCAGGCGAGACCTTCAGCCCGCCGACGATGGCCGATGCTGGTCGGCGCAGTGGTATGGCTCTCGCCTCGAACCAAGTGTGATGAATCTTCTCGCCTCGGCCGAGAATCCGCACCGCGCCGGCGAAGGCGTCATGCACGTTAGCTATGCCCAGCGCGGCAGGAACGTCCAACTGACGGCTTGGCTGCAACAGCGCGGCCATCGGCAGGTCAAGCTCGAACTGGTCGGCCGGAGCATCGCCGATCTGCTCGCCGACCGCCGTAGCGACGTGCTCGACTCCCTCGGCACGCCGCTCGCGAAATTGACCGGGTTATCGCTCATGGCTTAGTTCAACGACGCGGCCGGCGCCCGTTTCCAACGTCAAGGCATGCCCCCGTGCAGATTCTGAGGGAAATTCTCGTGCGCATGGGTACGGTTCTCGCGGCATCTGGCGTATGATCGGTCCATGACCGAGACTAACACCCCCGATGTTCCGCAGTCTTCCGCCTCCCGGCCTGTTCTGCTTTGGCTCGTTGATGGCGACCAATCCCGCATCGAAGCAAATGTACAGCAGGCCGCCGAATTCCTCGCCGTAACGCCCGAAGCCGTCGCCGCAGCCATCGTTTCCGGCGAGCCACTACAGGGCTGGTTCGTGGATTGGCAGGCTGAACCGGAGAATTCGTAAGCACTGCTCGGTTCGCCT
Source organism: uncultured Tepidisphaeraceae bacterium (assembly GCA_964570205.1). Taxonomy (GTDB): domain Bacteria; phylum Planctomycetota; class Phycisphaerae; order Tepidisphaerales; family Tepidisphaeraceae; genus CAZMXI01. The sequence continues at coordinate 15,939 of CAZMXI010000112.1, forward strand.
GGACTTCTTGCCGGCTTTCGGCTAAAGTCACACACACAACTGCCCGATGTCACTGGGGCTTTCGCGGAATCCTGCCTGTTTGTTGCAGCCTTCCTTATCGAGCCAATCATCGTAGTTGTTACGCACTCAGGATGCTTTCTATCGGCGTTTGCCGTCGCATCGACCGGGTGCAACTGTCTCGCACCCATGAAGGATGCACATGACGTTCGCTGAACTGCGGCTCGCCGAGCCGCTCCTTCGCGCCGTAGAGGCCGAAGGCTATTCCGTTCCCACTCCTATCCAGACTCAGGCCATTCCGCACGTAGTGACGGGGCGCGATGTGATGGGCTGTGCCCAGACCGGCACCGGCAAGACCGCTGCTTATGCGCTACCCATTCTCCACAGGCTGGTCGCCATTCAGCGACAATCCAGCGCACGCTCGCCTCGCGCGCTGGTGCTGGCGCCCACCCGCGAATTGGCCGCCCAGATCGGCCAGAGCTTCGCCACCTACGGCCGGCATACCGGCTTGCGGCAAACCGTCATCTTCGGAGGTGTCCCCCAGAATCCCCAGGTCCGCGCCCTGCGAGGCGGCGTCGATATCATCGTCGCCACCCCCGGGCGCTTGCTCGACCTCATGACCCAGCGCCAGGTCGGCCTGTCCGCCATCCAGATGCTCGTGCTCGACGAGGCCGACCAGATGCTCGACATGGGCTTCATTCACGATATCCGCCGCATCATAGCCCAGCTTCCCGCGCGGCGGCAGAACCTGATGTTCTCGGCCACAATGCCCGCGGGAATCCGCCAGCTCGCCGACACCCTCCTTCGCAATCCCGCACAGGTGCAGGTG
>CAZMXI010000113.1:0-16740 GCA_964570205.1 uncultured Tepidisphaeraceae bacterium
TCCTGGAAACCGCCGTCGTCGTAGACACCTTCACCCCCCCCCGGGAAGATTACCTGGCCGATGCCCAGCCCTGACCCCCTGCGCCTGCCGCGCCCCATCCCAGAGAAATCGCGAATGATTCGAACATTTACCAAACTACAGCGTATAATCTCAGCTAGCCGGCGGCCCGTCCGCCCCCTCCAGGCCAGGCCCGGAGGCTGTTCTTTGGCAATCCGCCCCGCCCCCGTCCGAAATCCCGCACCCATTCCCCGCGCACCCTCTATCTGTGCCCATTCAGTGCCCCATCCGTGGCAACGATCTGTTATCACAATAAGTCACTTAAACCACAGCACTTACGCGCCACCATGCGACACAATACGACACTTTGCGACAGATCCCATTTTCGCCACCCTGAACCCTGAACCCCGAACCCTGAACCCTCTTCACGGAACACGCAACACGCAACACACCCCCATTTCCCACAACCACCCGTCAACAAATGATTTACCCCTCATCCATGTCCCACAATGTCCCACAATGTCCCACATTTCATTTTCACTCTCCCTGTCGCCGTGTCCCCGTGCCCCCGTGTCGCCTTGTCTGTCACCTCCTCACCCCCTCACCTTGTCACCCCCTCATCTCCTCCCCGTGCCGCCGTGTCGCCGTGCCGCCTTGTCCCCGCCGTCTCCCTCTAACCCGTCACCATGATAGAATCGCCCCCTACTCATGACTGTGAAAGGCCTTGCATGATTGGATTCCTGGATCTGCCGTCGGGTCTGTCGGGAGACATGTTCCTCGGGTGCCTCGTCGATTGCGGCTGGGCCGTGGATGAACTGCGCCACGTGATCGACACGTTAAACCTGCCCGCCGGCTCTATCGAAGTCTCATCCGAATCCGTCATGCGCGGCCCGCTCCGAGCCACGTTCGTCCACGTGAAGACGGCCGAAACCAGCCATCACCGCCACCTCGACGACGTGCGTGGGATCATCCAGTCGGCCGACCTGCCGCCCGCCGTCAAAGACCGCGCCATCGCCGTCTTCACCCGCCTCGCCCATGCTGAGGCCAAGGTCCACGGAACCGCCCCCGACCGCGTCCATTTCCACGAGGTCGGCGCCCTCGATGCCATCGCCGATATCGTCGGCGTTTGCGCTGGCGTCGATGCAATCCACATCGGCGCCCTCCACGCCTCCGCCCTGCCTGTCGGCCCCGGCTGGGCCAACACCTTGCACGGCCCGATCCCCCTGCCAGCCCCCGCCACCCTCGAAATCCTCGCCGCCGTCGGCGCGCCCGTCCGCCCAGCCCCGACGGAGAAACCGGCCGGAACCTCGGTTCAAGTGGCCGAACCGCTGCACGTGCATCGCCACCCCAATGGCGGCCCCGCCGCCCCGCAACCACCGCGCAAGCAGCCCCCCCGCGAACTGGTCACCCCCACCGCCGCCGCCCTGTTGGCCGAGTTGGCCACCTTCGAGCAACCCGCCATGCGCCTTCGCCGGATCGGCCTCGGCGCCGGCAGCTTTCAGTTTACCTGGCCCAACGTGGCACGACTATGGCTCGGCGATGAAGAACCCGCCAGCCCCCTCGTCCAGATCGAGACCAACATCGACGATATGAACCCCCAGTTCTTCCCCGCCGTCAGCGATCGCCTCTTCGCGGCCGGTGCAGTCGATGTCTGGCTCACCCCTATCCAGATGAAAAAGGGCCGCCCCGCCATCCTCCTCAGCGTTCTCGCCCCCGCCGTCCATGAGCAGGCATTGGCCGACATCCTCCTCCAGGAAACCACCACCCTCGGCGTCCGCGTCCATCACGTCCATCGCCACGAAGCCGCCCGCGAATTCCGCACCGTCCAGACCACCTACGGCCAGCTCAGGCTCAAACTAAAAACGCGCAATGGCCAGGTCGTAGGCTTCACCCCCGAATACGAAGACTGCCGCAAGCTCGCAGAACAACACCACCTGCCCCTCAAGACCATCCACGAAGCCGCCCTCGCCGCAGGCATGGCCATCACAATCGGCAGGTCCGCTTCTTCTCCATGAGCGATGCCGCCTCCGATGCCTCCACGCGCATACTGGACGGCGATCGCCCGGCCGTTTCCGCGGTCGCCGCCTGTCATGACGACTGCCTCGCCTTCGAGCTTCCCCGCAGCGCTCCATCTGGCGGCCTCATCATGTGCCTTACCGCATCCCAAGAAAAACACCGGGCACGCCACGATTGACGCACCCGGTGTACTTTGCAGGTACCTGATTATAGGCACGGATTAATCGGTCCGGCCCGTAATGTCCTCGATCACCAGTTTTCCATCAACACGCTGGGCGCGAAGGAACCTGCTATCGCGAATACGCCAGGTTTCGAGCGAGCTGAGACTTCTGTGCCCGGCCTCCGGAGCGAACCAGTTGCATCGGTACGTGTTCCTCGATACGCGTCGGCAACGGACGCGGTCGCCCGGTTGACGCTCGACGAGAAGGGCGATCTCAGCGGAGAGATCGCCGCCGCCGCCGGCCCGTGACCTTTCTTTAACGCTTCTTGCAGCGTCTGCCTCGACCATTTCGTCAAACGTGTGTTCCATACCCGATTGTACGCATGCGATTTGGATTTGTGCGTTGGGCATGTTTTTTGTCCATGAAACTTCGTTGGTTGACACCCACGAAGGGCTTGGCACGATGGCCGTATGGTCACAACGCAGATACAGCAGGCAATTGCGGCCGGAAGGCTGCTGGATCAAATGACCTTCAACCAGAAAGTGTGGGCTCTGACAGCCCGCATCCCGGCTGGTCGGGTGGCGACCTACGGCCAGATTGCCGCGGCTCTGGGCACCCGTGCTTACAGGGCCGTAGGGATGGCGCTGAACCGCAACCCGTATGCTCCCCAGGTCCCCTGCCACCGGGTGGTTGGCAGTGATGGCTCGCTGACCGGCTTCGCCGGCGGGCTGGACAAGAAGCTCGCCCTGCTGGCCGACGAGGGGGTCCCTCTGCGCAACGGCAAAGTCGACCTGTCCGCGTGCAAAATGGAGTTCAGTCCCAGTGCTGGTTGATTTTGCGACGCAGATAACTTGCGCTCTGGCGCATCTGCTCGATGCCGTCCACGCCGTCCTCGATGCTGATCCACCCCTTGAAGCCCTGCCGGCTGAGAACTGAAAAGATCGCGTCATAGTCGTTCAGCCCCTGCCCGATCACGCCGTGCCGCAGCCGCTTGGCATAGCCAACGCTGTCTTCCTCCTGGCGCAAATCCTCCAGCGTCCCCTCGGCCAGATAGCGGTCGCTGGCGTGCATCGTAATCACGCGGTGCTTCACACGCTCCAGCAATTCCAGCGGGTCTTCGCCGGCCAGAATCGTGTTGCTGGGATCGTAGTTCACGCCGAAATACGGCGATGACACCCGATCCACCAGTTCGCAGAACACGTCCATCTTCTGGGCGAACTCGGGAAACTGCCAGTAGTTGTCCTTATAGTGATTCTCGATCACAAGCGTCACGCCGCGGGAAATCGCGTGCGGGAGGCACGCTTCGATGCACTCGGCGGCATACGCAATGCCGTCCGCTCTGGAAACCTCCGGACGGCGCTGTCCCGACAGCACTCGGCAGTAACGCCCGCCCAGGGCCGCCGTCATGTCGACCCACCCTAATTCCAGGTCGACCTGCGCCCTGCGAAAAGCCGGGTCCGGATGGGTGAAATCCGGCGAACAGCACATCATCGGGGCCGCCAAGCCCTTGTCTTTACACATGCGCTTGACGAGCGGCCAGTTCTTCGGATCCTTCAGCTCGATCATCCCGCTGTAGAACTCCAGCCCGTCGATATCGAGCGTGCTCGCCAGATCGATCCACTGGCCGACAGTCATCTCGCCCGTAACGCACAGGGGATCCATGAACGCCTTGGGAAACGCAGCCAGCCTCGGTTTCATTGCTGCTCCTTGGGTGGATTTCGGCCGATGATGGGGTATTGATTGAGCTCGAAAACGGAGCCCGACACGGGCCTGCTCTCATCAGCCAGCCAATATACGCAGGCCGCCGCAACCTCCTCCGGCGCCATCAGCCGCCCCGAGGGCGCCGCCTCGCGCGGCGGGTGATTCGGCCAGTCCTGGGGCATGCCTTCCGAAACCTTCATCCGATATTCGTTGGGCGTCAGCACCCACCCGACATTGATCTGGTTCACGCGCACGCCGTTGACCGCCAGCGCATCGGCCAGGTTGCGGGTAAGGGTCATCAGCGCGCCCTTGGAAACACTGTACGCCAGCAGGTTGGGCTCGCCGCAGTAGGCGTTCACGGACCCGATGTTCAGTACGCACCCCCTGCTCACATTCAAATGCTGCAACGCCGCCTGGATCAGCAGCAACGGCGCCCGCACGTTGATCGCCATGGCGCGGTCGAACGATGCCGGCGTGACCGTACGAATGTCGTTGCGGGATGTGTCGGCCGCGTTGTTAACGACCGCGTCCAGCGCCCCGAACGCCTCAATGGCGGCGGCCACGAGCTGCTGTGCGGCCTCGGGTTGCGCCAGGTCGGCAGCGCAGAACACCGCTCGGCCCTGCAATTCACCGGCGACCTGCCGGCCGCGCTCCGGGTCCCGGCCGTGGATCAGAACGCGAGCACCCTCGGCGACGCAGCGCCTCGCGATCGCCTCGCCGATGCCCGTCGTGCTGCCTGTGACGATGATCCTTTTGCCGTTCAGTCGCATGTATCCCATCGCCCATGATCGGGGAAGCAGAACCAAAGTGCAATCTTTGCATCGGGCTCCTGCGCCAGGTCATCAGCAGCCCTCGCCAGATTGATCAATCAGCTCCCGCACATCCGGCCGCACATACAGTCCTTCAATCTCGCGAACACCGCGAAGCGATTTGGCAGTCTGCTCGAGCTGATCGACCGGAGGGGCGTCAATATCTACGAAGAGCTGCCACCCATCCCTCACACGGCATAGCCCCCCGCCGGTGCCGCCCAACCGCACGTGCCGGACCGCTATGCCCGCACGTCTGGCCAAATCGATCATCTCTTCGAATACCGATTTCATGCCCAATCTGTGTGCATTGACCAGGGGGCGTTGCTCGGAATCGCGCGTTTAATGAGCATGCGGCCACGCGACGCCATGCCATGCCCAAACGCATTATCCGCGTTTTTCGAACGATTTCGAGGGATAATCAAGAAGCTCCGTAGACGCAGCGCGGCTGGCATCTGTTTTGATCTTCAGCAGAACGTAATCGCCGTGTGGCGGTTGCGGAAGCTCCACCTGGGGCTTCGAAATAATGGAGCGCGGTTGGTTCCCACGGGCGGTGTCGTCTCATCCGGCGGTCGGATGAGACGACACGCCTTGCCCGGGGGTTCTGTCCCGCACACCGGCGGGGTCCATTCGCGACGGCTCGCATCTGGAATTCCTTCTCCACTTTGCCATATTTCCGAAAAGCGGCATCGCAAAAAACGCGCACCCGTGAAAAAAGTCACAATCGCTATTGTGTACAAGTGCTTGATGCGCTATAGTTCACCTGCCAACCGATCGGGCGTGCGTGGTCTTCGTCGGAGGCATTGATGCATATGGTGAATCGTGATCAAGGGGTCACAGAGCAGGACCTCGGGCAGCTTTCTTCTCTCTTTCGGTTGCTTTCAGACAGGACACGACTCAGCATCCTTATGCGCCTCGCCGAAGGCGAGCGCAACGTCACCTCCCTTTGCGAAGAGCTCGCGCTGCCGCAGCCAACGGTCAGCCATCACCTGGGCCTGTTGCGCATGAACAACCTCGTGGGAAGCCGCCGCTATGGCAAGCAGGTGTTCTATGCGCTGCACAACGCCGCGGACAATGACCCCATGAACGTCATGGAGTTCGTCGTCCAGAACCTCACCATACAAGTCAAACCACGCAACTCTTAGGCAATGCCCGGGAACTGCATGCGGGTTTATGTGCCGGCGATGCCGGCCAGGGATCGTTTGTCGCCTTGCCGTGCCTCAAGCTTGTTGTAAAGCGTCCGCAGGCTGATTCCCAGTTCCCGAGCCGCCGCGGTCTTGTTGCCGCCGTGTCGCTTCAAGGCATCCTGGATCATCAGCCACTCCACGTCGGCAATCGTCCCCCCGGGCGTTGCGCCCGGCGACGGAGCTGGCGGCTCCAGCAGCCCCGGCAGGTTGAGGTGTTCGGGCAAGACCTCGACCTGATCGGAGAGTATCTTGGCCCGTTCGACGACGTTCCGAAGCTCTCGGACATTGCCCGGCCACGGATAGCGTCGCAACATATCCAGCGCCGCCTGCGAGAACCGCTGCGCCACAGCGCGTGGCACCGTGGTGTTGCGCAACAGGTGATCCGCGATGGCGGGCAGGTCAGACACAATCTGCCGAAGGCTCGGCAGATTCAACTCAAAGGTCGCCAGTCGATAGTACAGGTCCTGGCGGAACCGTCCGCTCTTCACATCCTGCCTCAGGTCACGGTTGGTGGCCGCCACGATCCGCACGTCCGTGCGGTAGGGATCGGTATCCCCCACTCGACGCGCTTCGCCGCTTTCCAGGAGGCGCAGGAACTTCGCCTGGGTCTCCAGCGGCAGGTCGCCGATCTCGTCGAGAAACAACGTCCCCCCCGTCGCCGCCAGAACAAGGCCCCGGTGGTCGCGGTCAGCGCCTGTGAAGGCCCCTTTTCGATGTCCGAACAGCTCACTTTCGGCCAGGTCTCGCGGCAGCGCAGCGCAGTTGACGGGGACAAATGGCCCTTCGCACCGTTCGCTGTGCAGGTGAATCATCCGCGCGGCGACCTCCTTGCCGGTGCCGGTCTCGCCCGCAATCAGCACCGACGCATTCGTCGGCGCAACCCGGGCAATCAGTCGCCGCACTTCCGTGAGTTCCTGGCTCGATCCGATCAACTCATAGCCGGTGCGCTGCGAGAGAATCTGCTGACGCAGCGCCTGGTTCTCATTCCGGAGGCGCTGCTGCATCGCAAGACGTTCGAGATGCTGTTCAAGTTCGACAATGCGGCAAGGCTTGATCAGGTAATCGTACGCACCATAGCGCAAGGCTTGGACGGCGGAATCCAGGTCGGCGTTCGCGGTCAGGATGATTACCGCCGTCTCATCTCCGCGGCCCGTCACTTCGCGCAGGAGGTCCAGCCCGTTGCCGTCGGGCAGATGCAGGTCCAGGAGGATCACATCGAAGGCCCGCCCCCGCAACTTGCTGCGTGCGTCGTCAAGGGTGTGCGCCAGAACGGGCTCTACAATCCGTTCCAGTTCGCTCGCCCAGAGGCGAGCGAGAGCTTCCTCATCCTCGACAACCAAGAGGCTGATGCGCTGTTGAGGCGTCATGCGGTCGTTTCCGCGCTCTAAGGCCTGCCCGGCGGCTTTTCCACCAGGGGCGGCTCCTTCGGCTCGGCGCGGGACCGAGCCTGGTCGCTCTCGATGACGCAAATATCGGGCCATAAAGAAGTAAAGCGATTACTCGCCAAAAAACAGCGGGCCCCTCACACCAGCCTGCAATAACTTTATAGGCATGTCATGCACAAGTTGCAAGGAAAACCATCGTGCCCCCCGCCAGATGGGTGGCAGACCCGAATATCTCTCTGGCACGCGTTTTGATACGTAGCTGGCTGTTCTCTTATGGGCCTTGTTCCTTCAAGGTTTCCCCCCGACAAACCTTGGAAGACAGGACTCATGAAGTGTGCCGCATCCTTCGCCCTGGAGGATGCGGCGTTTTTTTTGTGCAGCCAAAGCCAGCTCCCTGGTCGTCGCCCGTTCAGTTGCAGAATAATGGCAGCCCATATGCGTTGTGGTTTATTTCTTGCAAATTGAGGCCAACAGTGGCACAATAGATGCGCTGGTTCGGCGTACGCCGGGTATTCATCTGGCGGACCGGGCTGCCCGCAGAAATGCTGTGGAGCTCGGTGGTCGGGCGGCAGCGACGGGATGTGCTCGATTCGCCGGGCAAGGCACTTGGCGGCGTGAGCGAATTCCCGAACAGGCGTTCACGTCTAATTAAGAGCGAGCAACACGGAAAGGATCCGCCATGTCGAGTTTTTCGCAACGTACCAAGCGCAAAGCATTTACACTCGTCGAGTTATTGGTGGTGATTGGCATCATCGCGCTGCTGATCAGCATCCTCCTGCCTGCCCTGAGTAAGGCCAAGGAAAGCGCCAACGCCGTCGCGTGTCAGAGTAATCTGCGACAGCTCATGCTGGCCTTCATCATGTTTGCCGACGATCACAAGGGATATCTGCCCGGCGGCAAGCACGACATCGTCCCCAATCCCAATCCTGACCCTGAAAAGGCCGACTGGCTGCTCGGTCCGAACGGCGTCAATACCAGCGCGGCAGACCGGCAGACCTACGGCGTGACCCGTGGCACGATCTACCGGTATCTGAAGAACAAGAAGGTCTATCTGTGCCCGTCCAGCGGCGACGTGGGCGTCTACAACGTCGGCGCGGGCAGCAACGGGTATACGGACTACTCGGTGTTCAACATCCTGCCGGGCGCCAAACTCAATAAGCTCAAGCAGGACAGCTACTACACTTACGGCGGTAAACGCTATACGGTGCCCACGCCCATCATTGTCCAGGAAGACTCGGCCTGCATCAACATGAACAACACGGAAGGCGGCCACTCCAACACGGATATGATCTCAAAGGTGCACAACAAGGGCTCCTTCTATCCGCGGCGCGACGGCAGCATGTACAATTTCATCCGCCCGGGCAGGCTGGAAGCCAACCACTGGATCTTTATTGCACCATCCGGCAAAGAGATATCCGGCGGTCCCGACTACACCTGGGGCACGTTCAACAAGCAGTAAGAATTCCCGCCACGCTTGATTATCGACAAGGGCCGCCGCTGTTAAGCGACGGCCCTTGTTCCTTATGCTACCGATCCGTCACCCTGACCAGTTTTCGGTAGCCGGTGACAGGCTGGTCGGTGTCAATCAACACGTCGAAATCGTCGCCACGGTCCATGGCTTGATGGATCTGCGCGTGGGTGCTGCGCATGAGGCGAGCAAAACGCTGCGAGTGCTCGTTCTTGCCCTCGACATCCAGTGCCCGAATCCACCACAGGTTCCCCAATTCGAGGAAGTAGCCGTAGGGGATGACAATCGCCGTGTCCAACACCGGCGCGGGGCTGTGATAGATGGAGTTACGGCGATTCTTCCCGGCGTGTGCTTTCAATATCCTGGCCAGTTCCAGTTGTTCCGGCCAGGGCAGATGGTGGTCGTGATCGGAAGTCCAGAACCAAACGTATCTTGCACCCATGTCATAAGCGAGAGTGACCGCAAGTGGAGACAACTTCGGATCCGCCTGGCCGTAAATGCTGGTTCCCCAATGCTTTCCGGTCTGTCGCGCAGCACCACGGAGGATCCCGTAATGGTACTGCAACATCTCTCTGGCCGTGTGCTTTCTTGGCGGGTTAGTCCATTTCGCGATAGCCTGATCGAACTCGTCAAGCCGGTACCTGCCTTCGTGAACCACTCCCGCCAACCCCGCTTCAAGCTGGTAGAACGCGGTCTGGTACATCGTCTCCCACGCAGGGTAATCCCACTGCTCCAGCCGCATATCGCCGAAGTGGACTCCAAAAGTCTTGAGGTCTTGTTCCAGGCTGAAGGCGCTGTAATTCGCGCCGGAGTAATAGCGTGACCTCACGCGCTGCCCCAACAGGTTGGTGGCATCGGCGAAATGCCGCAATGTGTTGTGCACGAGCTTGTCGCCAACCATGATGATCGCCGGCTCGTCCATGAACATGACCGAGCCAAGGTAGTTGCTGCGATACAGGTCCGTCGGATACGAAAGGCTGACGTTGCGGCCGACGCCGCGGATGTAGAACACCGGTTGATCCTGTACCCAACCTGTCTGCTCGGGGCCGACGGTAAAGAGGTTGATGCCGGCCTCGATCATCGTCTTGTATTCATCTTGCACAAACGGTGTGTAAGTGTAATTCTGCCGTTCGGGAGTTTGGGGGAGGCGTTTGAGTTCGGCATCGCGGAAGCTCCGGCCAGTGCCCACGAGCAGTTCCCGGTCAAGATCGAGCCGTTGGACGGATTCCCAAGTCTGCCAGGGCACCTTGCTGCCTGTCCAGAGCAGCGTGAGGGTGTGGCCGAGATAGCATGCGGTTTCAGGCAACCCGTTCTGGCGATGCGTGCCACGGGCAGCGCGGGGAACGAAATAACGCGTGAAGTCCTTCCAAGCCGGTAGAAGAGCGTGCCCGCTATGAATATCCCGATACTCGAGGACCTGCTGCGTGCCGGGGAATTGCAGAATGTACCGATGGAACAACAAGGGCGGCCGGCCATCCGCCAGTGGATCGGCATCGGTCAGCGCTCTCAGCGTAAACATCGGCGGCGACTTGGGATCGGGTTCCCTGCGAGCCTGCAACTGCCACCAGACGAACTCCGTGCCATTAACCACCTCGCGCGGACCGTAAACCATATCAACCGATGCGAAGGGCGCGGGTACGCGCCATTCTCCGGTCAATACGGCGAAATGGGCGTGACTTCCGGGGCCAGGCGGCTGGGACGCCGCACCAAGCAATCCGAAAACGCAGAAGGCGCTGAAGGCAAGCCATTGAATCACATTGGACTGGCGCACGGAATCCTCCTTGGAATGCCCCATTGTGGCGTTGGATTTCATAGGCTGCAATCCTTGCCACGGCGAATCCGGGCCGTATATTCTCCCGCCTCATGGACGAGTCCGTACCCCCGAGCCTCGATCCGGCCGCAGGAGTGAACGCCAATCCCTGGGAGTCGGCCTATCTGCGTTTTGAGACTCCCCGACAAGAGGTGCGCAAGTTCATGGGGCGGCTGCTGCGCCTGGGAGCCCAGAAGTGGAGTCGGGACGCGGAGGTTGTGGAGCTCTTTTGCGGCCGGGGCAGCGGCCTGCTGGCGCTGGCGCGGCTCGGCTTCACGCGAATCGAGGGCGTGGATCTCTCCGAGGCGTTGGTGAGACAATATCGAGGGCCTGGAGTTGTCCACGTCGGCGATTGCCGCGAGTTGCCGTTCGAGAACACGTCCAAGGACATCGCCATCGTTCAGGGAGGCCTTCACCACCTGGCGCAACTGCCGGAAGATCTCGATCGGACGCTGGCCGAGATCCGCCGCGTGCTTCGCCGCGGAGGCATGTTTGTGGCGGTCGAACCATGGCTGACGCCATTCCTCAAGGCAGTTCACTGTTTATGCGGATTTCGCACGGTACGATGGGTGTCGGGCAAGTTTGATGCCCTGGCAACCATGATCGAACACGAGCAGCAAACATACGATCGGTGGCTTGGACAGCCTGAGACCATCCTGACGTTGATGCGAAGCCATTTCGCCGTACAGCATTGCGAAACGGGATGGGGGAAACTGATGTTCCGCGGACATAAGCTGTGAAGAAGAAGGGGCCGCCCCCCGACCGGAGCGGCCCCATACAAGACTGGCTTGCCACGGCTAAACCCGGCACACCCACCGCCAGTGCAACCTGCGGGCGGAACTGCCCCGCCAAGCAGGACTATCACCCAAATGTTCGCATGCGCGTTTCCAGCGGCATGACGGTGGCAAGCCTACCCCGACTCAAGCGCATTGAACAAGGGAAAAATCCGTCGAAAAAGTGTGGTATAATGATGAGGGTGAGACTGGGAGTGGAGGGTAATATGGGCAAGATATCTGCGGTAGTTGGCGGGTTGGCGGTGGTTGCAGGCTGCCAAGTTGGCCAAGCTGCCATCACCTATGAGCTGACCAACCGCAACGCGACCTTCGTCGGGCACTCGGAGCGAGCCCTAACCGTAGAAGGGGTCACCGCCACGCTGTGGGCGGCCCAGCCGGTCGATGGAGTCATGAAGTCGACACAGAACGCCCTTGGCATCGAGTTGGCCTGCGGATGCGGAGGTGGCTACGGCGATCGGATCGAGCCGGGTGAGGAATTGCGTATCCGTTTTGACCAGGCCGTGCGATTCGATTCAATCACGGTGGGATATGTAGACATATACAATGGCGGAATAGGTAGGTTGCTGATCGGCCCCGCCAGTGCACCCGAAATGCCCTATCTTCACTTAATTAACACGGGTGGGCTTCACGACATCAAGCAGTACATGTTGATGAGCGATGAGGTTCGGATCAGCGGCGTGTGGGGTGGGTTCGGGGTGATGCGGTTCACTGTGACCCCCATTCCGGAGCCTATGGGAGCGGTTTGGTTGCTCGGTGCGACATCGCTCATGGCGAGGCGACGCCATCAAGGCAGATAGCCTCGCCGCAATCGGAGGACCTCGATTCTGCTGAGCGAATCCCCCCCCCTATCGGATTCGCGGCCTTTGGTGTCGAGCCTCTGACGACCGTCTTACCGTCAGGCTCGTTCAAGAATCCAAGAGATAGCGAATAGGTAACGCCTGGCCATAGCGAGGGGATGGTTGCGGCATCCCTGACCACGGCGATTTCGCCGGGCAGAAGGTCGGCCGGCTGGGGACACCAACCGGCCGACACGCTGGCCGAGATTTGAAATTACAGTGTCCAGCCGTCGCGGAACTGCGGACGGACGAAACCGTTGGCCTCATCGGAGTTGGTGAAACGCCCCTCCTGATCATCCCACTTCAACTCCTGGCCGAGGCAGCGAATGCCAATGATGCCGAGCAGGGCGACCTGTGTGAGGGGGCCGCCGTAGGAGAAGTCCGACCCGGCTTTCTTGCCGGTGCGGATGGCATTGATCCAGTCGGCATGGTGGCCCCTGACGCGGGGGATGCTCCGCTTGAGCGGCTGTTCCTTGAGCTTCTGCTGGTATGCGCGCATCTTGGTTTCAGGGAAGATTCGCACGCCGCCAGCGCCGTGCGAGCCGTAGGTGATTCCGCCCTTGTCGCCGAGGACGACCGCCCCGGTGTCGGGCACGTTGCGCCCTTGCTCCAGCTCTTCCGGGCGTGGCAGGGACTGCCGGCCGTTGTACCAATGGAGTGTGATCGGCCCGCGGTCGCCCTTGGCGGCGAACTTGTAGGTGATCTTGCTGGTGCGCGGGAAGGTATCGGCGTGCTGCTTGGGGTTGTAGTTTTCGGCCTCGGCGAGGATGCTCGTCGGCGCACCCAGGTCGAGCGCCCAGAAGACCGGATCGACGACATGGCAGGTCCAGTCGCCCGTGGTGCCGGTGCCGAAGGGCATCCAGCTTCGCCAGCTTCCGGGGCAGTAGGCCGGGTGATAGGGCCTGAACTGAGCGGGACCGAGCCAGAGATCCCAATCCAGGCCCTCGGGCACCGGTTGGGGCTGCTTAATCGCCTCAAGCTGTCCCATGGCCGAATTGCCGGCGCTGCAACCGGCATGGATGGTGTGGACGTTGCCGATGGCGCCATCCCAGATCCATTCGCAGAAGACCCGGATGGAGTCGGCGGAATGGCCCTGGTTGCCAAGCTGGGTCATGACTTTGTTGTCGCGTGCGGCTTTCACCATTTCGCGCACTTCCCAGACCGAGTGAGCCAGGGGTTTCTCGCAGTAAAGGTGTTTGCCTCGCTTCATGGCCGCCACACCAGCCACCGCGTGGGTATGATCAGGCGTCGCCACGACGGCGGCGTCAATGCCCTTCTCCACTTCATCGAACATCTTGCGGAAGTCGCGGAAAATCCTGGCTTTGGGAAAGCGGGCAAGATTGCGACCGGCGCGGCGGGTATCGACATCGCACAGGGCGACGAAATCGAACTGGCCGCTCTTGTCCAACTCATCAATGCTCCAGTTAGCCTGGCCGCCGGCGCCCACAGTGGCGACACGGATTTTCTCGCTGGGTGGAACAAGCCCGCTGGCGGCCACGCAGTGCCTCGGAACGATTGAGAACGCGGCTGCCGCCGTGACGCCGCCCATGAACTGTCGCCGTGAAACGCCTCTGTGCTTCGCACCCATATGGAATCTCCTGTGATTATGGACTGCCTGAAGAGACTACCGCGGCAAAGGTCGTCCGTTGCACGCAAAGACTGGCATTGTGAGGTCTTCAACTCCAGGCTGTGGCAGCAGTAATAGATGGCGGATCGGTTCATGCCGGCCGGGCGTATTGCCGACCGGCACATACGTCAGGAGAGAAACGTGCGATACCCCCAGGCAAGCCTGCGTTTCATCGCAATCGTGGCGATCATTCTGGCAACCAGCGCGTGCTGCGGTGCGGCCGAGTCGCCGGCCGAGGCGGGCACCATTGATCGGTCAACCATCGTGCGACAGCTTCGGGACGTCAGCCTGGAGGGGATGAGTCGGCGGCTTGGCCCGGACTATGCCTTCTATCACGAGGACCAGCCGGCGGAGGCATTTCCGGATATCTGGATGGTGTCAGCCAAGACCGGGCCGGGCGGACGGATTTGGCAGATCGGCGGGCCGTGGACCAAGGACGCCGGCGACTACAGCAGCACGCAGGGGCAGGTCCTGTTCGTTCCGGATCCCGGGGCCTTCCCGGTCGACCGGGTGACGATCATCGAATGGGCGCACGGCTGCTTCGCCGAGGCCCCCCTGCCGCCATGGCATGGCGGGTTCCGGCCGGAGCCAGCGTCGAAGAAGTGGAAAGAGGCCGCGCCGAATGGGGTGGTGGGCATTCCGATCGGCATGGCGCGAGGCATGGCTTACTGGGCCAACAATGGGCTGGCCATTTTCTCGTCGGGCCTGGTGGCGGCCGGGGGCACCGCGACGGCGCGCGGGCTGGAGCCGACGTTTGTATTCCCGCCGCACAAGACTCCCACGGCGGTTTCGATCACGAACAAGAGCGAGTTTGCGGTGATCACGGTGTGTGATGTGCAGGCGAACAAGGGACAGTTGGCGGTCTTCGCGGTGGAAGTGAACGGCAAGAAGACAGGGTTTGTTCACGAGTGGCAGGACGATCATGCATGGTCTTTGCCGAGCGTTGGGCTCTTTACGGGGATCAAGCTGCTGGGGTATGTCGATCTACCGGGCATCGAGTTTCCGACGAACGTTTGCGCAGTGGGCAACCGCGAGGGGGGACGGATGAACGGCCGGGACGGTAACGCGGGGCTCTTGCGCGAGTACGACCTGGCCAAACAAGCGGACCGCGATGTCTTCCTGAAAGGCAGCAATGCCGGATACAGCAGTACGACGGGTTTTGCGGTGGTCATTGGCAAGCACGAGAACAAAGCGGCATTTGTGGACTTGCAGCCCTTGTTCACCCGCGTGCGGGAAATGTACTTCACCACCGAAGAGAACTACGTGAAGACCCGCGATGCCGGCCTGAAGGCCGATCAATGGCCGCACGCCTTTGATGCGGATGCAACGTGGAAACCGCCGGTCGTCAAGGTGATCGACGTGCCACGGCCGACCGCCGTAATCGCCAGCATGTCGGGTGGAGCCAAGGCGAGAGCGTTGATCGCCTCAGAGGATGGCAGGGTCGGCATCTACGCTCTGGGCGGTCTGGCTACAGAAGCGTCGGCCCTTGCGCAGGAGATTAGTCGCACCGGCGAAGTGCGGGTGGGACGCAACCCGACCTGCCTGGCCTATCAGAAACACTCGCGTGACACGGTCATCGCGGTTTCGCGCGGCGATCGCGAGCTCGCGTGGATCAAGTACGGCCCGTCGGACGGGCAGGTCATCCGCCGGATGCGGGATCGGCGACTGATCGACCCGGTGTTCGTCGAGGCGGCGGACACGCATGGCATCGAGACTTCGCTGCTGACCGTGTGCGACTTCGCCGGCCGCAAGGTGGCGAACTATCGTTACAGCACCCTGGTTTTCGCAACCCAGGGCGGCGCGCGGTTCGGGATGGGGCCCGAGGGCAAGGACGCGTTTGAATGCGGGGGCATTCTGGAGTTCCCCGGATCACCGATCTGCGTCAGCGCCACGAATGTGAACTGAAGGCAGGCGATCTTCACGCGACGTAAAGGCGTTGCATCGCGTGCGGCCGGGCATGCTGGTT
Organism: uncultured Tepidisphaeraceae bacterium; assembly: GCA_964570205.1. Lineage (GTDB taxonomy): Bacteria > Planctomycetota > Phycisphaerae > Tepidisphaerales > Tepidisphaeraceae > CAZMXI01. Next base: position 15,755 of record CAZMXI010000113.1, read on the forward strand.
GTGTGCCAGAATGGCACGCTGGCATGAGCGCACGGCACCGTATTCATGCCCGGGCACCTTGGGGCGATTTGCGATAGCACATCCCCTGGAACAGCGCCACCAATTCGCCCCCTTCGTCGGTGACGCGAATGGTGTAGGAACCGATCTTACCACCGGCGACCTCAGCGCCTTCGGCCAGCAACACCTGTCCCCGCGGCGCCCTGAGATAGGAGATGCCGACATGGATGGCGACGGCCGGCGGATCATGCGAGTTGCACGCGGCAGCGAAAACCAAGTCGGCCAGGCTGAATATGGCGCCGCCATGCACCATGCCCAGGCCGTTGAGGTGATGCGGCGTGATCGTCATGCGCGCCCTGGCCGATCCGCCGCCGACTTCCAGCAGTTGGATGCCGAGCAGCTTCGCGAACGCATCGTTTTCGACCATCCGGGACAGGTTCTCCATCGCGATCCACCTGTAGTCTGTGGCAGCGGCTTGAAAGCGGGTCTCATTCCGTGAGGGGACCCGGTTTCTTCCGCAGATCCATCTCGATCGTATAGGCATCTCCATCAAACTCGGTCTTGACCGGCAGGTCGCTGTTCTGGAAGACGGCCAGCATCGCCTTGTTCTGCGAGATGACCTTGGCATCCAGCCGCTTGACCCCGCGCTGAAGCGCGATTTCCGTCAGATACCGCATGAGCAGGGAGCCCATGCCCTTCTGCTGCCAGTAGTCCTGGACGATGAAGGCCACCTCGGCCGTCTGGGTTTTGGGATCAAGGAAATACTGGGCGATGGCGACGATTTCGTCCTCTGCGGGCCCAGGAACGAGGCCGACGATCGCCAGGGCCTGTTGGTAGTCGATGTTGGTCAATTGCTGGACGCTGCGATGCGGGAAGGTCATCGTGTGGGTGAAGAACCGCTTGTGAACGGATTCTGCGCTGAGCGAGTAGAGCATGTCGGCCAGCTTGGGCTCATCGGTGGGTTTGATGGGGCGGAAGAAAATCTGCGT
>CAZMXI010000114.1:0-16697 GCA_964570205.1 uncultured Tepidisphaeraceae bacterium
CTTAATCAGCGTGGATCGGAACACGAAAGTCATGAACTGGAAGCGGCACTAGCAGATGGGGTGGCGGCCGTCGACTCCGCCTGTCTGCGTGCGTTGTTTGAATATTTGCCATTGTACTATGGCCGGTCCGGCGTCTACAATGTGAATCAGTGGAGCCTCAAGATGGCATGCGATGGCTCCAGAATTGGTTGTCGGATGACTAGATGAAGGGCAGCCCGGAAGTTCCGGGAGGCCCGTTGATGAGTAAGCCGACGCGGTCAAACGCCCTTGGGCGATTGGCCGCGTCGGTTTTTTTTGGCGCGCGTTCAGTGCCCCTGATGGAGTTGAACCATGATCATGAGCGTAATCGGATGGATCGTGCTTGGCCTGATTGCCGGCTATCTCGCCAGTCTGATCGTTAGCAGGAGTGGCGAGGGGATGGCCGTCGACATCCTGCTTGGCATCGTCGGCGCCGTGCTTGGCGGCTGGATATTCAATGCGGCCGGAGCGGTTGGGGTGACGGGCTTCAACGTATGGAGCCTGCTGGTGGCCATCGTCGGAGCGGTGGTTGTGTTGGTCACCTGGCACCTCATCAGCCGCTCGGTTCGGCACGCGTAGCGATGCGGGCGTCACGACAACGCGGACAGATTTGAGATGGACCCATGAACCAGCCCCAATCATCCATGGCGCACCAGATCGCGCGGGTGGCCAGCTCCTTGCAGCGGCAGAGGACCGGCCACACGCCGCGGGCGGTCACTGTTGTCCTGAGCGAAGACACACTGGTTGTGACGCTGCACGGGGCGTTGTCGGCGGCAGAGAAGGCATTGGCCAAAACGCCGGCGGGCGCGGTCCGGGTGCAGGAGTTTCACCGACAGCTTTTCGCCGATTCCTCTACGTTGCTGCGGGAAGAGATCAGGCGAATCACCGGCGTGGCGGTGCGCGAGGCCGCGGCGGAAGTCGAGATGTGCACCGGGTCGGTCGTGCACGCCTTCACGAGCGGCACCATGGTGCAGGTCTTCCAGATGGTCGAGCCGATCCCGGCGGGTGCCTGGAACGGCAGCGCGCCGGGCACAAAACCATGAACAGAGAATCTGCGGCATGAATGACAGGGGCAGTCCAAGAGGAAGGATATAGGCAAATGGCGAGAAAAGAACAATTCGCAGGGCGCGGCTTGTTTAGGTCGGTCAGCACGGATGGCGTTCACTGGCTGCTGGTGGTGTTGCCGACTGGCGGGTGGATCATAGAGCGCCACGCACACGATGGAGCACTCGTCGCAGTCGAAACGGGCGACCGCGCATCCCTCGATGCCGGCGTCCACAAATTCCTATCGATGACCGTTGCGCAGGCGGGCCGCGCAGGCCCGCCTGCCTCGGCCCTGCCCATCGCCCGATCGGTGCAACCCGACACCGACCCGCCTCGGCGGCTCGTGCGAGCGGAGAAACAAAAATCGGGCAAGTGTCAAACGGCCGGTTGGCCTTTTTAGTCGCTTCGGCCGCCGTGGCGTCCACGGCGGCCGACCGGATCGTGGTTCAAACGTCAGAAGGAGTTATCCATGGGATTGACCCTACTCATTATCGTGATCCTGCTGCTCGTCGGCGCATTGCCCAGATGGGGCTACAGCCGTGACTGGGGCTACGGTCCCACCGGCGGCGTAGGGCTGGTGCTGCTGATTGTGCTGGTGTTGCTGATCTTGAACGTGATTCCCCGCGGATTTTGACGGGCGAGGTTTGCTCGAGGAGGCCTTGATGGCCCGCTTGCTGATGGTGCTTGTTGTGATCGCCGCCGTGGTCGCCGGCGTGGGCTTCTACCGGGGGTGGTTTCGCGCCACCTCGGACGGCTCCGCCGACCAGCCCGCCGTCACCGTGACCGTGGACAAGGAGAAGATTCAGCAGGACAAGGACGATGCGCAGAAGAAGGTGGACGATCTGAGACACGACTGAAGGATGCGCTCCGGGGCTTGCTGTAACAAGCAGCATGCGCAACGAGGTGCGAAGCCATGAGACGGCGGCTGACACTCCGAATGATGCAGCAACAGGTGCGCGGGAGAATCTGCCCACATTGTGCCTGGAGGCCTGAAGGCAGCGAGTCGCTGGGCTCCGATACACCGCGGTCCTGCCAGGGAGTCTGCACGTTGTTTCGGAGCCTGTCCGAATTGATGCAGGTCGCACAACACATGGACTCGATGCTGGGCTCTTATGAGCGCACGATGCAGCATGGGGTCAGTCGCGTGTGTGCGGGAGTTGCCGCATCCGGTCGTCGGCTGGCCAGACAAACCGGACCGCTCGGTCGCTATCGCGGCGAGGTCATTGCGGTTCTCCACACCCTCGTGCGCGGCTGAAACACGTGCTGGTGGTGGCTGCCGAAAGAAGGTGTTCGTTATGCAACTCGACACTCAAGCTCAGGACGGAGTGCGGGCGGCCGAAACCTGGGCGGCCCTGCCGAGGTGCCGATGGTGTGGTTGGCCGATCCGGGATGGCGACACGCCCGATTACCTGGAATGGTGCGACTCGATGCGACGGCTTCTCGTTCTGAAAGAAGTCCGACCGGAGCAGTGTCACCGAAGTTGCCTTGTCGCCGCGCTCACGGCGGAAGCACCGTCAGGGCTTGATGGCTCGCTTCGCGGTTCGGCGCAGCGACGTTCGAGCAAGGTTGGGCGCCCACGACGACAGCAACCCGCAGAGCATTCGACGGCGACTGAGACAACGTGTTCGCGGGGTTCGTAAGGAAACGCCCTTTCGCAGGAATGCGAGGATCGCGGCAGTCCAGTTTATGGCGTCTTCACTCACACCGCGCCGGCCGTGCCCCAGGATGGCGCCGCGGACTTACCTTTGGCGTGTGCTCCGAGGGGTGTGCCATTCGCCAAGGTGACCCGCGTAAGCAACCGCCACCACGCTCACGGCCGGTCACGTGCTCGTCATCATAGGAGCACGGGCACAATGAGCGGCGTTGGCGGACAGCCTGCGGGGCGCATTGTGGTGCCCCAGAGTGCAGAAGCGTGGCGTTGCGCTCCGCAGAGGCGAGAGGAGACAAACAAATGACGGAAATACAGGTTGATGGACGTGTGCAGCTCATGCAGGACATTCCTGAGCTGGGACTGCGCCGCGGCGACATCGGTTTCGTGTGCAGCACCTGGTTCAGCCCCGGCACCGCCTATGAAGTCGAGTTTCGCCGGGAGTTGCCGAATTGTCACATGCGTGCACTGTTGATGCCTAACCAGATTGCCGGCGAGCCTGATTCCGATGGGCCGCTATTTGCCGGAGGACCGACGTGAAAACACTCCTTAGCCACCAAAGCACGTACGACAGCATCTTCCAACATCCGATCGCCCACAATCTGAAGTGGCGGGAGGTGCGGTCGATGCTGATTGAGTTGGCCGACAACGTTCAGGAGCACCATGGCACTCTGAAGGTGACCCGGAACGAACACACGCTGGTCCTGCACGAGCCGTACGGCAAGAATATCTCCGACCTGTTCGAGCTGATGGAGGTTCGCCGTTTTCTCGAGCGATCCGACGCGGCCACGCGGCAGCGGCCGGCGGCGAACGGCACGCACCTGCTGGTGGTGATCGACCACCGCGAAGCCCGCATCTACGAGGCTGAGCTGAACGGCTCGGTGCCGCAGCGCATCGTGCCTTACGACCCCGGCGGCTTCGGCCGACACCTGCACTACGTCCAGGACGACTCCAATGGTCAGCGGAAGCCGGAGCAGAAGAGCTTCTACGAGGCCGTCGCAAGGGCGTTGCAGAATGCTGAGAAAGTGTTGGTGTTCGGCAGCGGAACCGGAGCGAGCAGCGCCATGGATCAGTTGCTCGCCGAGCTGGAACGGTGCCACAAGGAGCTGGCCCGGCGCATCGTCGGCGCGATCGTGCTGGATCAGCAGCACCTGACGACGGACCAGTTGCTGGCGAAGGCGAGGGAGTTCTACGCAAAAGCCGCGTCTTAGAGCAGCGCCAGGATGGGAGTGGCCCATGCAAAGCCACCGCAAATTGACGAATCTCTCAGAACGGAGGGCCTCGGCGGGCGCTGCGGCGTGGTGGACGGGAAGGCTGCGGACCGGGCTTTGGATTGTGGTGCTCGTCACCGGCGGGTGCGCTGCACTACCACGAAGTGCCGCACCTAACCGTCTGCCCGCCGCGCTCGGCGCGGGCGATGGAGTCAAGACGACCCCGCTGGCGGAACTCGATGAATTGACCCGCGCGTTCGCCGATCGGTATGTCGGCCTGCTCTCCTCGACCTGCGAGGCCCTGAAGGCGGACAACGCCGATTCCGTCCAGCGTCGCGAAGCGCAGGACCTGATTGTGAATTGCGCCACCAATGTCTACGACATTGCCAGCAATGCTGACGCGTTCACTCGGATGCTCGACCTTGTCGTTGTCACCACTCTGGTCAGTCAAGTGTGGATCGACGACGACAGGGCGGGAGAAGTGTTCGGCGACCGCGGAGAAGTCCTGATCCGCGCCCTGCACCACGGAAGAGTGGAGGCATGGGCGCTGGCCGCTCAGGTGCTCAGGCCCGATCAGCTTGATTTGCTGGACTACCTGATCTGGGACTGGCGTCGGCACAATCCCGATATGGTCCGAGCATCGTTTGTGCGGTTCTCCAACTTCGCATTGGCACGCGGCAGATCCGCCGACGCCGAAGTGGTTGCCGCCGGCGGATTCTTCTCCAATATCGGAGAGGCCGGCCAATCCATCGATGAGGCCCGCCTGCTCACCGAACGCATGTTCTATCTTCTGAAACGGTATCCGACGTTGCTTCGCTGGCAGGCGGCGGCGATAAGGGACGACTTCATCGCCACGCCCGAGATGGGCAAGGCGTTTGCCGATGTGCATCGGCTGACCGACCAGGTCGAGCAACTTCCCAAGAACGTTGCCAATGAGCGGCGGGCCATCCTCGCTGCGCTCGACGATCGAATGAAGGGGGCCGACGGAGCGCTGGCCAAGGTGAGGATCGCTCTCACAGAGGCTCAGTCGCTCGTCGCCTCCGTGGGAAGCACGACCAAATCGTTCGACAGGATGCTTAAGACGCTGGACCCCCTGCTTGCCCGGTTCGATGCGTGGGACCGGTGGTCCGCCGGACTGCCCGGGCATCGCCCGTTCGACATACGGGAATACGCCGAGGGCGTGAAGGACCTGACCGTGGCGATCAGGAAGATGAACGATCTGATGAAGTCGTCGGAGGAATTGCTCACCTCGTCCGAGTGGGGCCGCCGGATCGAGCAGGTGAAACAAGCTGCTGACGGCCGGATGGAGGTGGCCTCAGAACAGAGCCAGCAAGTGGTAGATGCCCTGTTCTGGCGGATATGCCTCGTGATGGGCGCGTTCTTCACGATGCTCATTCTTTATCGGTTGACAATGCACCTGCTTGCGCGGCGGTTCGGTATCACTGCGGGCAAGCCCGATGCGCCCCACACCCGAGGCGGCAATGGTCAGGAAACGCAGCGGCCGGCGCAACCGGCAGGCCGAGGAGGTTTAGCCTGATGACGCGGAAGTCCTCGATGTTCTCGGCTGTGCTGCTCTTGGGTGTGATGGCTGGTTTCGGTGCGTCACCGGCCGGCGATGGACAGGTCGAGTCGGGGCCTGTCATCCTGGCGCGGTCGGGGTCCGATGGCGGCGCGGGCGCCGGGCGCGGTGCGTTGCCGCCATACGAGATTGTCAACGGCCTATCGGGCAGGATCACCAGCGTCGGGGATTCCACAACAACGAACCTGGTGGCGCGCGCTGCGGCGGAATTTCGGCGGGTTCAGCCCGAGGTGAGGTTGCAGGCCACGGCGGGCCTCGCGCCCGTTGGCCTTGCGGCGCTCCTGGAAGGGTGGGCTGACATCGTCCCGATGAGTCGAGCCCTTACGCCCGGCGAAATTTCTGATTTCCATAAGAAATATGGCTATCCGCCCACCCAGATCAAAGTGGCTGCCGATGCCTTGGCCATCTATGTTGAGAAGACCAATCCGGTTGCCTCCATGACCCTCACGCAGTTGGATGGCGTTTTCTCGCGGACGCAGCTTCGCGGCGGAGGCTCTATCGAGACATGGGGCCAACTGGGCCTGACGGAGGAATGGGTCGATCGCCCGATCAGACTCTACGGGTATGATCCGGCCGACGGGGTCAATCAGACTTTCCGCCGGCAAGTGTTGGGCGGCGGCGAGTTCCGGCTGTCTCTACGGATCGAACGGACGGGGTCGGCGATCGTCCAGGATGTCGCCGCCGATCCACAAGCTATCGGGTGCGCCAGCATCTTCTTCGCGGCCAAGCGGGTGCGTGCCGTTCCCTTGGCGGGCTCCGACGGTAAGTTCTACGCGCCGACGTCCGCCAACATTCGCGCGCATAAATACCCGCTGAGCCGATATCTGTATGTGTGCGTGAACAAGCCGCCGAATCGGTCGCTCAGTGGTCCCGCGGCGGAATTTACGCGGTTTCTGCTGTCGAGAGAGGGACAGCAAATCGTTGGCGATGGCGGCAACATCCCACTCAATGCGGTGACCGCCGAGCAGGGCAGACGGGCTTTGGAATGATCGGCGGTGGCGACGACTCGTTCAACCGGTCCGCGGAAACGCATAAAGTCGTTGAAGCGGGTTAGGTCGGGATGGCGTCGGTATCAAGAGAAAACAAACAAGGCGCCCAGGAGGGCGCCTTGTCGGGGGGCACGTCGCATCGGGGGCAAGGGGAGAATGAGGATTTACGAGACCTGGAATTTCCGGGGTTTGGTTTCCTCCCGCTTGTTCAGGATGACGTTGAGGATGCCATCATGCAGCTTGGCCTCAACCTGCTTGTCATCCACAGTGGGGGGCAGGGTGAAGCTGCGCAGGAAGCGGGTGTATCGCCTCTCGTTGAGGAGGTAGTCGCCCTGTTTCTGCTCTTCCTGGGCGCGTTCGGCCGAGATGGTGAGGGTTTGGTTTTCGAGGGTGATGTCGATGTCTTCCTTGCGGAAGCCGGGGAGTTCGGCATCAACGTAGAAGTGATCGGCATCTTCGCGAACATCGACGGCATAAGGCGACCAGGCACGGCCGCCGTTGGGCTCGCCGCCGAACATACGGTTCAGAACGCCATCAAACTCGCGATGCAGCATGTCGAACGGATCGGACGCAGTCCGCAATGCACGAATCGGAAGTGCCATAACTGATCTCCTTTCTATCTTGCAGTTCTCCAACGCAAGTAGGTAATTCAAACCGTGTGCCAGAAGTCGGCTTGCGTAATTGGCTGTGTGTGCGATATTTACGAAGGCGGCATTTCGAGGCGTTGGCTGCCATTTTTGCAGGTGTTGCCGACATGGCAGTTGGGACCAGACAACCGCTGGTGGTGATCGGGCCGACGGGTTCGGGCAAGTCGCGGCTGGCGCTGCAGATTGCGCGGAAAGCGGGAGGGGAGATTCTGAGCGTGGACTCGATGACAATCTATCGGGGGATGGATGTGGGGACGGCGAAGCCGACCGCCCAGGAGCGGGCGGAGGTGCCGCATCACCTGATGGACATCGTGGAACCGGATGAGGCGTTTACGGTGGCGCGGTTTGTGGAGATGGCGGATGGAGTCATTGCGGATGCGGCCAAGCGGGGCGTTCCGCTGGTGGTGACCGGCGGAACGCCGTTGTACTACAAGGCGCTCTTCGAGGGTTTGTTTGACGGGCCGGGGGCCGATGCCGAGGTCCGTCAGCGGCTGATGAAGATGGGGAACGAGGCGATGCATCGGCGGCTGATGGAGGTGGATCCGCTGGCGGGGGCGCGAATTCATGTCAACGACACGAAGCGGCTGGTGCGTGCGCTGGAGGTGCACGCCCTGACGGGGCGGCCGATTTCGGCGTTTCAGACGGAGTGGGCGGCCGAGGCGACGAGACATCCGGCGACGTGGGTGGGATTGATGTGGGATCGAGAGGTGTTGAACCGTCGGATCAACGCGCGGGTGAAGCAGATGATGGCCGAGGGATGGGTGGAGGAGTTGCGGGGGCTGCTGGATCGGTATGGCGGTTTGTCGAGGACGGCGGCGGAGGCGACGGGATATCGGGAGTTGATCGAGCACATTGAGGGAAGGCTGTCGCGGGATGACGCGGTGGAACGGATCAAGATCGCGACGCGACAGTTGGCGCGGAAGCAGATGAAGTGGTTCAAGCGGTTTCGCGGTGTGCGGTGGCTGGACGGAGAGGCGGCGGAGGAGCAGAACATCGCAAGGGCGATCGAAGGATGGACATAAGGAAAATCGGGTCGTCGCTGCTACAATGGGAATGATATGGCAGAGAAGCTCGTGATTATCGGTTCGGGTCCGGCGGGATGGACTTGCGCGGTGTACGGGGCGCGTGCGAGCCTGAATCCGCTGGTTTTTGAAGGCGCGATTTCCGAGGACAACCGTTTGAAGGGGACGCTGCCGCTGGGGCAGCTCAATCTGACGACCGAGGTCGAGAACTTCCCGGGTTTCCCGGAGGGAATCCAGGGGCCGGAATTGATGATGAAGATGCGCGAGCAGGCCGAGCGGTTCGGAACGCGCATCATGACGGAGGATGTCCTGAGCGTGGACCTGTCGAAGCGTCCGTTTGTCATCCGGGACACGTCGGGCGGGACGACGGAGGCGCATGCGGTGGTGGTGGCGACGGGGGCGAGCGCGAATTACATCGGTCTGGAGTCGGAGGGGCGGTTCAAGAATCACGGCGTGTCGGCGTGCGCGGTATGCGACGGGGCGCTGCCGCGGTTCCGGAACAAGCCGGTGGTGGTGGTGGGCGGAGGCGACAGCGCGGCGGAAGAGGCGACGTATCTGACGAAATTCGCCAGTACGATCTACCTGGTGCATCGCCGGGACAAGCTGCGCGCCAGCACGATCATGGCGGATCGGCTTCTAAGCAACGAGAAGGTAACGCCGGTGTGGGATTCGGTGGTTCAGGAAGTTCTGGGAGACGATGAACGGGGGATGACGGGCGTGCGGGTGAAGAACGTTCAGACGATGGAAGAGAAAGAGATTGAGGCGACCGGGCTGTTCGTGGCGATCGGGCACACGCCGAACACGAAGTTCCTGAACAACCAGTTGAAACTGGACCCGCGCGGGTACATCCTTCTGGAGGATGCGTTCCGGACGACGACGAGCGTGGAGGGCGTGTTCGCCGCGGGAGATGTGGCCGATGCGACGTATCGGCAGGCGATCACCGCGGCGGCGATGGGATGTAAGGCGGCGCTGGATGCCGAGCGATGGCTGGCGGGGAAGGGATTTCATTGAGGTGCGCTACACATTTCCGAAGGCGATGCGGATACGCTCGCGGGAGGAGTTTTCGCGGGTGTTTGAGGGGCGGGTGCGTGAATCGCGCGGGCCGCTGACCCTGTATGGGGTTCCGAACGCACTGGAGCGGGCGCGCCTGGGGATTTCCATTTCGCGCAAGGTGGGGACAGCGCCGCGCCGCAACCGGATCAAGCGGCTGTTGCGGGAGGCGTTCCGGCAGCGTCAGCACGATATGCCGGCCGGATATGACGTGGTGATCGTGGTCCGACCGCATGAGCCGCTCATGCTGGCGGCCTATCAGGCGCTGTTGACGGGGCTGATGCTGAAATTGCACGCAACATGGCGGAATCGCGGCGAGGCGGCGGGTCCGCGGAGGATGGATTAAGGCGCCATGCGGTGGATGCTGATCCAGCTTGTGTATCTGTACCGGGGCACGCTCGGCCCGCTGATGGGCGGGCACTGCCGGTTCACGCCGACGTGCTCGCAGTACGCGATCGACGCGTTGACCAGGCACGGGGCGATCAAAGGCACCTGGCGAACGATCCGGCGGGTGCTGCGGTGCCATCCGTGGGGCGGGAGCGGATACGACCCGGCGTGAGGAAACCGGGACCCGGGCTTATACTGGCGGACATGACGCTGCGGCGAAAGATGGGATATCAGATTGCGGCGATGATCGTCGGGCTGGTGCTGATGATCGGGGCCGGTTTGTGGGGGGTGTTGGGGATGCACGCGGATTTCTCATCGGCGATTGCGGGATACGAGGAGCTGAGGTCGGTTTACGAGATCAGCTCTCACGTGGCGGTGGCGCGGACGCTGCTGACGCTGCCGGGGGGCGATGCGCGGCAGGCGATGCAGCAACTGCAGACGGCAGCGGGCAAACTGAAGTTGTTCGCGGCGGTCGGCGCGGGCGGGCCGGCCGGGAGTCTGCGCGGGGAGATCGGGAAGGAACTGGAGAGCGCGCAGGCGCAGTTGTGGGGGGTGATTGCGGCGGGACGAGAGGGCGATGCCCGGGAAATGCTGCCGGCGCTGAATCGAATACTCGTCCAGGCGAGCAACCTGGCGGCGGAGATGCGCGGTCAGATTGAGCGGACGCAGGAGGCGGCAAATCGCAAGCGGCGGACGACGGTGACCGCACTGGCGGCGGTGTCGGCCGTGGCCGCGGCGGGGACGATCCTGGTGGGGGTTTGGCACTATCGCAGCGTGATGCGGCCGTTGACAAGGTTCGGGCAGGGCGTTCGGCGGGTCGCCGAGGGGCAGTTCGCCGAGCGTGTTGAAGAGCAGGGCCACGCGGAGTTCGAGGCCCTGGCGAAGGACTTCAACCGCATGGCCGCTGAGTTGCATGGACTGTATCGGGAACTGGAACGGAAGGTGGCGGAGAAGAGCCGGGAGCTGGTGCGGTCGGAGCGTCTGGCGAGCGTGGGTTATCTGGCCGCGGGGGTGGCGCACGAGATCAACAATCCGATCGGGATCATTGCCGGGTATGCGGAATTTGCGCAGAAGAAACTCGATGGCGAGGACGCGGCGGTGGCGGTGGAAGAGGCGAGGCGGACGCTGGGGGTGATCTGCGAGGAGGCGTTCCGGTGCAAGCAGATCGTGCAGAAGCTGCTGACGCTGGCGCGGCCGGGGGAGGAGCGGAGAGCGGCGGTGTCGCTGGGTCGGATTGCGTCGGAGGTGGTGTCGATCGTGGGCGGGCTGCAGGATGACGCGCGGGGAGACTTGGCCCTGGAGGTTGCGCAAGGCCCGGATCTGACGGTGCTGGCGAGCGAGGGAGAGATGAAGCAGGTTGTGTTGAACCTGACTCTGAACGCGCTGGAGGCGGTTAAGGAGAATGGGGGGCGTGTGCGGGTTGCGGTGACTGGTGAAGCGGGGAAAGTGAAGCTGGTGGTCGAGGACACGGGGCGCGGAATGAGCGCGGAGGTGCTGGAGCGGATCTTCGAGCCATTTTATACTGGGAAACGGGGCTCGGCAGCGCCCGGCACGGGCCTGGGGCTGTCGATTACGCATGCGATCGTGGAGAATCATGGCGGGCGGATCGTGGCCGAGAGCGATGGCGTGGGGAAAGGCAGCCGGTTTGTGGTGGAGTTGCCGGGGCTGGGGGAGGGAGTCGAGCAGGCCAAGGGTGACAACGTGACCAGGGCGGGCGGAGGCATGTGATGGGGCCGGTGAAGGACATGTCGGTGCTGGTGGTGGAAGATGAAGCGCGGATGCGCGAGCTGCTGGAGCGCGCGATCGGGTCGTGGGGGCACGAGGTGCGCTCAGCGCGGACGGGCGAGGACGCCATCCGGTTGCTGGAGGACAAGCCAAGCGCCATTGTGCTGCTGGACCTGAACCTGCCCGGAATGGGCGGGATGGAGTGCTTTGAGGTGGTGCGCCGGCGATGGCCGGAGACGCAGGTGGTCGTACTGACCGGGTTCGGGGATCTGGAGTCGGCCAAGCGGGCAATCCACCTGGACGTGGTGGAGTTCCTGACCAAGCCATGTCATCTGGGAGATATGGAGGTGGCGCTGGACCGGGCGCGCAAGCGGCTGGAAGAGCGGACCAAGCTGCCGGAGACGCAGGCGGCCGAGGGCGACCCGGCGCCCGAGGCGGGAGAGACCGCCACGCTGGAGCAGTATGAACGGCAACATATCATCGAGGCGTTGAAGCGGCATGGGGGCAATCGAAGCGAGACGGCGGCGGAACTGGGGATCAGTCTTCGGACGCTGTACTACCGGCTGGCGGAGTATCAGAGGCAGGGTTACGAGGTGGAATAGCCCGCCATGGGTAGGCCGAATGGCGCAATTGTGAAATGCTTCACGTGAAAATGGGAGTTGGGCCGATCGGCTATTGAAAACGCCGGGGGGGACAGGTATTGTCCGGCGTTCGTTGGCGGGAGGGATGTTTCAGGATCGGGTGTTTCAACCGGGGTTTGCGACGCCGATCGACTTTCCTGACCGTCTTGATTGGCCGGGGCGCGACCTGCGAAGGGGCCGGGTTGGCGTACGGCCGGTGATTGTCGCGTATCGCGGAACCTCACATGAGCACAGCAACTTCAGCAGTCGGCGCCGCCGGCGCCCAGAAGCCGGTCGTAACGATCCCGTCGGTAACGATTCGCTTCGTGGGCGACAGCGGCGATGGCATGCAGCTTGTCGGGATGCAGTTCAGCGACACGTCGGCGCTGGTGGGCAACGACATCGCGACCCTGCCCGATTATCCGTCGGAAATCCGCGCTCCGGCCGGCACCGTCGCGGGTGTGAGCGGTTTTCAGATCCAGATCGCGGCCAACGACATTTACACGCCGGGCGACGAGGTGGATGCCTTGGTGGCGATGAACCCGGCGGCGCTGAAGGCGAACCTGCGCAGCGTCAAGAAGAGCGGGATTGTCCTGGTGAACGAAGATGCGTTCACGCCGGCCGACCTGAAGAAGGCAGGTTACGAGAAGAGCCCGCTGGACGATTCGTCGCTGGCGGGATACCGGGTGATAAAGCTGCCGATCAACCGGATGAACGCCGAGGCGGTGAAGGATTGCGGGCTCAACCTCAAGCAGGTGGACCGCTGCAAGAATTTCTTTGCGCTGGGCGTGGTGTACTGGCTGTATGACCGGCCGCTTGAGCCGACGCTGCACTACATACAGGAGAAGTTCGCGAAGAAGCTGCCGGCCGTGGCGCAGGCGAACCAGTTGACGCTTCGGGCCGGCTACAACTATGGCGAAACGAGCGAGCTGCTGCACGAACAGTACAGGATCGATCGAGCGCCGCTGCCGGCGGGAACGTACCGCCGGGTGACCGGGAATGAGGCGGTGGCGCTGGGGCTGGTGACGGCGGCGAAGCTGGCGGGCAAGGAGCTGTTCTACGGCAGCTACCCCATCACCCCGGCCAGCGACATCCTGCATTCGCTTGCGGAAATGAAGAACCATCGCGTGGTGACCTTCCAGGCCGAGGATGAGATCTGCGGGATCGGGTCGGCGGTTGGGGCGGCGTTCGGCGGGGCCCTGGCCGCTACCGGCACGAGCGGCCCGGGCATGGCCCTGAAGACCGAGGCCATCGGCCTGGCTGTGATGACGGAACTGCCGCTGGTGATCATCAATGTGCAGCGCGGTGGCCCGAGCACGGGCCTGCCGACGAAGACCGAGCAGGCGGATCTGTTCCAGGCCATCATGGGCCGCAACGGCGAGTGCCCGCTGCCTGTGATCGCGTGCGCCTCGCCATCGGATGCCTTCTGGGCCGCGATCGAGGCGTTCCGGATCGCCGTGCGGTACATGACGCCGGTGATCCTGCTTTCCGACGGCTATCTGGGCAACGGCGCTGAGCCGTTCCTCGTGCCGGATGTCTCGAAGCTTCCGAAAATCCAGGTACAGCACCCGGCCGAGCCCAACGACCCCAAGGGCTTCATGCCGTACAAGCGAAACGGCGACATGGCGCGGCCGTGGGCGATTCCCGGGACGCCCGGGCTCGAGCACCGCATCGGCGGCCTGGAGAAAGCCGACGGGGCGGGCAACGTCAGCCACGATCCGATCAACCACGAAAAGATGTGCCAGTTCCGGGCGGCCAAGGTCGCCGGGATCGAGCCGGCCGGAGACCCATACCTGTGGACCGGGGCGCAGCAGGGCGAGGTGCTGCTGCTCGGCTGGGGCGGCACCTATGGCGCCATCAAGGCGGGCGTGCTGGAACTGGGCAGGCAGGGGATCGAGGCGTCGGCGTGCCATCTGAGGTACCTCAACCCGCTGCCGAAGGATCTGGGGGACATCCTGAAGCGATTCAGGAAAGTGATCATCCCCGAGCTGAATCTCGGGCAACTCGAATATGTCATCCGGGCCGAGTACCTGATCGCGCCGCTGAGCCTGACCAAGGTTCGCGGGCAGCCGTTCACGCGGTCGGACATAGTCGAAGGCGTGAAGAAGCTGATCGGGAAGTAACGCACAGGCCGGAGATCCGCATTCTCAGGCGGAAGCATTGGTAGGTGTATGATGACCCTTGGTCCTGCTCCTTGTGAACTGAAGCCCCATGATTTCGCCAGCAACCAGGAAGTGCGCTGGTGCCCGGGATGCGGCGATTACGCGATCCTGGCGGTGGTCAAGAAGACGCTGGCGAAGCTGAAGATGGAGCGCAGCCGGACGGTGTTCGTTTCGGGCATCGGCTGTTCGAGCCGGTTCCCTTACTACGTGAACACGTACGGGTTCCACAGCATCCACGGCCGCGCGCCGACCATCGCCACGGGCCTGAAGCTGGCGAGGCCGGACCTGAATGTGTGGGTCATGACCGGCGACGGCGATGCGCTGGCCATCGGCGGCAACCACTTCATGCACATGGTACGGCGGAACGTGGACCTGAAGGTCATCATGTTCAACAACCGGATATACGGGCTGACCAAGGGCCAGTATTCGCCGACGAGCGAGCAGGGAAAGAAGACCAAGAGCTCGCCGGTGGGCACGGTGGAAGCCCCGGTGCGGCCAATCTCCGTTGCCCTGGGCTGCGAGGCGACGTTCGTGGCGCGGGCGCTGGATGCCGATGTGAAGCACCTGGAATACGTCATCGAGCGGGCGGCAAAGCACAAGGGCACGGCTTTCGTCGAGGTCTACCAGAACTGCGTGATTTTCAACGACGGCGCTTACGGGTTCGCGGGCGACAGGGATGCGCGGACGGACTCGCTGCTGTACCTGGAGCACGGCAAGCCGCTGGTTTTTGGCAAGAACCGCGACAAGGGCATCCGGCTGAAGGGCTGGTCGCCGGAGGTCGTGAATGTGGCGGATGTGAACGCCGCGGAACTGGCCGTTCACGATGAACTGAATCCCAATTCCAGCGCGGCCTTCCTGCTCAGCCGCATGCGGCATCCCGAATTCCCCGAGCCCGTAGGTGTGTTCCGGGCGGTGGAACAGCCGACCTATGACGATCTGGTCCATGGACAGATCGACGAAGCGGTCGCACGCCGTGGCGAGGGAAACCTTCAGGAACTGGTGACCGGGCCGGAGACGTGGAAGGTGGAATAGACCCCGCGCACGGCCCAGTCGCCGCTGATGCTCGCGGTGTGCGCGGCGGTGATTGCGCCAGTGCAGTCGCTACTTCAGGTTCAGAAACTCCAGCATGTGCTGGTCGTAAACCTTCTGAGCCTGCGGATCGTTCAGCGGCAGGCGCAGCTCGTTGATCACCTTGGTGCCCATGCCGATCCATTCGCGCCAGCAGGGCTGGCAGATCCTGTCGAAGATCATCTGGCCCTGCGGATTGCGGAAGGGGGGCTTGGCGAGCTTCGGGCCGACATTGCCGCACCTAACGCAGCGCACCTGGCCTTCGCCGACGGGCTGGTCGGCCTGGGCGGCATCGGTCTTCGGAACGGGAACGCCCATATCCTGGAGCATTCGCGCCATCTCGTTCCCGGGCAGCACATCGCCACGGGCGGCCGCCACCTCGACGCCGCGCGTGAGGCGCTCGACGGCGGCGTCGCGCTGGCCCTTATTCATCAGGGCTGAAGCCATGAGTTGGTAGGCGCGGCTGAGATTGGGGTTGATCTGGAGGGCTCGACCGAGGCTGGCGATGGCGGGGTCATCCATGCCGGCCTCAAGATAGGCCCTGCCCAGCGAGAAATGCCCCAGCTCGTTGCCGGGGTCATCCTCGGCCATCTTGCGGAATTGTTCGATACGGGTATTCACTTCTGACATCATGCTTGATTATAGGCGAATGCCCGCGGGGCGAGGGGTCATTCGCGGGGGTTTACGGTCATAGCTTGGCGCTGCCGTACATGAGCGAGAGGATCTCCGTCCTGCTGGCGGGGTTCTCCTTGAAGATGCCGCGGAGTGCGCTGGTGACCATGACGCTGCCCGGTTTCTTCGCGCCGCGGATGGTCATGCAGGTGTGGGTGGCTTCGACGATGCAGGCTGCGCCCAAGGGGCTGAGCTCTTCCATGAGGGCGTCGGCAATCTGGGTGGTAAGGCGTTCCTGGACCTGGGGGCGGCGGGCGTAGCCTTCGACCAGGCGTGCGAGCTTGCTGAGCCCCACCACCTTGCCATCAGGAAGGTAAGCCACGTGGGCCCGCCCGGTGAAGGGGAGCAGGTGGTGCTCGCAGAGAGAATGGAACTCGATGTCGCGGAGGAGGACGACCTCGTCGTAACGCTCGTGGAAGACCGTCTTGAGATGTACGCGGGGGTCTTCGTTGAGGCCGGCCATCAGTTCGGCGAAGGAGCGGGCGACGCGGTTGGGAGTGCGGAGCAACCCTTCGCGGTCGGGGTCTTCGCCGACGGCGATGAGAATTTCGCGGACGGCTCTTTCAATGCGAGGCAGGTCCACGCCGGCACGAACGCCGGTGGCATCGCCGGCATCATCCTCGCAGCCCACACGGGTTGGCTGAAGCGCCCTTCCATCGTCGGATTGAATCATGTTCATCACACTCCGGTTGAACCACCGATTATAGGTGACAGGGGCGGTCGAGGGTATCCACCGAGATGGATGGAAAGCTCGGGTCGGTGGAATCGTCGCCGGGCGGTCAGCGCCGGAAACGGCCGGAAGAGGGCGTCTAGGGGCAGGCCGGTTGTTGCGACGGCCGATCTGGACAAGGAGGG
>CAZMXI010000115.1:0-16192 GCA_964570205.1 uncultured Tepidisphaeraceae bacterium
GGCGCCGAAGCTGAACGTCCGGCCGCCCTTGACCACCTTGGCGCAACGGTTGATGTGAACCACCGAGGACTCGACGCCGCCCTCTTCCTCAGGGCTCGATCGCTGCTGGCGATCACGGCCGCCGGGCCTGCCGCCTCGCTGCGGACCGCCCCGACCACGCTGGCTGGGCGGACCACCTCGTTGCGGACGCCGTTCCGCGGCACCGGGCGCTGATTCAGCGCCGGCGGCGATGTGCGCCGCCGCCTGTGCGGACTCCGGGGCCGGGGCCGGGCTAGCGGCCTGCTGTTCCTGCTCTGATCCGGTCGTTTGCTGCTGTTCTTCTGCCATATGCTCTGCTCGCTTGCACAGTTGCGGAACGCAATTCCGCCGCGATGCGCCTCCGGGTCAACCTCAGAACTTCAATCCACCTTCGCGGGCGGCATCCGCCAGGGCTTTGACGCGACCGTGGTACATTCGCCCGCCGCGGTCGAAGCACACCATCGTCACACCAGCTTGCTTCCCTCGCTCCGCAATCGCCAGCCCGACACGCTTGGCGGCAGCGACGTTGCCGCCATTGTTCAGGTCGCCGCGCACATCCTTCATCGTGCTGGCCGCCGTCGCCAGCGTACGCCCGCTCATATCGTCGATGAGCTGTGCGTAAATGTGTTTGCCGCTGCGGTAGATGCTCAGCCTCGGGCGCTGTGGCGTGCCGAACACGCTGTTGCGAACGTGCCACTTGCGCCGCTGGAATCGAACTGCCTTCTCTTTGTTTTTGTCTGCCATCGGTCAACTCCGGGGGTCTCGGGTATGTTCGAAGCCCCAGTTGATCTATTGTCCAAATCCGCCGCAGCGCATCGCGGCGGCCATCATCACTTGCCGCCCGCCGCGCCGGTAACCGCCTTGCCCGGCTTGATCTTCACGACTTCGCCCTCATAGCGGATGCCCTTGCCCTTGTAGGGCTCGGGCTTGCGCACCTTGCGCACCTCGGCGGCGAACTGCCCAACCTGCTGCTTGTCAGGACCCGCCACATGGATCTTGCTGCCTTCCACCGTAACGTTCAGCCCCGCCGGAACATCCACGTGGATGCTGTTGGCAAAACCCACCGACAGGACCAGTTCCTTGCCGCGGAGCTCGGCCTTGTAGCCGACACCCTGAACCTCAAGGGAACGCTTGTAGCCCTCGGTCACGCCCACCACATAATTGGCCAGCAGCGCCCGCGTCAGGCCGTGCAGCGCCTTGCTCGGCTTCTCGTCATCGCGGCGCGTCACAACCAGCTCTTTCTTCTCCTGGTCGAGGCTCACGTCGACCGCCGGATGCACTTTCAATTCCAGCTTGCCCTTGGGCCCCTCGAAGCGCACCACCTTATCGGCGATGCTCACCTTCGCGGTGCCGATCGGTACGGGTTTCTTGCCGATACGACTCATGGTTTCACCTTCGCAATTCGCTTAGCTCACCGTGCACAGCAGCTCGCCGCCCACGTTCTCTTCGCGGGCGCGCCGATCGCTCATCACGCCCTTGCTCGTGCTGACCACGGCGATGCCAAGGCCATTGAGCACCTTGGGAAGCTCCGCCACCTTCCGGTAGACGCGCCGCCCGGGCTTGCTCGAGCGATCCAGCGCGTGAATCACGCGTTCGCCGTTGCTGGCGTACTTCAGGCGGATCCGGATCTGCCCCTGCTTGCTGGCGTCATCGATCACGTCGAAGTCATCGATATAGCCTTCAGCCTTCAGCACGTGCGCGATCCCGTTGCAGATCTTGCTGTTGCGGATCAGCACCATGCGCCGACCGACCCGGTTCGCATTCCGGATTCTCGTCAACATGTCCGCGATGGGGTCTTGGTTGTTCATCGCTGCTATCGTCTCCGATTCACGTTTCCGGGTCCCACCCGCCAGGCGGACAGGCCGCCGCAGCGCGGGTCCCGGGTGTTTCCCTACCAGCTTGCTTTTCTCATGCCCGGAATCTGCCCGGCCAGCGCCAGCTCGCGGAGCATGATGCGGCAGATCTTAAACTTGCGGTAAACGCCTTTCGACCGTCCGGTGATCTGACACCTCAGGTGCGAGCGCGTCGGGCTCGAATCCCGCGGCAGCTTCGCCAGCGCCGCGTAGTTCTTTTCCTTCTTGAGCTGCCGGCGGATTTCGGCGTACTTCTTTACCAGCGCCGCCCGCCGTTCCTGCTTGTTAACCCAGGCTTTGGTTGCCATAGCGTATTCCTGACTCTGCTTAGCTCTGCTTGCCGCTCTCGCGGAACGGCATCCCGAACTGCCTCAGAAGGTCCCGACTGTGCTCGGCGTTTCCGCCCGTCAGCACCATCGTCACGTTCATGCCCTGCTGGAACGTCACCGTCGCCGCATCCACTTCAGGGAAGACCGTCTGCTCCGTGAACCCGAAATTGAAATTTCCGTTCGCGTCAAAACCGCTGGGATCCAATCCGCGGAAGTCCTTCACGCGCGGAATCGCCAGCGTGATCAACCGATCCAGGAACTCATACATCCGAGCGCCCCGAAGCGTCACTTTCAGGCCCGTCTCCATCCCCTCGCGAACCTTGAAGTTGGCCACGCTCTTCTTCGCTTTGCACCGCACCGGCTTCTGACCGGCGATCACCGCAAGTTCCTTCTCGGCCGTCTCAAACTTGCCCTTCGCATCGGCGCCGCCGCTGGTCATGATCTTGCCCAGGCCCATCGAGATCACGATCTTCTCGAGCCGGGGCACCGCCAGCGAGTTGGCATAGCCGTACCGCTGCTTCAGTTGCGGCACAATCTCCTTACGGTATCGCTCGTACAGCCGAGCAGGCGGCGCGGGCTGCTGCGGAGCCTCGTCGGCGCCGCCCGCCGCCTCGACGGCCGGCGCCTTAGGCTTCTTGGCTTTCTTCTCGCCTCCCTGCTGCTTCGGCTTGCCGCCTTCTCTCTTTTCCTTCTCGTTTTCTGCCATGACTGTATTCCTGCTTGCCGTCCAGGCTAATACCTGGCGGACTTGGGTGTCACTGCTTGCCAACGCGACCGAGATCCGTGCCGCTCTTCACCGCGACGCGGTGCTTCTGACCGTCGATCACCTGCATCCGCACCCGCGTGCCCCGGCTGGCCGCCCCGGGGTCCGAAGGCATCACATTGCTGATGTGAATCGGCGCATCCTTCTGAATCCGACCGCCCTGCGGGTTCCGCTGCGATGGACGCACGTGCTTCCACACGCGGTTCACGCCTTCCACCACCACGCGCTCCTTGTCCGCCAGGATTCGCAGCACGCGCCCTGTCTTGCCCTTGTCGCGTCCCGCGATCACCACCACTGTATCGCCGGTCTTAATGTGTCGTGCCATGTCAGTTGCCAATTGCTAGTTGCCTGTGCCGCTCTCTTGCCGGCCGTTACCGCTCAGACGACCTCCGCCGCCAGCGACACGATCTTCGTGAAATTCTTGTCGCGAAGCTCGCGAGCCACTGCGCCGAAGATGCGCGTGCCACGGGGATTGCCGTCGTTATCCACAATCACCGCCGCATTCCGGTCGAACCGGACATAGCTGCCGTCGGCCCGCCTCGTCACGTGCTTCGTCCGCACGACCACGCACCGCACAATGTCGCCGTCCTTCACGTCGCCCGTCGGCATCGCCTTCTTCACGACGCCAATAATCACGTCGCCGATCTGCGCCACCCTGCGCTTGAACTTCCCGCGGCTGCTGCTGCCGCGAAGCACCTTGATGCACATCGCCAGCTTCGCGCCCGTGTTGTCGGCGATGTCCAGATACGTCTGTTGTTGAATCATGGCATGCTCCGGTCATCGAATCCCACGGCTAGCGCTCTTCCGGCGCCTTCCCGGTCATCACTTCCTCAGCCGAGACCTGCACCGCGCGCTCTGGTGCCTTCTCGACGATCCGCACCAGCCGGTGCCGCTTAAGCTTGCTCAGCGGCCGGCACTCCGCCACCTCCACTCGGTCGCCTTCCTTCGCCTCGTTCGTTTCGTCGTGGGCGTGCAGCACCGTTCGCCGCTTGAGGTACTTGCCGTACTTCGGGTGCATCGTCTGGTATTCCACGACCACCTTGATGGTCTTGTCGGCCTTGTCGGAGGCCACCACGCCGACCACCGTCTTGAGGGCCGCTCTCGCCTGCTTTGCCGTGTTCGTCTCTGCCATGGATCATTCCGACGGGCTTTCAGCGCCGCCGGCCTCTTGCTTGCCTCATTTCGCCTGGGCCTGGCCCTGCGCCTTGCTCTGTGCCAACTGCCGTTCCCGCAGCACCGTCTTCATCTGCGCGATCTCGTGCCGCGTCTTGCTGAACTGGCTCGTGTCCTCCACCTTCTCCGTCACGGTCTGCGTGCGCAGGTCAAACAGGTGCTTTTCCTTGTCCCGCAACTCCGCCAGGATCGCGTCCGTCTCTTTCTCGCGTATCTCTTTGATCTTCATGGCTCTTTCCTGTCGCCGGCCGACGCCGCCACAATCTCATGCCACCTGATGTTTGCGCGATACGAACCGCGTCCGAATCGGCAGCTTGTTCGCAACGCGCGACAACGCCCGCTTCGCCGTCGCCTCGTCCACGCCGGCCACCTCGTACATGATCGTGCCCGGCTTGACGATCGCCACCCAGAACTCCGGCTCGCCCTTGCCTTTGCCCATACGGGTTTCCAGCGGCTTCGACGACACCGGCTTGTGCGGGAATATCCGGATGAAAAACCGGCCTTCACGGTGCAGGTAGTGGGTCACCGCCACACGACCCGCCTCTATCTGCTTGGCCGTAATCCACGCCGACTCCATCGACTGCAAACCGTATTCGCCGAAGCTCACCCGGTTGCCGCGCTGGGCCACGCCCTTCATCTTCCCGCGCTGGCTCTTGCGGAACTTCACCCGCTTTGGCATCAAAGGCATATGTCACCTGCTCTTGTCCGTTGTCCGTGTCCGTAATCCGTCGCCGGCGACTTACCGCCGCATGCGCCGCATCGGGCCGCCCGGCCGCACGTCCGTCTCCTGCACTTCCTCGCCGTACATGCCCCGGTAGATCCAGCACTTGATGCCGATCGTGCCATAGGTTGTCCGGGCGATGGCGTAGCCATAATCCACATTCGCCTGGAGCGTCGTCAGCGGAATCGAACCGACCACTGTGTGTTCACTTCGGGCGATTTCCGCCCCGCCGAGCCGACCGCTGATCTGGATCTTGATGCCCTTGGCGCCGGCCTGCATCGTTGATTCCGTACGCTGTTTCAACACGCGCCGGAAACTCGCCCGCTTCTTGAGCTGCTCGCCGACCGCCTCGGCGACGAGTTGCGCGTTCAGGTCGGGGTTCTTGATCTCGATCACATTCACCGGCCCGACCTTGCGCTTGATCAGGTCTTCCAGTTCCTCTCGCAGCTTGTCCACCTCAGCGCCTTTGGGGCCGATCACCAGGCCCGGACGCGCCGTTCGAAGGGTGATCCGCACCTCTTCGCGGGTGCGTTCGATGATGATGTCGCTGACCGCCGCGAACGGAGGCTTGCGGTTCAGCTTCTCATCCACGTAGCGGCGGATCCGGAAGTCCTCGCCGAGGAACTCGCCATACGCCTGCTTCGGAGCGTACCACTTGCTCTTCCACTCTTCCGTGATGCCGATCCGAAAACCAAGGGGATTTACTTTCTGGCCCATATCGCTTTCCTCGGGTTTACGCCCGCTCGTCCAGCTTCACCACCAGGTGGCTCATCTTCTTGTGAATCGAATACGCCTTGCCGCGGTCCTTTGGCTGGAACCGCTTGATGATCGGACCCGGATCCACCCGGCACTCGCTGACATACAGCGTGTCCGTGTCGGCCTCCTGCTCCGTCGCGTTCGCCACCGCCGACCTCACGACCTTGTCGATCAGCATCGCCGCGCGCTTCTTGCTGAATCGCAGCATCGACAGCGCGTCCTCAACGTCCCGCCCGCGGATCAGGTCCATCACCAGCCGCGCCTTGCGCGGGGCGATGCGGGCAAACCGGTGTTTCGCTTCGTATGGCATCGTTTCCTCACTGGACCTCTGGCACCTCTCGCACGCTTCCCGCGCTACACCGCGCCCGGCGTCGCCGCCTTGCGGCCGCTATGCCCGCGGAACGTCCGCGTCGGGGCGAATTCGCCCAGCTTGTGCCCAACCATGTCTTCCTGCACGAAGACCTTGATGAACTTGTTTCCGTTGTGAACCTCGAACGTGTGCCCGACCATCTCCGGCGTGATCGTCGACGCCCGCGCCCAGGTCTTGATCGGCTGCTTCGCTCTTGCCTCGTTCAGCCGAATGACCTTCCGGAACAGCTTCTCGCTGACGAAGGGGCCTTTTTTCGAACTTCTGCTCATGGTAGCTGCCAGTAATGGGTTCTTAGCCGCCGGTCACCACCGGCAACACTCGGATTACACGTTAACCGTCTGCGGACGCTGCTGGTGCGGCCCGAACTTGCGCCGCCTCAGAATCAACTTCTCACTGCTCTTCCTCGGGCTGCGAGTCTTGCCGCCCTTGGCCAGAACGCCCGTCTTCGAGCAGGGGTGCCGGCCGCCATTGGCCCGGCCTTCGCCGCCGCCCATCGGGTGGTCGATCGGGTTCATCGACTTTGCCCGCGTATGCGGACGGATGCCCATGTGACGATTGCGCCCGGCCTTGCCGATGCTGACGTTGATCCAGTCCAGGTTGCCAAGCTGCCCGATGGTCGCCCGGCACGCCGAACGCACCCGCCGCATCTCGCCGCTTGGCAGGATGATCACCGCCCACTCGCCTTCCTTCGCGCCCAGCCGACCAACTCCGCCTGCCGAGCGGATCAGCTTGCCGCCCTGCCCGGGATTCAACTCGATGTTGTGAATCTCCAGGCCCGACGGGATGTTCGCCAGCGGCACGCAATTGCCCACGTCCGGACCGGCGTTCGGCCCATTCATGATGGTCGCGCCAACCTGCAGACCCTTGGGCGCCAGCACATAAGCCTTCTCGCCATCCTCGTATTGGATCAGGGCAATGAAACACGACCGGTTCGGGTCGTACTCGATCCCCAGCACCTTCGCCGGAACATCGTCCTTCCGCCGCTTGAAGTCGATCACCCGGTACATCTTCTTATTGCCGCCCCCGCGATGCTTGGCGGTGATGACGCCGTGATGGTTGCGCCCGCTGGCGCGGCGCTTCGGTTTCAGCAGCGACTTCTCCGGCGAGAACTTCGTCAGTTCCGCCTTGTAGTCCAGCACGCTGCCCGAGCGCCGCCCGGGACTCGTCGGATTGTAAAACTTGATGGGCATATTCGCCTCTTAGAACAGTTCGATTCTCGAGTTCTCTTCCAGCACGACCACCGCGCGTTTCCAGTCGCCGGTCGTCGCCATGCGATACCGCGAGCGGCGCGGCTTGCCCTTGCGGGTCATCGTCCGGACCTCGGCGACCTTCACCGAATACAACGACTCGATCGCCTTCTTGATCTGGTCCTTGCTGGCCCTCGGGCTGACCTGAAACGCGTACGCATTCAGCGTCTGTTGCTGGTGCGTGCTCTTCTCGGTGACCAGCGGCTTGATGATGATGTTGATGTTGTCCATGGATTGCCTCGCTGCCTTGGCGAAAACCGCCGCTTACGCCAGAATCGCCTCCAGCCCGGCCTTGGTCGTCACCAGCATCCGTGTCTGCAGAAGATCCCAGGCATTGAGCTGCGGCACCGTCGTCAGCGTCGCCCGCTCGATGTTCCGCGCGGCCCGCTCAATGCCCGCATCATGCTGCGGCAGCGCCACCAGGCACGTCCGCTCGATGCCCAGCGCCTTCAGAATCCTCGCCACGTTCTTCGTCTTCGGCTCATCCAGCTTGATCTCGTCCACCACCCGGATTTCCTGGCTCTGGATCTTGCTCAGAATCGCGCTGTCCCGCGCGAGGCGCCGCATCTTCTTCGGCATCGCCAGCCGCCAATCCTTCGGACGCTTCTTCTTGGCGTGGCCGCCGCCAACTTTGACCGGATTGCGGATGCCGCCTGTGCGGGCGTTGCCCGTGCCCTTCTGCCGGAAAATCTTCCGCGTCGAGCCAGCCACCTCGCCCCGAGCCAGCGTCCGAACCGTTCCCTGTCGCTGGTTCGCGTGATACATCACCAACGCCTGCTTCAGCAGGGCCGGGCGAACCTCGCCGCCGAGCTTCTGCTCGTCGATCTGGAACTTAGCGACCTCCTGGCCGGCCTGGTTGTAAATCGGTATCTCAATCATGGCGTTCTGTCCGTTGTCCGTTGCCCGTTGTCCGTCGCTGGCGACCTATCATCCGGCCACGCTCGACCGACCGCTGACAAACCTATTTCTTCTTCTCTTCCGCCTGCTCCACCGCCACCTTGATCTTCGCCGTAACGCTCTTGCGCACATACAGCAGCGAGCCGTTCGGCCCGGGCAGCGCGCCTTTGATCAGCAGCAGGTTGTTGTCGGGATCGATTCGGACGAGGAAGTGGTTGCGGGTCGTCACGCGGTCCATGCCCATGTGGCCCGCCATCTTAAGGCCCTTGCGGGGCTTGCCGCACGAGCCGCGGGCGGTCGCATGCGAAGCGATCGAGCCCGGCGAGCGGTGCTTGCGCTCGGTCCCGTGCGAGCCCGGCTGCCCACCGAAATGGTGCCGCTTCATCACACCCTGCGTCCCCTTGCCCTTGCTCGTCCCCACCACGTCCACGAACTGCACGTCCTTGAAGATGTCCACCGTCACCGTCGCGCCCGCGGAAACGTCGCTGGCGGCTTTCAACCGCACTTCACGGAAGAAACGCTTGGGCTCCACACCGGCCTTCGCCGTATGCCCGATCTCCGGCATGGTGCTGTGCCGCGGCTTGCAGCCCTCGAAACCGAGCTGAACCGCGAAATAGCCGTCGCTGTCCACCGTCTTGACCTGAGTCACGCTGCACGGCCCGGCCTGCACGACGGTCACCGGCACAATCGTGCCCTTCTCGTCGTAAACCCGGGTCATCCCCAGTTTCCTGCCAATGAGTGCGGGTGTCATGTGCGTTCAGGCAGAGGAGGCCAACTCGCTCGGGGCCTCGTGCCCACTCCTGTTCGGCCGACGACCGGCATGACCGGCGACAGCGGAAAATACATCACCGGGAGACGTGGCCCTCGGGGGCTTCATGGGTTCTTGGCTGAACCCCACGCTCCACCACTAAAAATGCCCCTTCGGGCAGGGGCAGACGAGCAAAAAAGACTAAGCCTTGATTTTCACGAAGACGCCGGCCGGAACCACAAGGCGATTCAGCGCCTCGATCGTACGGGCCGTCGGCTCGAAAATGTCCACAACGCGCTTGTGCGTCCGCATCTCGAACTGCTCTCGAGATTTCTTGTCAATGTGCGGGCTGCGCAGGACGGTGTACCGCTCAATGCGGGTCGGCAGCGGAACCGGACCACACACGCGGGCGTTGGTCCTCTTCGCATGCTCGACGATCTCCTTCGCCGATGCGTCGAGGGCCCGGTGGTCGTACGCTTCCATCCGAATTCGAATCCTGTCGCCAGTCATATCTTCCTAGTCCCAGCAGCTTTGCCCCGAATGGGCACGCAGTAGTCCCGCAGTCACCTGCAAAGTGACAGACCGGAAAGTCTAGTGAATCACACGCTGTTGTCAAGTCGGCTCATGCGCGGATTTTGCCCGCGATCCCGTCAGCGGCACCTCAACAGGCTCATCACCGAGTACGCCGTCCCGTAGGGCTTGTGATAATCCCACATCGCGTAGTCCCACCACGACCCATCCGCCTCCTGGTACGGCAGGATGCCCGATGCCACCATCGGCCCATACCGGCGCCCGCCTTCCCCCAGTTTCTCAACCAACAACGCCGCGTAATAGTGGCCGAAATAGTAGTAGTATGGTGCGGTCTGATACCAGGAGGAATGCGGCAGGTGCCTCTTGCGGCCCATCTGAATGTAATTGTGTTCCCGTTCAAATTCCTCCAGTCCCGCTTCGCATTTGGCCTTATCCATCTTGCCAAAGCCCCACAACAACAACGCAAAATTGCATGCCTGGTTCCGCCCGATGCTGCCTCGCGGCATGTTCGCATCCATCCGTGGCACATATTGCAGACCAAGGCTGTAGACGTACGACCCATTGGGGATGCGCATTTCGGCCAGCCGCCGGAGTGCCCGCTCAGCCATCTTCTCCGGCAGTTTCACGCCCGACCTCTCCGCCTCCCACAAGGCCACCAGCCCGGCCGCCGTGCCGAAACTTGTCGGCTGGTCCGCCGGAACCTGCGTGCCGACCTCAAAATCGTAATAGTTCCAGCCTCCCATGTAAGTTTGGTAGCGAGCCAGACGATCCAGGTGCCAGTTCACCGCAGACACAATCCGTGGGTCCGGATTGCTGCGCATCTCAATGGATAGTGCCTGCACAACATAGATGTGCGCCCATATGTTGTAGAGCAGGTCCGCCGTGTCGCGACGAGCCTGGCCATGTTCCACGAGGAACTCCACCCCCCGGGCATGAGCTTCCTTCTCGCCGACCTCACGCAAAGCCATGACACACAAGGAAGTTGTGGCCGCCCGCATGCCGTCGTGGGTACCGGGGATCACCGAATAGACCTCGAACCCGCGCGTTTCCAAGCCGGAGCCCCAGGATCCGTCGGGATTCTGGCTGGCAACCAGATAAGCTACGCCTTTGGCAATCGCCTGGTCCACCTGGGCACGGTAGCCCGGGCCCTCCACGGGCCTGGTGTTCGGGGCGGCTGTTGAGAAGAGCGGCGTCCTTGAGGAGCAGCCCGCCATCCCAATTAGAATCAGGACGGGGATAATTCTCATTTTTTATCCTGCGGAACGATCTGATCGCCTTCTTTCAGCCCGGATCGGATTTCCACCAGCTTGCCGTCCGACTGCCCCACCGTCACGTCGCGTCTCTCCGTCTTGCCATCCTTCAGCCGCACCGTCACTTGGCCGCCCGAAAGGTGGTCAATCGGGATCACGATGACACTCTCGACCCTGCCGGCTTCGACCTTCACGTTGGCCTTCATGCCAGGCAGAAGCCGAGCATCCACCTTCTCGATGCCAATGGGCAGCACAAAGCCGAAGCCGGGCGGCTGCGCCCGGGGGGCGGCCAATGGAGCGCCACACGTGCCCTCGTACACCACATGCGGCATCGCCGCCGCGGTGATGCGCGCCTTGGCGCCCTGCCGAACCCAGAACGCCTGCATCTCGTTCAGGCTGATCTCAAGCCGCAACTTACCAGGGGCGACGAGTTGCATCACGGTCGCGCCGGCGGCGATCTTATCGTCCGGCTTCAGGACGCGATCCGAGCCCGTTCCCTCGGGCAACTGATGGTAGACGACTATGCCGTCGAACGGCGCTTTGAAACTGAACAGGCCGGAATCCGCCTTCAGATCCGAGAACTTCCGCTCGGCCTGCTCAACGGCGATGTGCGCCGCCGACAGCGTGTTCTTCCGCAGGACGGCGCCATGCTCCTGCGCGCTTTTCAGGTTCGCCAGTGAATGCCTCGCGGTAATCAGGCTTTCCTGCATCCGGCGGTCCATATTCGGGTACTCGTATGTCTTCAGCCGTGTGTTGCGGTCCTGGTAGACTTTCAGGTTCACTTTCGCCATGTCCGCCCGCCGCAACGCGCGCTTGATCACGATGTCGGCCGTGGCGTTGGTCAGTTCCTCGGACTTGTACATCTTGCGAAGCTGGTCCAGCTCATCCTCCTGGTCTTCCAGAGAGAACTTCGCCGACTGCAACTGCAAATCGGACATCATCAACGTCTGGGGACCTTCGACCGTTTCCCACCACTTCACGGAGTTCTCGGTGTTCTTGAACGCCTCCTCCTGTTGCGCGAGCGCCAGCGCCTCGGCTTCCTTGGCAATCTGCTGGTCCTTTTCCACCTTGCGCAGCGCCGAGCGGGCGGCCGTCAGTTCGTTCTCAACCTGCACGATCATCCATTTGTAATTCGTGTCTTCGAGCACCAGCAGCGATTCGCCCTTCTTCACCGACGCCAGATGTCCGGCCGCCGACACGACCGAGAAGGGCCCGCCATACGCCCGGCCCTTGAGTTTCACTTCGAAGGCATCCGCCGGCAGCAGCGTGGCATCGGTCTGGATGTCAACGGAGATGGTGCCTCTCTTCACCGTGTGCGCCGGCGTCTTGGGCGGCGTTGCGGGCTGCGTTGCAGCCGGTTCGGCGGGCGCGTCAGCCGACCATGCGGGCGGCACTGCCAACAAGCCGGCGAGAAATGGAGCGGCCACGGCGGCCAAGAGTATGCGGGATGCCATGTGTGAGATTCCTCCAGACAGACGGCCGGGCGACGTCGCCATGGGCTGGCGAAAACCCCGCCGGCCGAACCGGCACATCATACGCTGTGCAAGATTGTTCTCCAGACCCTACGACGCGGAAAGGCGCATTATGGCGATCGGGCAGGCGCCCGGAGCCTACTTGCGGATGGTTATGTTCAATGGACGGATGTCGATCACCTGTTCCGTCTCGACATTAAAGACCATCACGTCAAACCGCGCCAGGACCAGCCCGTTGTCATCAAGCTGCCTTGCCTGCCGATGGCCGGCCCCGCGCACGGTGAGCAGGTGCCCGACAGGGTCAAATTCCAGCGAATCGCCTTCGAAATTAAGCGTCTTATGGACCACGCGGATGTTTCCTTCCATTCGCACCCGCCTGAGGCTGAGCTGGGCGTCGAACAGCCCGCCTTCGTCGGCAGGTCTGGTGGCCGGCTGGACTGACGGGCGCGTGGCAGCCATGGAGCGGGCCTCGCTGACGGCCTTGGCCGCAGCAGCATTCGACTGGCGTCTCGCGGGCCGCGTGGCCGGATCGGCAACCGGCACCAAGTCCGCGATCAGCCGATCCCCCTGGAGCAGCACGCGATCCTCCCCCGCCTGGTCGGCGCGGGCGACCCGCACGTTGCCATCCATCGTCATGCGGCTCTCGGCCTGCTCGTAGACCAGGCTCTTCTCCCACGCGAACGCCGTCTGGCCCCGGCCACTTCGGGGGTCATCGACCGGCTTGCCGGCCTGCCGGCCTTCCGGCGGGCGGTTATCAACGAACATCATCTTCCCCTCGCACGGAACCACCAGACGCCGCTTGCCTTCGGCAGGCTGGTGGAACTCCATCACCTCGGCCACCGCGTAGAACATCCGCAGCAGATCGCCACGGGCGTCCATCAGGGTACTTTCGGTCCGCGCGTTGCCCTCCAGTCGCACGGTTTTCATCACACGCGAGCCCAGCACATCCAGGTCTTTTCTTGCGGTCTTTTCGGGCGCGGCGCCGGTCGCCTTCGCCACGGGCTGCGTCGCCGGCCGGGTGGTTGTGGTGACAATCGCCTTTGCGGCCCTGGCGATGTTCACCGCGCCATCGTCGTCGATCGTGACCACCTCGACGTCACCCAGGCACTCAAAGACGTCGCCGCTGCCCACCAGGCCCTTCGTCCACGAGACATCCAGCGGTTCGGCATCCTTCTGTTTTGGCGCAGCGCGAAGCCTGCCGGCGCCAGCGACCTCGAACTGCTCCAGATCCGGCACGACGCGAATGGTCGGACCGACCAGGTAATCCTCGCCCGAGGCGATCTTCGCATTCGGCCCGGCAAGCGTGATCGTCTGTCGCCCGTCCTCGATCTCAATCGTGATCTTCTCGCCCTGCGCGAATGCGTCATCGCTGACGACGCGCACGCCGCCCGTGGCGATGAGTTTCTCGATTTCGCCGGGCAACGCGCCTTTGCCGGCGTCGCCGGCTTTCGCGGGGCGCGTCGTCGGCTGGCGCAGCGTGGAATCCAGCCGGCCGGCCGTCAGTTCGCGCTGCGCATCCTTCAGTTGCACGTTGCCGGAAGC
The DNA here is from genome assembly GCA_964570205.1 of uncultured Tepidisphaeraceae bacterium. GTDB lineage: Bacteria > Planctomycetota > Phycisphaerae > Tepidisphaerales > Tepidisphaeraceae > CAZMXI01. The sequence goes on from CAZMXI010000115.1 coordinate 13,671, forward strand.
GGTGAAACGCCGGGCATACAGCGCCCCATCCGGCGCCGTGGCCGTCGCCAGGGCCAGCTCGTCGCATTTGATCTTCTGCACATCGGTGTCGCCGCCGGGACCGCTGATTTCGCAATCCACCTGCCCATCGGCCGACAGCCTGCTGAGCCGGGGCATCCGCGCCGGCCGCGTTGCCGGTCCCTTGCTTTCGCCGATGGGGACTTCGAACGCCAGATTCAGATGCCTCGATGACAGCCGCAGTTCCGGATCCGTCACGCGGACCCCGCCCCGCAGGTCCGCCTCTCGAATCACCATGCGCTCCGGATCGTCGCCGTCGAGTTGCAGCGTACAGCCGTCGGTCCACTCCGCCAGCATGGGTCCTTTCTTCGCCGCGGGCCGCGTCTGGGGTCCGGCCTGGCTGCGGCCGGGCGATTCATCGGCCGGCAGCCTCACGCTCCCCCGCCCGGTCAGGATCAGACGATCATCCTTCTGCGAGAAGAGCATCGTCTGGCTCAAGACGCGCGTTCCGCGCGTATCGACCATTTCCACAGGCGACTCCGGCGTGCCATCCAACAGGGCATCGCCGTCAATCGTCCAGTGAGTCAGCGCGGCGCACCGCAAGGTGGCCATGACGGGCGGCTCGCCTTCTTTCTGAGCTTTCAGGGCGCGTACCACCTCGACAATCCTGCCCGCGCGCCCCACCAACCTCAGGATCGACTCGCCGGGCGCAATGCGCGCGGGCCTGGGATCAGGCTGCGGGATCACGGTAAGCGGACCGCTCCACAGAATCTCGATCGGCGGCTCCGTCGGCGCTGAGGCCGGCGTTCTGGCCTTCGACGGGCGCGTCGCCGCACCGCCCTCGACCACCGCCTTCATGTCCTGATCCTCCGGCAGGAAGTCGATTTGCATCTGGTCGGCCGTCGCCAGCTTCTGTCCTGCCTGAAATACTCTCACCGCCTCAGTGAACGTGGCACGATAGACCGGCTGGGGCGGCCTGGCCCGCCGCGTCGTCGCGGAGCGCGTCGCAGCCCGGGCGGCATGCGTTGGATCGGCCGAGGCCAGCATCACCCCGGCCACCGGCCGCGCCGCCGCCCTGGACGGCTTCGCCGCCGTCTTGAAATACTCGCGTGGATTGCGGACCAGCAGCCGCCGGCCTTTCTCCAGCCGCAGATAATCGATCCTGCCCGCGACCTCGTTGTACTGCAAGTTAAGCCCGCTGCCATCCAGTTCATACTCATCGCCGCGAATCGTGACGGGCACATTCTCCGCCGCGATACGGCTGCCGCCAGCGTCGTCATAAGCCTCATTGGCGATGCGGAAGGTCTCGTTGTCGAAGGAAACATTGTTGGTCGTCAGGGTCAGTGTGGGCCTGGCCGCGCCAGGCCGGGGATAGATCAGCAGCGTGACGTTGCGCAGGTCGCCACTCCGTGGCGACTTATTGAACTCCATGCCTGGCGGAACGTTACGGGCCCGGCTGACCCCTTCCTGCGTGACGACAAGCCCCGTCTCGGCCAGCAGCCGGATCATCTGGCCGTCGCCCATGAAGAACTCGGCCTCGGGCTTCTCGACCAGGAGCCGCCCATCCTCGCTCATCCGATAGCCTTTGAAGCGCAACCGGCTGGTGCGCAGCCCATCCTTGTTGTAATGGTCCATCCAGGCATCCCGCCCGGGGCCGAAGGGGCCCCCACCGCTCGGCGACGTCGTCGGCGCGGCCGACATGCGTTGCTGTGACCTGGGGGCGACCGGCGCCACGGTGCTTTCCGGCGACTGGAGCATCCAGTACACCGCGAACCCCCCCACCACGGCCAGCAGGGCCACGACGAACAGGATGGCTGATCGCATGCTACGTCTCCGGGCCAACGTCGAATATCTTGAGCACGACGAGGTCCTGCACGTCGATGAGCCCCACGGGGCGGTTCGCCTCGTCCACCACCGGCAGCTCGTCGATGCGATACTGCTTCATGATGGCCATGACTTCGCTGGCCAGGTTCTCCATGGTCACCCGCTTGGGGTCTCGCTTCATCACTTCCCGTGCCGGGCGTGTCAACACCCCAATGTCGCGGTCGGTGATCAGCCTGCGCAGGTCCGAATCGGTGAAGATGCCCGACAAACGCCCGTCGCCATCCACCAGGATCACCGCGCCGCTTCGCCGCTGGATCGTGGCCGCCTGCTTCAGGACATCAATCAGCGACAGGTTCTCGTCGGCCACGGCCAGGTTCACGCCCGCCTTGAACGTCATCACCTCGCGGGCCTTGATCAGCTTCCTTCCAAGCTGACCGGCCGGGTGGAAGGTCGCGAAATCCTGTTCGCTGAAGTGGCGCGCCTTCATGACCGACAACGCCAGCGCATCGCCCAGCGCCAGCATGGCCGTGGTGGTGGCCGAGGGCGCAAGACCCAGCGGGCACGCCTCTTCGATCTTGCCGAGCTGCAGGACCACCTGTGAGTGCTTCGCCAGGGAATTGGATGCGCTCTCGGTAATGGAGATCACCGGGTGCCCCAGCTTGCGGACAACGTTCAGCAGACGGAGGATTTCGTCGCTCTCG
>CAZMXI010000116.1:0-16140 GCA_964570205.1 uncultured Tepidisphaeraceae bacterium
GAGAAGGGCACATTCACGCTGGACGACTTCATGGCGCAGATGAAGCAGGTGCGCAAGCTGGGACCGCTGGGGAAGATCATGGGGATGATTCCCGGCATGGACCAGCTCACCAAGCAGATGAACATGGGAGAGGGCGACGTCGAGAAACAGATGCTGCGGATGCATGCGATCTACAACTCGATGACGGTCATCGAGCGGAAGAAGCCCGATCTGCTGGATGGGAACCGACGGCGCCGGATTGCGCGGGGAGCGGGGGTTCAGGTGGCCGAGGTGGGGCAGTTCATGAAGCAGTTCGAGATGTCACGCGACATGATGAAGGCGGTAGGGGGGATGGGGGTCATGGGCAAGATGAGCCTCATGAAGCAACTCATGAGCGGCAACCTGGCGAGCCTGGGCATGCCGGGGGGCCCGATGCTGAAGGTGAAGAAGTCGGGCTATATGGAGAAGAAGGACCGGAACAAGAAGAAACGCCGGTAATCCGGGCATTTCATCATGCTGGCCACCGCTTCACTCACGGGCGCAGAGTGGTCTCTGGCCCACGTCATGCTGCTTAACGCGGCGGTACTGGCCGGGGCGTGGCGGTTTGCGCGGCGCCGCCTTGCGGAAGACTGGATCGAGGGCGCCGCCTGGGCGATCGCGCTCTGGCTGCTCGTTCAGTATGCCAGCGTCATGCTGCCCGCGATTGCGGGCGTGCTGAATCTCTGGACTATGTCGGCATGCGGCATCGCCCTGGGCGCAGCTCTGTGGCTGTCGTCCGGGCGAGCCGACCCGACAATCATCGCGTCCGTGCCCGAGTGGGATCGGCGCATCGTCTGGTTGTGCATACTGTTCTTTGCAGGGTACCTGGCCGCGCTGCTCTATCACCAGCGTGAGATGCCTCCTTTGGGGGATGATGGACTTGCCTATCACCTGCCAACCGCCGTTCGCTGGCTTCAAACCGGGAGGCTGGCCTTGCATGAGATCTGGTTCCTGAACCCGGCGGCCACCTATTCGCCGCTGCTGGGATCGTCGCTGCTTGCATGGTGGATGGCCCCAATGGGCTGCGACTGGCTGGCCCGGTTCGTGCAGGCACCCGGCCTTGTGCTGGTGTTCTTCGCAATTCTGCGACTGTGTCGTTCGATGGGAGCCAGGCCGGCCCTGGCCGCCGCCACCGCTCTGGCGGCGTCGCTCTCGCGTTCAATGATCAGCCAGGTGCCGGTGGTCAAAGACGACTTGTACCTCGTCGGCTTCTTGCTGCTCTCGGTGACGACGTTATCGCGAGCATCGCTGGAGAAGCCGAGCGGAACGATCAAGGTGGGGATCGCGGTGGGGCTGTTCCTGGCGACCAAGCTGACGGCGTTGATGGCGATGCCGATTCTCGCGCTGGCGGTGGATGCGCCGTTTCGCGCCCGCTGGCGTTGGCGGCACTTCATGGTGGCGGGCGGCATCATCCTGACGCTCGCCGCCCCCTGGTATGTGCGCACCTGGTGGATGACCGGCAATCCGCTGTATCCGGCCGATATCTGGATCGCAGGCTGGCAGGTGTTTCCAGGCATGTTTACCATGGCGCCATCGAGCGAGTTCGAGACACCGGGCGGGGTGTGGCGCGTTCTGACGGGCGCGTATTTCAGCATGCCGAGCTCGCTGTTCATCGTTCTGGCGGGCGTGTGGGCGGGCTATCTTGCGGTTTTCGGCAGGCGGTGGCTTCGCGAGCCCGTGCCGCGCATCGTGGCCTTCGGGCCACCGCTGGGGATCGCGGTTTTCATCATGGCGAGCCAGTTCGCCGAGGTGCGGTATGCTTATCCAGCTTTCGCACTGATGTTTGCCGCAGCCGCGGCTGTAGCCGGGGCAGGCCGCAGTCCATGGCAGGCCGTCGCGACAGCGAGCATCCTGCTGTTGTTGAGCATTCCGACGGCATTTGAAGCGACGGACAGCACCATCAGCTTCGTCGTCGCCGGAGCAGTCATGGCCGGCCTTGGCTTTGTTCTGGGCTGGGCAGCGAAACGCGGAGGCGGGGTCAGCGCGAAGGGTTGGATCGGCGGGACCGCGGCACTGCTTGTGGCGTTGGGCCTGTGGGCATACGTTTATCTGGATGCCGTGATTCGGGACTATCGTGACAACACGAGCATCGTCTGGATCAGCGCCTACGGCGAGCTTGGTGAGGCATGGGCGTTTGTGCGCGAGAACAGCAAGCCTGGAACCGTTATCGCCTACACGAACAGCCACTTTGTCTATCCGCTGTTTGGCTTTGAATGGGATCGGGCCGTCGTGTATGCCCCAACCCGGCCGAACACCGCCTCGCTTCAGGATCTGCCGCGCGTCGAGAAAGCCGTTGCCGGCGAGCGGTTGATTGAACTTGTTGTAGCGCCCGTCTTCGCACACGCGGATCGGGACGTGTGGCTCAGCAACCTGAACAGAACCGGCGCAGATTGCCTTTTCGTCGCGAAGGAGGCTACGGGCCTCACACCGCCCGAGCTGGCCTTTGTCCGGCAAGCCGGCGGGCGGTTTCGCTTGCTGTTTGAGAACGATGCGGCGGCGATTTATCGCGTATCGCAATAGCGAGGGGCGAAAGTCCCACTAGAATACGTGGGATGCCTGTCATCACCAAGATCGCTGAGCAGAAGCGCAGGCCCAACCGGCGAAATATCCACTTGGATGGTCGGTTTGCGTTCGGCTGCAACATCAATGTGGTTGCCCGGTTCCGTTTGCGGGAGGGCATGCAGGTTGCGGTCGAGCAGATCGAGGCGATCAAGCGCGGCGAGGTGCGGCAGGAGTGCATGGACGATGCGTTGAGGCTGCTTGGGCGAAGGCTGCACAGCCGCGCTGAGCTGGCGCGAAAGCTGGGCAGGAGCGAGTACGGAGACGATATCGTAACAGAGATTCTCGACGAGCTGGCGAGGATGGGTTACGTGGATGATGCGCGATTTGCCAGGACAAAGGCGCTTTCGGCCGCCCAGCATAAGCATCACGGCCGGCGAAGGGCGATGCAGGAATTGATGAAGTCCGGGGTGGACCGTGTTACGGCGGAGCGCGCGGCGGAGGATGTCTACGAGCAGACTGACAGCATGGCCATCGCCCGGCAACTGGCCATGAAACAGGCAGGACGGCTGCGGCGGCTGGACCCGCTGGTCGCCCGTCGCCGGCTTGTGGGGATGCTTCAACGGCGCGGCTTTGATTACGACGCAATCCGGCCGGTGGTTGACGAGGTTCTGGGCGATGAGCCGTCGGCTGAATGAGCAGGTCGAAGGTTGGACGCGGAGCTTCACGCTGAAGGGGCCTGTGGCTATGATTGGGGGACATGGCCGACATCGACCCCATTCAACTGGAGCCGGAGGGCCACTTTGCACCTCAACACGACGACAGGCCGCGGACGGAAGAGCCGTTGCCGGTCAGGCTGGTTGCGGTGGAGGACGTTCACCTGCGGGCGGTGGCTGGATTGGAGGGGCAGCTCGACGATTTCTATGCGGAGCTGCTTCGGTTTGAAAAAGGGCAGGCGCCGGCCGAGGGGCGGCTCCTCTACCATGCCGACAATGTCGATCTCGTTTTCGAGATCATCGAGTCACCCATCCATCGAGAGACCTTTCGTGCGGTGCGGATCATGGTTCAGATGCTGGCTGACCTGGAGCAGCGGCTCATCGAGCGGGAGATCGAGTACACGCGGCAGCGAGGTCTGCATCCGGGGCAGGAGTCTCTGTTGCTGCTGGATCCAGCGGGGAACTGGGTGGAGTTGATGGAAGCGAGGGAAATCAGGTGACGCCGTGGTGCGTTCGGAGCAGGGGCGAGGACTTGCATGTGATCGGTGCATGGGGTTAACATCTCCTTGCCGCACCGTTTTCTCACCTGCGGCGTGGAGGAGGGCAGGGACAATGCGGGAATTCCGCGATCGGCTTGGTTCCCCGGCAGGCAGAATAGCTGGCATTGTATTTGCGGTCGCAGCACTGGTTGCCTGTGTCTGGGTTGTCCGACACCACATTGGCCGGAGTCCGGCAGCTCAACAGTCCAGAGACCGGTTGTTCATTTGTGCCCAAAGCGGCAAGACGTTCCACCATACACTGAGGGCGGGAGAAACCTATCCCGTTTCATCTCCATACTCAGGTGGGCGCACGGGGTATCCGGCTGAGTTGTGCAACTGGACGGCCGACGGCAAGGTTTCGCCCACGGCTACTCCTGTCCTGCTCAACAGCTACCTTGGCAAGAGTGGGCCTACCTTCTGCCCGACGTGTGGGCGTCTGGTCGTGGGCCACAACCCTCCCGCTGAGGCATCACGGCAGCCACCGCCGACGCGCCAGCAGTACACGGCAGCCGTTTCTGCTCAACGTCGAGAGCGATGAGCGGCGCGCCGTCATGGGGCGACAGTGCATGTCCATGGGCTGATTCTACGGGAGGCAGGTGGGAGAATGAGAAGAAGACGCGGGTTTACGCTGATTGAGCTTCTGGTCGTCATCGGCATCATTGCCCTGTTGATCGCGATACTGCTGCCCGCGCTGAGCAAAGCCCAGCGCAGCGCACGCGCGGTGGCATGCTCCGCCAACCTGCGGACGATCCTGCAGGCCATGATCACTTACGCCAATGATCATAATGGGGCGTTCCCCGGTGGGCCGCACACTTCGGGAGCCCATCTTGTCGCCGATCCGGCCGCCAGCAACGCGCATTGCCCCGGTGTAAGCCAGATTTGGGACTGGCAGGCGCCGGTTGCGCGCATCCTTCGCGTCGGGTTTGACGACGGTTCATCCATGGATCAGCGCATGGCGCGATTCGCCCAACTCATGCAGCATCGTGCATTTCGGTGCCCGGAGAACGACATCCTCGCCGGGCCCTATGACACGTCGGGCTGGCCGGTTGTGCCGATGAACTCTTACGTTACTGCGATGGTCTTCCACTTGCGCCACTACGACGGCAGTGCTGGGCAACAATGGGGCATCACTCACTGCCGGCCGGTCTGGAATGTGCCGGTGGGTTATGCGCCGCGGCTGACCAGGGTTGGCAATTCGTCCCGCAAGATATACATCGCGGATGGCGCGCGGTTCTCGACGACCAGAATCGCCCCCGACTACGACTCGGAGTACATGGCCAGCCACGGAGGAGCCTACAGCGATCAGGGTGCGTTCACGCGGTTCACGCGCTCGTGGGATCGCGGCATGGCGCCGGGCAACGGCGCCACCGGCAGCGCCGACGCTCGCATCTATGGCTATCGGCACGGCCAGCGCACGGCGTTTGGCCCGGCCGATGCCTACCGCTTCAATGCGGGGTTCTTCGACGGGCACGTTGAGTCGCTCGGCGATCTCGAAGGCGCCAACCCCGAGTTCTGGGTGCCGCGCGGCACGGAATTGACGTTGGACGGTTCAGAGCTGTATCCGGATGTGCAGCAGCGATACGCCCCGGCCGGCGCACACGCGATTGCGCCCTGATCAGGCCCATGGGGATTGAAGGGCACTGGCAGGCGTCGCGCACTTGGGGCATAATCATTGGAAAGCTCGTTTCCGGATGTGGACCCACCTGGATTTCGAGTGATCGGTGGAACAACCAGGAGAGGATTCATGCAAGCCGAGATCTCTCGACGGACGGTTCTGGCGGCGGGTGCAGCCTCGATTCTTGCCGGGACCAAGGTGGCGCACGGCGATGGAGCGACTCCGGCAGCACATGGCGAAACCACCGGTGCAGCGTTCATCTGCTGCCTGAACACGGCGACGATCATGGGCCATCGGATTGCCCTGCCCCAGGCAATCGAACTGGCGGCCAAGGCCGGTTATAGCGCCATGGAGCCCTGGATTCGTGAGATCGAGGCCGCCAACAAGGCTGGCGTCTCCTGCGCTGACCTGCGCAAGCGGTTTGCCGACAACAACGTCACGGTTGAGGGCGCGGTCGGATTCGCCCAATGGATCGTCGACAATGAAGCGCAGCGGAACAGGGGCCTGGAGCAGATGAAGCGCGACATGGACCTGGTTGCCCAGATCGGCGGCAAGCGGATCGCGGCGCCGCCCATTGGCGCAACCGACCAGGCCAATTTCGACCTGGCGAAAGCCGCCGGGCGTTACCGGGCACTTGTGGATTTGGGCGAGAAGATGGGCGTCATCCCGCAGATCGAGATCTGGGGGCATTCCAAGGTGCTCGGCAAGCTGGGAGAGGCGGCATTCGTCGCCGCCGAGTGCGGCCACCCCAAGGCGTGCATCCTGCCCGACGTATATCACATGTACAAGGCCGACAGCCAGTTCAGCGGCATTCGCATGCTCAGCGCCCAGGCCGTCCAGGTGCTGCACATCAACGACTACCCGGCCGATCCACCGCGGGCTACGATCCGCGATGAGCATCGGATTTATCCCGGGGACGGGATTGCGCCCCTGGCCCAGATCCTTCGGGATCTGGCGGGCGTCAATCCGCGCTGCGTGCTCTCGCTGGAATTGTTTAACCGGGAATACTGGAAGAAGGATGCCCTGGAGGCCGCCCGCATCGGCGCAGAAAAGATCAGGTCGGCTGCGGCCAAGGCACTGTCTGGCCTGAATGGCTAAGCTGATGGCGGCACAGGCTATTTCCTGCTGGAGTTGGTCATCGGCGACACCGGGGTGAACGACTCCAACGCCTGTTGCTGCGATTGCAGGCCCGCAAGAACCGACTCCATGTTCGCGAACTGTCGCTCCAGTCGCAGTCGCTTGGCGTCGAGCAGTTTGTCCAGCCGGTCAATGCGGTCCTGGAAATCGTCGTTGCGCTTATCCAGCGCCTGGTTCTGACGCGCTATGAGTCCGGAGACCGGGTCGATCAGACTATTCAGTCGTTCTTCGATGTAATAGCCCAGGCCTTTGACTTCGACCGTTCCGGCGGCCTCGTCGGCCTTCTGGTAGAAGGTGAACAGCTTGGTCACCGAGTTGGGATCGGCGGCATAGGCCGCGCGGAACTTCTCCTCGTTGAGTTCGAGTTTCGCACCGTCAACCAGCCGCAGGCCCACATCCATGAGCGAGTCATGGCTTCCTGTACCTGTAACCGACAGGCGAACCGCCGCATACAACTCCGACTCGATCTTCTGGACCGTTCCTTCGCCGAGCAGCAGGCCCCTGGCCATAGTGTCGCTGTTGAACTTCGTGAGGTCATGCAACTTGTCCACGAGTTCGTTGAATCCTTGGATGAACTTGTTGAGTTCTCCCACCACGTTGTCAACGTCGTTCGCGATGCTCAGCGTCACGGGGCTTGCACTGGCCGAATGCAGGTCGATCGTCACACCCTTGACGATGTTGCTCATCTGGTTGGAACTGGACGTCACCACCAGCGGCTGGGTCCCGGTGCTGCCGCCCAGGAAGACGGCCGCATCCTCGGATTCGACAAGATTGTGCGTAGCCAGGCTGGTTGAGCCGGCGTCAAAGATGAACCGTCCGGCCCGGCCCGCATTGCGGGCGGTCAGCGACAGCCGGTAGGGCGTCGCGCCTGAGCCGTCGTTGATCATGGCTGCGGAGAGCGCGAAGCCCGGGGCGTTCAGATCGTCAATAACGTCTTTGAGCGTGTCATCGGCGCCGATGGTGTAGGTCTTCTCAAATGAACCATCCAGGGTGGTGGCGGTGGCAACGCCCCGAATATTCAGGTCGGCCGCCATGCTGCTGCCCACCTCCTCCACGGTCAGTTTTCCAACCGTGCCGGCGGAATTGTCGGTCAGCAGCAATCCATCGCCATTGGCGTTGATGGACGCCACCACGTTCAGCGATTCCACCGGGTCGGTGCCGATCGCCGTCGCTGCGTTGATCTTGCGAATCAGGTCGCCCAGAGTCGTGTCGTCGCTGGTGAGGGAAACCGTGGCGTACTGCCCGGCGGAATTGGTGATGCGAATCGTTCCTGAAGCCACGCCCTTCCCGCCATTCATGGTGGCCAGGGCTGTATTTTCGCTGAGCCATTGCCGCTGGAGGTTTGCACCCAGCACCACGCTGGTCGCCGGTGCGTGCGTTCCGGCGATGCCGAGAGTGGCGGCGGTCGTGTCATCCACATCGGCAATGATCAGATCTCCCGTGCCGGCACTCTCATCGACCAGTTGAATTCCGTTGCCGGAGGCCTTCAGGCTTGCCGTCACCTGCACAGAAGAGTCATTGATCAAGTCGATCACGTCCTGGACGGTCTTGGCGTTGCCGAGGTCGATCTCTGCCGAAGCGCCGGCACGATCCGTAATCGAAATCCGCCCCATGGACAGGCCCGTGCCGCCTTGCAGAGACGAAAGCAGCACCGAATTGACCGTTGCGATCAGGTCGTCGCCGGCAATGACGCCTGCCACGGCCGATCGCTGGATGCCTAGATCGGCCGCGGCCCTGGAGCCGTTCAGGGCCGTAACCTGCATCGTGCCCGAGCCGCCAGTTGTGTCCGAGAGCGTGATCGACTTGCTCTGCGGGTCGATTGAAGCCACGACTGCGCCGCCAGTCGCAAGATTGATCGCGGTTAGCACGTCCCCAACCGTTGCGGCGGCGCCCATGGTCACGTCGTACGCCGCTCCGTTGGCGTCGGTGATCCGGAAGTCCGCCGCGCCACCGACGGTGCGAACACCCAGGCCGTCGCGCAAGCTGGCAAGCGTGGACGCCGTCCCAAGGTAGTTGATGACGGCGCCGGTGATGGGACCAGCCGCCGTCTGCGCAATGCCAAGGTCGGCCGCTGCGTGCCCGTCGCCCATGTCCATCACAATGAGGTTGCTGGCCGTCTGGCCACTGAGGTCGGTCAGCGTCAGTCGATCGCCGTCAATCTGTGCCCGCACGCTGATGTCCAAGCTCGTGTTGATCTTGCGCACCACATCATCCAGCGTGAAACAGGCTGAGATGTCGATCAGTCCGGACTTGCCGCTGCGGTCCGTAATCCGAAAGACGCCGCGCTGCACGCCGTTGCCGCCGTTAAGCTGCGAGAGCTGCGTCTGCGAGAACACCTCGCCGCCGCCCATTTCGACGGTGATCGTGCCGGCGCCGACCTTTGACGCTTCGGATGCGAGCCCTCGGCTCACAGCCTGTTGAGTTGTCGCGAGCCTGGCAACCTGAAACTGGAATGTCCCCGTCGCCGCCCCGGCCGCCGTTGTTGCCGTCAGAACGCTCTCGTTGCTGCTGGTGGCGGTGGACTTCTGAAACGTGCTCAGTTTCTTGAGCGCCGTGAAAGACAGCTTCAATCCCGAGAGTCGGGTCGCCAGGTCGGTGTATGCCAGCTTTTGGCTGTTCACCTGGTCCATGCGCGACTGCAGTCTCGCCTTGGGCTGGGATTCCAGCGCCATCAGCTTGTCGATGATGTCCGCGGTCTGAATGCCGCTGATCAGGCCGATGCCTGAGGTAATCGTTCCCATGGATCGCCTCGCCCGCCGAGCGGGATTGCCCCAGTTGCCTTATCGGCCGGATGCCGATGCACCATCAGCGCCGGGTCATCTCATAATGTGGTTATCGGAACCTCGGGCGCCGGAGCGTGAATTAAATCAATGGCGGTGCGGTATAGGAGCCGGAGGGTGGTGCAGCAGAATGTGCGGCACCTCTAAATCGTGCTCCTGCATGAGCTTTGCGTCGGCCAGCAGGGTGGCGGCAGGGCCCTCGGCAATCACCAAGCCGTGATCCAGCAGCACAACCCTGGAACACAGTTCGGCCACCATTTCCAGGTCGTGTGTGGCGATGATGCGCGTCAGTGACAGCCTGCGCAGCAGTCCCTTGAGCTCGCGCCGGCCGCGCGGATCGAGGTTGCTGGTCGGCTCATCCAGCGCCAGGACGTCCGGTTCGCATGCCAGCACTCCCGCAAGACACACACGGCGTTTCTCGCCGCCGCTGAGATGGTGAGGGGCTCGCTTCTCGAATCCCGACAGATTGACTTGCGCCAGTGCATCGGTGACGCGCTGGTGGATCTGAAGGTCGTCCAATCCGAACTGCCGTGGCCCGAAGGCCACATCCTCCTCCACGGTGGGGCAGAAAAGCTGATCATTGGGATCCTGAAACATCAGCCCCACTCGACGGCGAATCTCGTGCAGGTTCGGCTCCGCCACTGCATGGCCGTCGACGTACACCGCCGGATACTTCGAGGGCTTTTCCGGCAACAGCCCGTTCAGATGCAACAGCAGTGTGCTCTTGCCGGCCCCGTTGGGGCCGATCAGGCCCAGGCACTCTCCCCGCTCAACGGTGAAGCTCACGCCTCGGAGGGCCTCAATGCCGTCTGGATAGGCGAACCGGAGATTGCGAATCTCCACCGCGCCGTTCATTGCCACCCCCTGGCGCACATGGCCGAATAGATGCGCTCCGCTCGCTCTGTTGCGCGGATGAAAAGCTGGCTGATGATCCCGCTGCCCGACCGCCACGACCACGTCCTGGTGTGCGTGAACGTCCGGCTTCGCCGCGCCATGCGCATGCGGTGCGTTTCATCCACCAGCACGAACAAGTACCGGTACATCAACGCCAGCGTCGTAATCAGCAATGCCGGCACGCGCAGTCGCTGCATGACGCCCAGGAGTTGAGAGAAAGGTGTTGTGTTGGCCAGGAGCACCATGACCGCCAGGCACAACGTCGATCGGATCATCAGGAAGGCGAAGACCCGCAGACCCGCCGGCTGGAAGAGCGCCAACAGGGCCACGCCGATCACGAACGGCTCTAGCAGTGCCACCCGCCGCAGCAGAAAGCGCTGTGGTATCCGCGCCAGCGCCGCAACGGCTGGAACTCCCGCCGCTTCCACAGCGTAAAGAAACCACCACTCCGGTGGCGCCAGCACCGTCAGGATCACGATCCCCACCGCAGACAGAAGCTTCAACCATGCGGGCAATCGGTGCACCGGGCTGTCAAGTCCGCTCAGGGAATCGAGAAGATTGCCGCGCATGGGGAATTACGTCCTGGCAGCGGTCTGCGGCTCAACCTCTTTGGCTGGCACCAGAACTCGCGCCAGCAGCAACGAAAGGCCGAATACCACCAACGTGCCCACCGCGCCGGCGAGCGCTGTCGCCAGGCCGGCGGAACCGATGCCCGGCAATTGGTACTCGGGAATCGGCGCTGGGAGGGCATGCCCGGTGTCGTGATGAGCGAAATGGAGTTTCTCGGCCACAAATTCCAGGCCATCGGGCCACTCGGACGCCAGCGGCGACACAAACATCGCCAGTCCAAGACTGACCAGCAGCCCGTACGCCACGAATACACGCTTGCGCGGCAGGTAAGCACTGTCGCCAGTCTCCAGCAATTCCGGCCGGGCCTGCGCTATGCCCGCCAGGACCAGGGCAGTGATCAGCCCTTCGCCAATGCCGATGAGCATATGAACACCGGCCATAGCAGTAAACGCAGCAGTCCAACTCACATGGCCCGATAGCGCGATCTGGCCTGCGGCGCATGTGGCGGCCAGGACGGTCGTACACCATGCCGCAAACGCGGCCCCGACGATACGGCCGCGCAGGCCATCGATGTGCGGGTGGACCAGGCGGTAAATCGCATACCCGCACACCGAACTGATGATCCCGATGTTGAAGATATTCGCCCCGAGCGCGGTCACTCCGCCATCGCCGAACATGAAACACTGCACGATCAGCACGGCCGATAGCACAACCACCGCGGCACTGGGTCCCAGCAGGGTTGCCGTCAGGACCCCGCCCATCAGGTGCCCTGATGTTCCAGCGACCACAGGGAAATTCAGCATCTGGGCAGCGAATACGAATGCTGCGGACAGGCCCATCAGCGGCACCCGCCTGGGCGGCAAGGTCGCCTTAGCCCGCCGCAGCGCGTAACCAAGCCCCGCCGCCGCGAGGATGCCCGTGGCGGCCGCCGTCCTCCAATCGAGAATCCCGTCACCGATGTGCATGATGCAGCTCCGCCCATGCGATCCCGCGAGATGCGCCGCACCGACGCACCATAACCGGTTCGCACTGGTGTTACGAAACGTCTGATTTGTAGCACTGCTGGCCCCCTCTGGCAACCGGCGACTACCCCAGCACTTCGGCCGCCTTTGGATAACTGCCCAGAACCGTAAGTTGCAGGCAGTGCTGCTTGGCCGCGTCAATCGCCGCCAGCATCGCCGGCTCGTCCGAATGACCCTGGGCGTCGATGAAGAAGTAATACTCCCAGTTGACCTTCTTGCTCGGCCTTTTCTCGATGTCTGTCAGGTTGATGCCGTTGTCCTTGAAACAGTCCAGCACACTGGCCAAGGCGCCAGGCTTATGGGCGGTGGTGAACATGATCGCCGTCTTATCCGTCCCGGAGCGGCGGGCGCCCTCCCGCCCGATGACAAAGAACCGGGTGACGTTGTCCGGGTTGTCTTCGATGTTCTCGAACATCACCCGCAGCCCATATAACTCGCCCGCGATGACCGATCCGATGGCGGCCGCGCCGGGCTCCTTGCTGGCCAGTTCCGCCGCCCGGCTGGTTGACGCCGAGACTTCCAGTTCGCGGTCCTTGGCAACGCTCGTCAGCCAGTTGCGGCACTGGCTGAACACCTCAGGCTTGGAGTAGATCCGCCGCACCTTCTCCCACGGTTCACGCGTCAACAGGTTATGGTGGACGGTGATCTGCACCTCGGCGCATATCTTGGCCGAGCTTTGTAGAAACGCGTCCAGCGTATCCACCACGCCGCCCCCGATGCTGTTCTCGACCGGTGCCAGCCCGTAATCGATCCGGCCGCGCACAACCTCGTCGAAAACGGACAGAATGTCGGCCATCGGCACGTATTCCACGCTGCCACCGAACTTGCGCACCGCCGCCAGGTGCGAAAACGTGCCAGCCGGGCCCAAATACCCGATGCGCAGCGGCTTCTCCAGAGCGAAGGACCCGCTCATCAGTTCCCGGTAGACTGCCTCCAGGCAACGGTTTGGCAGGGGGCCCTTGTTCAGTCGCCGGATGGTCTCCAGCACGGCCTGTTCGCGATCGGGCGCGTAAACGGGCACATTCTGCTGTTGCTTGATCTTGCCGATTTCCACGACCACCCGCGCTCGGGCATTGAGCAGGTCAACGATTTGCTCATCCAGCGAGTCGATCTGCCGTCGAAACGCTTCCAGCGCCGCCCGATTTGGCTGATGAGGTGCCTGTTCCGCCATGGTTGAGTTTGTAGCCGCCCTGCCCCATCAGGTCAAACCATGTCCGCTCCGGCGGATTGCCCGGATTGGCAGGCTACCTAGTTCGAGGAGAGGAGAGCGTCTTGACGATCCAGAGGAACAGGATGGCGCCAAAAAGCGCTGTCAGCAGCGATGGAACGAGGCCGCTGCGCGGCTCGATGCCGATCTGGTCGAACAGAATGCCTCCGATGACCGCGCCGAGAATGCCCACGATCAGGTTCCCCAGCAGGCCCATGACCTTGACCTGCATGATCCTGCCGGCAAGCCAGCCGGCGAGAATCCCGATCAGCAGATATCCGATGATTTGCATGCCGACTCCATTCCATCACCAGCCGCATGTCAGACCGGCCCCGCACCGGCGCATCCTGGGATGGTGAGGAATTGTAGGCGCGGCGATGTCAGGCGAGTGCACTGCTTACGTGATCCAAGGCATTGCATTGATGTGCACAAGCCGGAGAATCAGAATCCCGGCAGCATCTGGCGCGCCGTGACGGCGCGCGGATCGAGTCACCGCTGCAAGGAATACCGGAGGCGAATATGGCGTCAACTGGAATCGGGCGAAGGGCATTCCTATCCGCTTCAGCCGGGGTTGCGCTGGCGGCTTCGGGCCAGTCTGCCTCGGCGGCTCAACCGGCGAGAGACACAGACCTGAAGGCGAGGTTGCTGGAATGCCTCGGCGGATCCTGGCCTGATCCCTGCGATCTGAAGCCCATGGTGCGGGAGCGAGCTCAGAAGGGGGGCTACCGTCTGGAGTCGGTCACCTATGAGGTGGAGCCAGGAGACCGGGTGCCGGCATATATCCTGATCCCCGATGGGACGAATGCCGCCAATCCAGCGCCCGCCGTGGCGGTCTGGCACCAGCACAACGGGGCTTATCATCTCGGGAAGGTAGAGCCGGCCGGATTGGCCGGCAGCGAGATGCATCACACCGGCGTTGCCCTGGCGAAAGAGGGCTACGTGGTGATCTGCCCGGATGCAGCATGCTTTGGCGAACGCCAGCACCAGCAGCTCAAGGGCGGAAATTTCGAACGCTTTGAGTTCCTGCGCTACGTCGTCGCCGGCAGGTGCCTGGCATGGAAGAACATCCTGGATATGCGGCGGGCGTTGGATTACCTCTGCTCTCGCCCGGAGGTAAAGGCTGACCGCATAGGATGTTATGGCCATTCAATGGGCTCGACACACACCTGGCTGGTCGGACCCTGGGAACCCCGGCTCAAGTGTCTGGTGGGCAACTGCTGCCTGCCGACCTACAAGGCCATTCATCGCACGCATATTCTGCACTGTTTCCCGAACTTCATTCCCGGTTGGCTGGCCTACGGCGACACTCCCGACATTGCCGGCCTGATCGCGCCGCGGCGACTGCATCTCAATTTCGGCGAAACCGACGGCGGCAGCCCCATCGCGGAGGTGCGCGAGGGAATCCGGACCATCGCGCAAGCATATGCTCAGGCCGGCGCGGAGGATCGGTTTACGAGCTATATCGAAGCCGGCGCCGGACACGTGCTGTCTCCCGAGATGTGGAAACGCGCCAGCGCGTGCTTTGCGCGGACTTTGCGGTGAGCTTCTGGTCCGTCGCACTTGGCGGAACGCCGGCTCGGCCTGTAGACTGACTGCAGCGAAACGACCCTGTATCCATGGGCTATTGCTCGAACCAATTCCTGCCCCGCTGCCGAACGGCCGCGTGGATAATGCTGGCGACCATGCCGGCGTTGGCTGGCTGTTTTCAACTGCGCCCGGACCTGCGCGACCCCGACCCGGTGGTCAAGGTCCCCGCGGTCTTGGCAACGGCCGAGGATGGAGCCCGAGACCGGGATTCCAGGCGACATATGGCCACCCTCCGGCAACTGGTTGATGACCTGGAGAGCGAGGATTATGTCATCCGAGCCTTTGCCATCCATGGCCTGGATAAACTGACCGGCCAACGGCTGGGATATGAGCCGTACGGCCGCGAAAGTGAGCGAGACGCGGCTATTACGCGGTGGCGAGATTTCATCAAGGCCATGGAAAGTCCGGCGGCGGCCGCCCATCTGCCGGCGGACCGATGCGCCGGGAAGGCGGCGAGATGATGCAGCGACGTTCGCCGCAACGGCCCGAGCGCGTTGAGTTGAACATCCAGAGCCACCCGGCTAATCTGGCGGCAACCCGCAAGGCCATCGAGGATTTTGCTGAACGGTGCGGTTTTGACGCCAGCAGCCGCGATGAGATCGGTCTTTGCGTGAACGAGGCGATGGCCAACGTGATCCGGCACGCTTACGCAGGGGCGAAGGACCGGCGCATCACGGTCGTGGCCGAACGCACTGCCGACGGAATCGATATCTCGGTTCGCGACTGGGGCACGGGCGTCAACCCGCAATGCCATGAGGCGGATGCGTACGACCCACTGGTGCCCGGCGGGCTGGGTTTGGTCTGCATGCGGCAATTAATGGATGCGCTCCGGTTCGTGCCGCAGCCGGATGGCATGCTGCTGATCATGACACGGCACTTGTCTCGGCCGAACGACGCAAATCGCCGACGGGCCGTATGAGGGAGGTGCGCGTATGAACGAACTGCGAACGGGAACCGGCATCGTGCCGTCAGCACGGGTTGAAGGCCAGACGTTGATCGCTTCGGTGCGAGGGGAGATCGATCTGAACAACAGCCCCGAGCTCCGCAGGATGCTGCTTGATGTTGCCGTACGGCACGCGGTTCGGCGCGTGCTCCTGAACCTGGCGGAGGTTCCTTACATGGACAGCAGCGCCATTGCCGTTCTGGTCGAGTTGCTTCGCCGCATGGGAAAGGGCGGTACTGTGGCCCTCACCCACCTCCAGCCTCGGGTCCGCGGCCTGCTCGAAATCGCCCGGCTGGATTCGATCTTCGTTCTGGCTGACAACGATGAGGAAGCGCATGAGAAGTTGAAAGGCAAGGCATAAGGCTCCTCCCAGGGCTCTTTGCTGAAAGGGGGTGGAACGGGTCATGTCTATGAACGCGATGCTCGCACCAATCACTGCCGCGCGAAAGAGTCTGGAGTTCATTGGCGGGTGGGGCTATCTGGTGCTGGACACAATGCTGGCGTCGCGGTCGGCGCTTTTTTCCAGGCGCGGCCGGCGGCTGGGTTGGGCTAACCTCTGGTACCAGATGGACCGGGTCGGGGTAAAGAGCATACCCATTGTCAGCCTGGTCCT
>CAZMXI010000117.1:0-15979 GCA_964570205.1 uncultured Tepidisphaeraceae bacterium
GCGAGCTGCTCAGCATCCTGCTGCGCTACCCCTGGCCCGGCAACGTCCGCGAGTTGGAGAACGCCATCGAGCGTGCTGTCGTACTCAGCGGCGGCGAGGACTTCACCGAAGATCTCCTCCCCCTCAGCGTCCGCATGTTCGCCGCACAGCGCCGCTCCAACCAGTCCAGCGACTCCATCGAAACCCTCTGCCGCCGCCTCGCCGACCAGGCCATCGCCGACTACGAGCTGCGCGAGGGCGATATCTACCAGCTCCTGATCGACCAGGTCGAGCACGCCCTGATCGATCGCGCCCTGGCCAAGTGCGGCAACGTGAAGACCAAGGCCGCCGATTTCCTCGGCATCAACCGCAATACGCTCAATAAGAAGGTCAAAGACCTCGGTATCGAATCCACCGACCAGGTGTAACCGTCCCGGCCACCTCCCCCTCCGCCACCGGCAGGTGCCCGTGCAGTGTGAGCCGTGCTTGCCCACCGGTCGGTCCGTTCCGCACCCACCCGATCCCCACTCCAATTCGCAAAATCTCCAGATTCCTGTTGACTAATACCTAACACAATCCTAATATATGCCTTGCTCGCCTGCTCTCTTGCAGGTCGGCGCCGGGGGACCCGCGGTAGGTGCCCTCGCCAATCTCCCTTTCCACCCAACCGGGGAGCCCCATGTCTCATCACGCTAGCCCTTCGCATCGGGAAACCTTCTGCAGTCAGACCGAGATCGACATAAAGACTTTCGTTTCAGAACTTTCCGACTCATCCGTGTCCCAAAATGTCCCACAATGTCCCGAAGTACAGAATCACACGACCCTCGTTCCACCCATCAGTCCGCCATGCCAGCACTCGCCAATTCGCCCCATCACCCATGAAGAAGCCCTTGATGCCCCCGTACTGCAACCCGCATCGATTACACCCGCGCACAACTTCTTGCCGGCCGACGATATGCTGTATCATCGCCCCTCCATGACCCGGGACGACTCCAATACACCCGCCGGCGACTCCGATGCCGATGCGACCCGCCGGTTTTCGCGCCAGCAGCTCGTCCGCCTCGACGCCGAATGGCGGCGAATCCAGCGAGCCTTCGCCTATCACCCCTATGTCCGCATCGACCCGACCGACGGCGATCCTCCGTGCTGCTTTCGTATCGATTACCGCATCCGCACTGTCATCCTCGACGAAGCCGGCCAGCTCGAATACGCCGACTCGTGCGCCGTCGAGTTGATGCTGCCCGCTGGCTTCCCGCACGAGATGCCCATCGCAAGGCCCTTGGCCGCCGTCTTCCACCCCAACTTCGCCGCCGACCTGGTCAACATCGACCGCTACTGGACCAGCACGATGTCTTCTCTGCTCGATGTCGTCATCGGCGTCGGCCTCATGCTCGCCTATCAGGATTTCGACTCGGCGGATGTGTGGAACGAGGCCGCCATGGCCTGGGCGTCGGCCAATCCCCGCGTCCTGCCCGTCGATCCCGATGCCTCCCTCCTCCCCGAGGCCGGTGGCGAGCCGCTTTCGCGCATCGCAAGGTTCGGTCCGCGCACGCTCGAACACCTTCGCACGCAGATCAAGCAGTTCGGCGATCACCTCATCTCCGCCGAATCCCCGGCCGCACCAGACGACGTCGCCCGACAACTCACGAGCATCCAGCAAGGCCTGGCCCTTTTCCAGGCGGACGACATTCCCCCCGAGCTGCGCTCGGCCGCACAGGAAATCCAGGCATGGGTCAGCCAGTTTCCCGCATCGCTGCCCACCTGGGAGTCAATTCGGCGCCAACGCGACCTGGCCGCCTCGGCCGCTTCGCTGACCCGTCAGATGAAGGACCTCCGCCAATCCATCGGCAACGAAATCGAGGCGGTCGATGCGCTGGCGGCGGGCGCCCCTTCCGGCGATTCGGCGGGCGCCATGCGGCAGATTCCTTCCGCCGATATGCTCCAATTGCATGTGGAGCGGCTCGCCATGATCCTCGCCGGCGGGCGGAGACTGCTGGACAAGGCGGGCCCCCTGCTCGGCACGATTGGCGGCCTGGCCCCGGTAACGCCCCCTCGGTCGAGCGGCGTGATGCAGGCTCGACTCGAAGCCGAATGCGCTCGCGCCTGGGACCGCGTGACGCAGGCGACGCCCATGATGCGCGAAGCGATCGACAAGTCCCGCGTGCGGCTCCGTCGCATTCGAGTCTATACGCACGGCCTTCAGCGGCTCGTCGAGTGGCGCGAGTACGCCGACCTCGTCGACCACAGCATCGACCTGGTGGATCGCATGATGCGATGGGGCTGCGCCGGCATCCAGGCCGTCACCATCCAGATCGGTCCGAACCGATTTGGCCCTTACGAGCTGGAACAGCCTCTCTCCCTCGCCGGACGGGTGGTCTTCTTCAACAATCCCGCCTCTTCGATCCTTCAGATGGCGGATCTGGAAACCGGCCAGGTCATCGCCCACTCCGACACCGCCCATATCTCGCTGCCCGTCGGCGAGACCGCCGCGCAGCAACCCGACTACCCCATTCTCCTCCCGCCGGAAGGCCAGGACCAGCCCCCCGCCACCGCCGCTGGAGCCACTCACGTGGTGGTGCATTTCAACGGCAACTGCGAGGAATTAGCTCTGCAGATGGACTACCTCGTTCGCGAGGGCGCTCGACTCGCCTCACGCCTGGTCACGGAGGTTCGCCGCCCCAAGGCTTGGTTCGGCGGACTCACCGATGACCTCTGGTCCGCCCATGCTCGCCGGCAACTCCAGCGGGAGCATGCCGAACGATCCGCCACATGGGAGGGCGCTCGCTATGACTTGGAACGCATTGGTCCGCTCAAGCAGCGCCTGGCAACGTTTCGCCTCCTGCAGCGATCGACCGCACTGGCCCAACGGCTCGCGACCGAAGAACATGCTGCGCAGCGGAACGAGCGGGAAGCCACCGGGCGCATCGCCCAGATTGTCGCCGCCAGCAACACCGATCTCGATACCGGTCGGCTGCTCATCCCGCAGAAGTTCGCACAGGACTACGCCCAGCAACTTCGCCGCCGCGATCAGGCCATGGCCGCTCTAGCCCGCGTCAACGCCCGCAGGGCGTCGCTTGCCGCCGAAATCCAGGCACGCGTTGAGAATGGCCAGCTTCTCGGCCAGGCGGTGGAGCCGGACCTTCACACCCTCGGGCTCGTCCCGCCGGCCTGGAACGCCATGCTCGATCAGGTTGGCGATGAGTCGATCATTGCCTGCCTTGCCGACCTCGAACAGGCGTTGAACCAGCGGCTTATCCCCGAATCCTGGCGTCAGGGACCCCGGCCAGGCTAACAAAGGGGCGGCGAACGTGTCTGACCAATGAAGTGCCCTGCGAAAAATAGCAGGATTTGCACGGCTTGCCCCCAGCCGGACCTGTATAATGGCTTGGGCGGGTACAGGGCCCAATGCGGAGGTCTCGACCATGAATCGGATCCTTTTGATCCTGTCGCTCTGCCTGGCCACCACGTCGATCCGAGCGGCCGAGCTGGCTCCCGCCCAAACCTTTGTCCAGCCCAAGATTCTGATCCTCCCCTTTGCGCTATTGGCAGAGAACGACAAACAGGCGTGGATCGGCCTGGCGATTCGCGAAAACCTCCAGGCCGAGTTAGGTCGCCTGCAGCTCGTGGAGGTCGTTGCGGCACCCCAGCCGGCGCCCGGTCAACAGCCTTTGCGCCTGGATGCTCTGGAAGCGCAGCCCGCGTTGGATATCGGCCGCGCCGCCCGGGCCGACATCGTCGTTTTCGGAACCTATCAACTGGTTGAACCTGAGATCCGTGTAACCGGCCAGGCCCTGGAAGCCGCCACCGGCAAAAACCTGGGCAGCCTGAAGGTCAATGGCGACACCCGTGATCTTCTCAAGCTGGAAGATGCGCTATCGCAGCACCTTGTGCAGGTGCTGGTTGACCGAGGGTGGATTCCCGTGCCGGACGGCCATGTTCCAGTGGCGCTGGCGGACCCCGCGCCGATCGTCGAACCAGCGCCGGTGGTCGAAGACTACAGCCGCTATGATCCGCCGCCGGTGTTGGATTACACCCCGCAGGTCTGGGTGGAAAGCTACTCGTACCGTTCGCCTTACTGGTATCCGTCCGTCGGCTGGGTTTACCCTGCGTGGGCTTACCCGCGAGTCTATACCTACGCCCCCTATTACTGCGAGCCGTTCATCTATCCAGGCTGGTCGTTCACGACGTCCTTCTCGTTCTGGTGGTCGCGTCACCATCATCACGATTATGTGCGCCACCACCCGCGATCCGGCTACGCCCGAGACATCTACCGCGGCTATTACTACCGCAATTCACCTCTGCAACTGGCCGATGCGCGTGCCGATCGCCTCGCCCGATTTGACCTGCGACGGGGCACGTACTACAGCGATGACCGTGGATCGCGCTTCGCCGATCGCAGCAGTCGCGAAGTTGGCCGACTCGGGCCGCGACGCGATCTGTCGCCGGCGACGGTTCGCGTCACCGACACGTCAGTCCGACCAGCGGCCGCCAAGCGGATCATCGTGACTCCCGGCAGTTCCGACGCCGTGAGAGAGATCGCTGCCCGACGGGAAGCCGATTCCCGCCGCACCGATACCATGCGGCGGGAGGCGACCACGCGTGCCCCGGGCATGGCGCGCGAGGCGCCGGCGGCGGCTGCACGCGCTGACGCCAGACAGGAGATCGATAATCGTCGGGAGGTCGAAACACCACAGGCCAGGACCGTCGATCAGGCGCGTCTGGCCGAAGCCAGACGCGAATCACCACAACGGCAGGCAAACGTGGAGGCTCAGCGCATCACCGACGCTCGGCGTAAGGCCGAGGCGGCCGCGCAATCGCAGCGAGAGGCGGACAGCAGGCGACAGGCGGCCGAAGCGGCCCGCGCGGCCGACGCTCAGCGTGATGCGGCCAACCGCGAGGCGCAACTCCGCCGTGCCGCCGACGCGCGTCGAGAAACTGAAGCCAGGCGAGAGGCCGCACAACGGCAGGCGGCGCAGCAGCAAGCAGCAACTGCACAGCGCGAAGCCGCTCAGCGGGAAGTCCAGCGTCAGGCCGCGCAGCGTGACGCAGCCCAGCGCGATTCTGCCCGCCGCGAGGCCGAGTCACGTCGGCAGGCCGAATCGCGGTCCCGCGAGACGCCGGTGCGTCAGCGGGCCAGTGAAAACCGGTCGCCTGGCGGGCGATCACCCGCATATGAAGCCCCGTCCCGAGGTGGTTCATCCTCTCGGCGCCGTTGAGCCTGTCGTCTCCGACCGGGCTGTCCTGTCGATTTCGAGCAGCGCCTTGATTGCGTGCTCGACCTTCCGCAGCAACTCATCGCCCTCGTTCGTGCGTTCGCGCGCCGGCGGCACCTGAATCGCATCGCCGACCTTCACCACCGCCGTCAGCGGCGGATGCGGCCGACACCGGTCCGTCAGGTCTTCCTCAAACCGCTCGACTGTCTCCAGGAGGCGCTCGGGCGTGGGCGACTCGCTGAGGTAATCGGGAGGATAGTTGGCAAGCTGCTGGGCCACGTAGATGTCCGCCAGTTGTGCCCAGCGGCGCTCCCGCTCTTCCTGCGATACTTCGTTTTGGATCAGCCCCGGCAGAATCGCCGCCCGCAGCCGCTTGACCCGCGCCACGACGTGTGCCTCTCGCTGGCCGTCAAGCCACTCGGACTCCAGCGGGCACAGCAGCCGGTCGATCAGCGCGTTCAGTCGATCATGCACCCGGCCTTCGCGTGGATGGCCGAAGTACTCGATCTCCTTAAGCGACAGCAGCGCAAGCCCGAGTTTGACGATGCGATGCTCCAGGCTCAGATGGCTCTGTCGGCGCCAGCTCAGCCGGGTCTCAATCTCATCCAGCACCGGCGTGACGGACGCCTCAAGGTCTCCGCCAAAACGGTAGCGGATGCCCACGGGGTGGATCACGACCTGGCCCGGCGGATTCTGTTTTGACCGTTTTCGGGCGGCAGTGCGTGCGATCAGGGATGTGCCCTCCAGCAGCGCATTAAGGCGATCGTTGGTGCGCGACGCAAGTCCCTCCGGGAAGAGCACGACCGGGCGTTCTGCGGTTTCCAGGGCCCCGATGGCCGTGTCGATCGCCTGGCGATCCATGCCCTCGCGGTAGATGCTGAAGGCCCCGCCGCCCCGGATGACCAGTCGCGACAGCCAGCCCTGGTTGAACAGGTGCCAGCTTGCCATCAGGAAGAACGGCGTGTTAGCGGCAATGGAAAGCGACGCCAGCACGAGCGGATCGGATTCGCGACAATGATTGGGCGTCAGCAGGATGCCATGCCCGGCCGCGATGCTCTGCGACAGCTTCTCATGTCCCAGAGTCTGCACGCGCGTGACCCCGTATCGAGAACGGTAGACGCGGGGCATGATGGCCCGCACGACGCGCGCCCAGATGCGCCCGTGGAAGGGAGGAAAAAAGCGATAGGGCCGGTCGATGACGACGTTCTGCATAGCGATTCGGTTCCCGCAGCGCCCGCCGTCGCACCCATCCCGACGAGCGGATCGCCAGCAGGGAAAGTACGGATTGACGCTTCAAATGCAACAGTTCGTCGCCCTGCATGGCAATGGGCGAAAGGATGCCACAGGGAGCTTCTCTGGAAACGGAGAAAGCTCGGCCGGGCCGAGCTTCCTCTTGATGGCAAAATGCTGCGCCGATCTTATCGCTTCGAGAACTGGAACCGCCGGCGAGCGCCGCGCTGGCCGTACTTCTTGCGTTCCTTCATGCGGCTGTCACGCGTCAGGTAACCGGCGTTGCGCAGGGCGCCTTCGAGTGTCGGGTCGTATTGCATCAAGGCGCGGGCAATGCCGAGGATGACCGCGCCGGTCTGGCCGGTCGGGCCGCCGCCGGACGTATTGGCCCAGATATCGAGCTTGCCGCCGGTGCTGGTCACTTCCAGCGGGCCGAAGATCGCCTTGCGGTCTCGCTCACCGGTGAAGAAATCGTTCAGCTCTCGGCCGTTGATGCTGATCTTGCCTGAGCCCGGGGCGATGCGCACGCGCGCCACCGCCGTCTTGCGACGGCCGGTGCCCCAAATGAAGCTCGGCTTCGACCCCGGGGTGGCTGCCGCCGGGAGTTCCATCGTGTTGACTGCTGCTTCTTCTGCCATGGAGTAGGTTTCCTACAGTGAACGTGCGTAACTGCCGTCCGCGTTATGCCAGTTTCAGTTCAGCCGGCTGCTGCGCCGCATGAGGATGCTGCGGGCCGGCGTAAATCTTGAGTTTGTCCAGAATGCTGCGCCCCATGCGACTCTTGGGCAGCATGCGGCGCACCGCAAGCTCAACAATCTTCTCGGGGCTGCGCGTCAGCATGTCCTTGTACGAATAGACGTGCCGCCCGCCGGGATATCGCGAGTAGGTCTGATACTCGAGCTGATCGGCCTTCCGGCCGGTGACCTTGATCTTCTCAGCGTTGATGATGATCACGAAATCGCCGGTATCGACGTGGGGGGTGTAGGTGGGCTTGTGCTTGCCCTGAAGGATCAGCGCCACTTTCGCCGCCAGCCGACCCAGCACCTGCCCCGTGGCATCGACCACGTGCCAGTTAGCCTTGACCTCGCCGGGCTTGGGCATGTAACAACTTTGCATAAGCTTCCTCGAATTCGCTCTTCTCGATCAGACCGGCCAGCAGTGTCACTCCGACACACCCGTTACTGTAGGCGGGCCAAACGTGCTGCGCAGCCATCAAAACAGGACCCCGCAACAGGCCGGACACGCCCGCGCAGAGAATCGGGCAGTGTATCGGCGGACCGAACGTTGTCAAGATTCCCGTAAACCCTCTGACACTATTTCTTTGACAGCACCGCGTTTGCCGCGTAGCGTGGACTTGGTTCAGCTTGTTAGCCTCGGAGGGCGAAGACTGTGCCGAACGGTGGATGCTCTGGTTTTGCGGGGGAGTGCTTTGGCCACGTGCGTCCCAGGCGGGCGTCTGGCGTGATGGCCGAAAGGCTGGAGCCTCGCTTGTGTCTGTCGGGCTGGATTCTGGCCACTGACGGCGACACTGACCCTAAGACTTTTATTAGCAATGACATATCCGTTGACAGCCTGGGCGGACGAGGGCTGTTTCTGCTCCAGATGCCGGTGGCTCAGGACATCGGGTCGCTGGTCGCGCAAATAGCGTCTAATAAGTGGTTTAGGTACATAGAGCCCAACGCTTCGATCGCGGGCAGCGCCACCTCGGGCAGTGATCCACAACTGCCCCATCTTTGGGGGCTTGAGAAGATCCAGGCGCCACCGGCGTGGGATATTGTCCGTGGGGATGAGGAATTGGTCATCGCGGTGCTTGACTCGGGCATGGACTACACCCATCCGGATCTGACGGGGAACCTATGGACCAACCCCGGCGAGATTCCCGGGGACAACATCGACAACGACGACAACGGTCTGGTCGATGACGTGCATGGGTACGACTTCGCCAACGCCGACGCCGACCCGATGGATGATGCCGGGCATGGCACGCATGTCGCGGGCATCATCGGGGCGCAGGGCGACAACGCCATCGGCGGCGCGGGGGTGGCGTGGTCCGCCCGGCTCATGCCGCTGAAGATACTGAAGTCCAACCTTTCCGGGGACATCGCCGCAGCAGTCAAGGCACTGAACTACGTGGCGGATATGCGTCATCGCGGCGTCAATGTGCGCATTGCCAATAACAGTTGGGTGACCACCACGTTCTCCCAAGCCCTGTATGACGCCGTCGCCGCATGCGAGGAGGCGGATGTGCTGGTGACTGCTGCCGCGGGCAACAGCGCGGGGAACGTGGATGGCGTTGCCCGGCCAGCCTATCCGGCGGCGTTCGATCTGCCCAACGTGATATCGGTGGCGGCCACCAACGACCTCGATGCCCGCTGGCCAAGCTCGAATTATGGCGCCGTATCGGTGGATATTGCAGCCCCCGGGGTGGGCATCCTCAGCACCAGGCTTGGAGGGGATTACGAGTCCAAGAACGGCACTTCCCAGGCAACCGCATTCGCATCGGGCGTGGCGGCGCTCGCTTACGCCGTGGAGCCAGAGGCGACATACGCGATCATTCGTGAGGCGATCTTCACCGGCGGCGACACCATCGCCTCGATGCAGGGCCTGACGGCCACCGGCAAGCGTCTCAACGCGTTCGGCGCTCTGATGCAACTGCCCACCGAGTCCATCACGTTCACATCGGGCAGCGCGACCATCGGGAATATCGATCGGCCGGATGGCTCGCCCAGGTCGTTGATCCTGGCCGGATCAGCCCAAGTGCATGTGAAACCTGACGATGCAGGGGGCGTGATGACACTAACAGGCTTGGACATTAGGGATGACGGTCGACTTGACTTGGCCGAGGGCGAGATTCTGCTTCAATCGCCAGGCAGGCTTGTAGATGTCGAGGAGCTAATCCGCGGCGGGCGGATCATCACCAGCGCCGCCCTGCTGGACCCAACAATCACGATTGGCACCGGGCTGGCGCCGGACGGCACTTCCATTCGGATCGCTTGCGCGCGGGCGGGCGATGCGAATCTTGACGGACGGATTGACATGGGGGACTTCCTGGCGTTGGCCAAGGGGTACGTGCAATCCATCGTGTTTGGAAGCGAGCCGACCGAGTCAGTCCGACCCCATTTCGCCACAGGCGACTTCAACTACGACCGCGTGATCGACATGGCCGACTTCGCCAGCCTCTCGATCAGTTACGTTCAATACAGGCTATCCATCCTGCCGGTGACGGAACCAGCGTCGGCCGCAGATACCGCATCCAGCGTCGCGATACCGCACCTCAAAGGAGCTATTTCGCGTAGACGCCGCGGCCATTTTGTTGTGACGCGGCGTGTTATGGGAACCTGATGGCCGGCTTCCATGTTGTGCAGGAATGTCGGGCGCATATTTCGCGCTTTTTGTTTCTGCAAAGGCAGAACTCAGGGTAGGATAAGGATGAGCAGATGTTCTTCGCCACCCCGGGCGTTGGAACAGGCCAAGATGTAGCCAGAACGATGTGTCGTGAGACCCATCTCGCTGGCCGGGCGTGTTCTAATCGTGGGTGGCTGTGCTCCCACCTTGGATTCGAGAGTATCACTGAATGGAGAGGCCTATGCCGCGTTCCGCCAAACGTAAGGTCCGTCCTGTCAGACCTGCCCAATCCATGATGGAGCACATGGAGCAGCGGCTGCTGCTGGCGGTCAATCCCGTTATCAGTGAGTTCATGGCCGATAATGAGGGTTTTTATGAGAGCCCAGCGCTGGTTGCGCTGAATGACGACGCGATCGATACTTCTCCGGACTGGATCGAGATTTACAATCCAAACGCCGCGAGTATTGAACTGTCCGACTACTATCTGACCGATGACCCGGCCGACCTGACCAAGTGGCGGTTCCCCACCCGGCCGTTGGGACCGCACCAGTACGCCATCGTATTTGCCTCGTCCGAGGTGGTGGATAGCACGACCGAAATGCATGCCAATTTCCGGCTGAGCAACGCCGGCGGATATCTCGCGTTGTCGGGTCAGGACAATGAAGGCGAGATCGTTCCCTTGTCGGAATATGATCCCTATCCTACCCAGATTGCCAACGTTTCCTACGGCATGACGGCGTCGGCCAACAGCGATATGTTGGTTGGGCCATCGTCGGTGGCTCGGGTCTTGGTTCCAACCGATGCCAGCGTGGATGATGTGTGGCGGTACCTGGGTTTCGACGATCTGGGTTGGGCATCGGGGCGTTCAGGCTTCGGATACGAGGCCGGATCGTTCGGCACGACACGCCCCGGCGGCTTCACGGTGCGGATGGTGGACATCGGCGCGCCGACAATCGACAACATTGCCGAGGCACAGGATATCCTGGACGGGCAGGTGTCGCCGGGGTCCTATGCCGTCGTATCAGACACGAGCAAGGACTATGCCAGCATTGTTCTGGGTGACGGGCGACTCGGGCTGCCGACACCGGACAAACTGCCGAACGGCTTTGGCGGCGGAACGGCCGATTCCGGGGTGCACCAGAGAACCGATTATGCCTTGCGCATCGTCGCGGACGTGAGATTCACGACGGCTGGACAGTACACGATCAACGTGAACAGCGACGATGGTTTTGAGCTCAACATACCCGGCGTGACGTTTACGAGCCGAACGAACAACGTATCGACGGGTTCGCGGTGGCAGGGGACAGCGCAGCCGGACTCGGTTCTTGTTTACGGCGGCGCCCGCGGCGCGGCGAACACGTATGGCACGTTTACCGTGCCGACTGCGGGGTTCCAGACCCGTCTGACGCTCGACTATTTCGAGCGAGGCGGGGGCGACAGCATCGACCTGTCGATCGCGTCGGGTGAACAGACTTACCGGCTTCGGAATTTCCAGCTTCTGGCGGATGGCGTGCTGGGCATCCAGGTGAAGACTGCGGCCAGCGCCGACCTGACTGACTACCGCAGCCTGATCAATACGAATCTACAGGCGGAGATGTACGGCCTGCGCACTTCGGCCTATATCCGGATACCCTTCGGCGTCGATCAACCTTCCGACTACGACGTGCTGGCGTTGCGCATGAAGTATGACGACGGCTTCATCGCCTATGTCAACGGCGTCAAGGTCTGGGAGGAGAATCCGCCGACCAGCGCGCCGACCTGGACATCGGATGCGGGCGGCGGCCACGATGATGGCCTGGCCGTTGTCTTCCAGGAATACGAGTTGGATCTGTCCAGCGTGCCGCTGCAGTCGGGAACGAACATTCTTGCCATTCATGCCCTCAATGACTCGGCGAGCAGCAGCGACTTCCTGATCGTCCCGGAACTGGCGGGGCTGGAACTGCTGATCAGCGAGCCGCGCTATTTCCAGGAGCCGACGCCTTACGAGCAGAACAACACTTCGGACATAACGGGGGTTGTGGCCGACACCAAGTTCAGCCAGGATCGCGGCGTCTATTCCGGGCCGTTCGACCTGACGATCAGTTGCGCGACGCCCGGGGCCGTGATCCGATACACGACGGATGGCACCGAGCCGACGGCGACGCACGGGACGATCTATGACCCCATGGATCCGGAACCAGCGAATCGAGTGATTCGTATCGACCGGACGACGACCCTGCGGGCGGCGGCATTCAAGGAAGGCTACGTCTCGAGCAACGTAGACACGCAGACTTATCTGTTTCTGGCCGACGTGATGAATCAGCAGGAAGGGGTGGTTCCGGCGGGATTCCCATCGTCGCTGGGCGCGTTGACTCCCGCCAACTACGGCATGGATCCGGGCATTCTCATGACGGACTACAGCGCCGTGCTGTCCGGGCTGAGAGCGCTGCCATCGATCTCGATCGTGATGAACGCGGCCGACCTGTTCGACTCCGGCACGGGGATCTACGCGAATCCGCAGGGCGACGGGAAGGAATGGGAACGAAAGGCCTCGATCGAGCTGATTCAGGAGGACCCGTCGAAGGAAGGCTTCCAGATCGACGCCGGCATCCGTATCCGCGGTGGATACAGCCGGCAGACGAGCAACCCGAAGCATGGATTCCGCCTGTTCTTCCGGGACGAGTACGGAGATGGGAAGCTGGATTTCCCGATGTTTGGTGAGGATGGCGCCCAGAGTTACGATTCCTTCGACCTGCGGACGTTCCAGAATTATTCCTGGAGCTTCGATCCCGGCAGCGGCAACGGGGTATTCCTTCGCGATCAGCTTTCGCGCGACCTGCAACTGGCCATGAGCCATCCTTCCGAGCGGGGCGATTACTACCACCTGTACATCAACGGGCACTACTGGGGCATCTTCAACTCCTGCGAGCGACCGGAAGCGGATTACGGGGAGTCGTATTTCGGAGGCGACGAAGAGGATTACGATGTCATCAAGATTGGCGGCGCGGGCGACTACAACGTCTACGCCACCGACGGCGACACCAATGCCTGGCGCGACCTGTGGGACCGGGCCAGGGCGATCTACACGGCCGGCAAGGCCGGGCAGGACACCACGACGGCCTACATGCGGCTGCTGGGCTGCAACGCCGACGGCACGCGCAACCCCGCGTATCCGGTGCTTCTGGACGTGGACAATCTGATTGACTACATGCTGGTGATCTACTACGGCGGCAACCTCGATGCGCCGCTGTCGAACTTCCTGAGCAACTGGCAGCCCAACAACTTCTTCGCACTGCGCAACCGAAACGGCGAAGAGGGATTCCGCTTCTTCATCCACGATGCCGAGCACACGCTGCTGAACGTGTACGAGGACCGGACGGGGCCGTACGTAAACAACATTCCGACGAATACGAGCACCGCGTTCGCCAAGAGCAATCCGCAATGGCTGCTAGAGCTGTTGTCGGTCAATCCGGAATTCAAGCTGCGGGTGGCTGACCGAATCCATAAGCACTTCCACAATCATGGCGTGCTCAGCACCAGCACCACGAACAAGAATGCGGTGCGGCAGTTGTTTGCCCGTCGGGCCGCGGAACTCAACCTCGCGGTATACGCCGAATCCGCCCGATGGGGCGATTCGAAGCGCAGCCCGTCATTGACCCACGCCAACTGGCAGAGCGAGATCGACCGAATCGCCACGAGCTACCTGCCCTATCGAAGCGACATTGTCTTTGCGCAGCTCAGCAATGACGGTTACTGGCCCAAGGTGACGGGCTCTGGGCAGCCTCTGGATGCACCGGTGCCCAATCTGAATTCCGGCGTCATAGACATCAACACATACCTGGCGCTTTTCAATCCGGCGCCGGCCAACGGGGGCACGGTTTACTACACTACCGACGGGAGCGATCCGCGTCTGCTCGGCGGCGGCATTTCAACCACGGCCTCCACGTACACCGCGCCATTCCGGCTCTCGAACAGCGCGACGGTCAAGTCGCGCATTCGGCTGCCGAACGGGCAATGGAGCGCCCTGACGGAGGCGACATACACATTTGACCTGTCCAAGTTCCGCGTGACGGAGATCATGTACAACCCGGAGCCGCCATCGGAGGAGAGTCCGTACGTGGCGGAGGACTTCCAGTACATCGAGCTAAGCAACCTCGGAGGCACGGCGATTCAACTTGGCGGACTGGCGTTCACCGATGGCATCGAGTTCACATTTGAGGCCGTGAGCATCGGCCCGAATGAGCGAAGGCTGATCGTCAAGAACAAGGCTGCTTTCCTGACCAGGTATCCCGGCGTTTCAGAGGACCTGATCCTGCGGAATGCGGCGACGGGCAGCTACAGTTTCGCGAAGAGCCTGGCGACCGGAGGCGAGGATATCGAGATTTCGCGCGAGGTCGACGGCACGGTGACCCCTCTGCTCCGCTTCGAGTACAACGACTGGTACGACCACACCGACGGCGAGGGCTGGTCGATCGTGGCGGTCAATCCGCTGGCGCCGGAATCAATCCTGTCCAGCAAGAGCGGCTGGCGGCCCAGCAGGGACAAGGGCGGCGACCCTGGGGCCCTCGTCGCTGATTACGCGCCCAACACCATCGTCATCAATGAGATCCTCAGCCATGCCAACATCGATCCGCCCGGCGACTGGATCGAATTCTACAACAGCTCCAACGAGAACATCGACCTCTACGGCTGGTTCCTCTCCGACACCGACACCGATCTCACCCGTTTCCGCATCCCGCAGCACCAGATCGTCCCGGCCAAAGGATATCTGGTCCTGAACCAGGCCGTGCACTTTGGCAGCCACCTGGGCGGATTTGGCCTCTCGGAACTGGGCGAGCAACTGCTGCTCAGCGGCCCGGATTCCGCCGGCAATCTCGGCGGCTACCGCGACTCGGTCGATTTCGGGGCGGCGGATCCGGAGATCACCTTCGGGCGTTACGTCAAGATCGACGGCTCCAGCGACTTTGTCGCCCTTCAGTCGCCCACGCCCAGGAGCTCCAACGCCCCGGCGGCCATCGGCCCGGTCGTCATCCACGAGATCAACTACCACCCGCTCTCCAGCGAACTGGAATACCTGGAGCTGAAGAATCTCTCGGCCGCGGACATCCTGCTGGCCGATGGCTACATGAACTGGACGCTGACCCAGAAGGCCAACAACGAGGTCTACACCTATGAGTTCATGGCCGGGAGCACCATTCCGGCGTTTGGGTATGCCCTGGTGGTGGGCACGGACCCGGCGGCCTTCCGCGCCCGCTATGCGATCCCCGACCGCGTGCCGATCTTCGGACCCTGGACGCCCATTGTGGCCCTCGACGGCAATGAGCTGCTGGACAACGGCAAGGCGGACCTGAAGCTCTACAAGCCGGGCCTGCCGGAACTGGATGGCTCTGTTCCCCCGATCCTGGTGGATCGCGTGGATTACGACGATGCCGCCCCATGGCCGACGACCCCCGATGGTTTTGGGGCCTCCCTGGCCCGCCGGACATCCGGCAGCTATGGCAACGATGCGGCCTTCTGGATGGCCGCGGGGAATTTCGGCACGCCTGGGGCTCCCAACGTGCAGGAGGCGCCGGTGGTGGATGCGGGCTTTGACCGCTCGATCCCCTTCGGCGAGGCGTTGGTGCAGGCCGGCAGTTTCAAGGACTGGAACCTGGGCCAGACGTGGCTGGTGACGGTGGACTGGGGCGACGGGGTGGTCGAGCCGCTGAGCCCCAACGCCGACCAGAGTTTCGACCTGGTCCACAGCTTTGGCAAGCCCGGCGTTTACCGAGTGCGGGTGACGGTCGTGGACAGCGGCGGCGGGCAGGGCTCGGACAGCATGGATGTGACGGTGTTGCCGTCAAGCCTGTCGGGCCAGTGGCTGCTGAAGCTGGATGAGGCGGGCAATCAGGTGCAGTTCCACGAGGATGGCTCGGCGGAGGCATCGTTTGTGATCCCGCGGGGGCTGCTGGAATCGTTCACGTTCGGGGGAGAAGGCGATGATCGGTTGGTGCTGGACCTGTCGGCGGGCAATCCTCTGCCGCAGGCCGGCCTGAACTTTGTTGGCGGGGGCAACGACAGCCTGGAGTTGATCAACCTGCCGGCCGGGCAGGAGGCGGTTTTCTCGGGCGACAGCGTGGACTTCGGGTCCGGGGCGACGGGCATCGGCTGGGCGGAGGCGCTGGCGGTGCGCGGCTTGGGCCTTGTGCGGGGCAATCTGCCCGCCGGGGCCGGGCGGGTGTTGCGGCTGGAGG
>CAZMXI010000118.1:0-15913 GCA_964570205.1 uncultured Tepidisphaeraceae bacterium
ATCTTGTTGGGTTCATTGCTCATAAGGCGCCCACGATACCACAAGGGGATGGGGATAGGTCAGGCCCCACGGCCCGCCGGCCGGAAGTGCCGCGAAAAAAAGGAAATACAATCGCCGCAGAAGCGGATCAAACCTGGGGCAGTTTCCACGGATCGCGGCGTTCGCGGTCCATCCACCCATTGGCCTGCTCATCTCCTATGAATTGCCATTTCTGCGGATCCCACTGGAGCTTACGGCGGTTCCAGTAGGCCAGGTTCCCCAGGATTGTGATCGCCACCGAACGGGCGCCGATCTCGACATCGGCCACGGGTCGCTTGCGCGACCTGATGCAGTTAATCCAGTCGCGGTGATGGCCGGGCGACTCGTACAGATGCACATCCTTTTCCCCCAGAGGTTCCTTGACGATACTCTCGGGGTTGCTGCTGAGATGGCCGCGGTCGATGCGAAGGGTCCCATTCGTGCCGGTGAATACGCAACCACCCGGGCCACCATGGGTCATCACGATGCCATTGCCATAAATGTATCTCACGCCGGTGGTTGCTTTCGAATCATCCGATCTGCACCGGTCCGCTCTCATCCATGCCGAGGCACCACTGGGCGATATCGTAGTGGTGAGCTCCCATATCGGCGTGTCCGCCCCCGGCATACTCGCGATAATTGCGCCAGGCCGGGAAATGGTTGTGAACGCCGCGAGGGCTCAAGGCCGAATGATACGGGCGCATCGGCGCGGGCCCGAGCCAGAGATTCCAATCCAATCCCGGCTCCATGGCCTCCTCCGGCAGGTCGCACCACTTGCTCGGCCCGCCCACTCCCACCGTCACAGTCTGAATCTTGCCCAGTCGCCCGCTGCGGACGATCTCCGCCGCTTTGCGGAAGGGTCCGAAGACGCTTGACCGCTGCTGGCTGCCGGTCTGGAAAACCCGGTTGTGCTTGCGCACTGCGTCAATGCACCGCTTGCCCTCGGCCAGCGTCAGCGTCAGCGGTTTCTCGCAGTAGACATCCTTGCTCGCCTTGCAGGCTTCGATGATCGGGATCGCGTGCCAATGCTCCGGCGTGGCGATGCAAACGGCGTCGATGTCCTGGCGGCCGATCACCTCCCGGAAATCCGCATAGGCAGCGCACCCTTTGTACGCGGTGTTCTGTGTGTAAGCCTGCTCAACGCGGTTCTTCGCGTGCTCGCGACGGGTCCTGTCCACCTCGCACACCGCCAGCGCCTGCACATCCGCGAACTTCAGCAGCGTGCTCAGGTGGTAATCGTTGGCCATCTTGCCGCAGCCGATGAAGGCGATGGTGATGCGTTCGCTGGGTGACGCCTGGCCCGCGCCGATCACGCTGGACGGGATGATCATGGGCGTGGCCGCGGTGACGCCCATGCCCTTCAGGAAACGGCGGCGGCTGATGCGTGCGTGCCTTGTCATGTCGAGGCCCTTTCTGCTGGTGATCCGCTGATTACTACCGGCCGAAAAGGCCCCGGTTGATTCGCTACTCCGCCGCCCGCACCAGCAGTTCGTTAATCCGCCGCGCAAATGCCGCCGGATCCGCCACTTTCGACCCCTCGGCGATCACCGCCTGGTCGTACAGCAGCCGGGCGTAGCTCTCGATCCGCGGGTCGTCGCCTTTGCCCTCCTGCATCTTCCGAATCGCCTGCACGGCCGGGTGCTCCGGGTTCAGTTCCAGGATGCGCTTGGCGGCCGCCATTTCGTCCTTTCGACCCATGCGCTCCATCAGGCGCTCCATGTGGGCGCTGGGCCCATGTTCATCAGCGACGAGGCACGCAGCGCTGTCCTTCAGCCGCGCCGTCAGCCGCACATCCTTCACCTCGGGCACCTTCGACTTGATCGCCTCCAGCACGGGCTTGTACTGCCGCATCGCCTCTTTCAGCTTCTCGGCATCCTCCGGCTGGGCACTGGCGCGATCCACCGCCTTAAGGTGCTTTCCCTTGTACTCGCGCAGCGAATCCATCACGAACTCGTCGATCGGATCGGTCAGCAGCAGCACTTCCTGTCCGCTGGCGGCAAAGCCCTCCAGGTAGGGCGATCCCTCCAGCATCGACCGGCTCTCGCCGACGATGTAGTAGATCTCCCTCTGATCAGACGGCATCGCCTGGACATACTTGGCCAGCGTCGTGTACTTCCCCGCTTCCGTCTTCGTCGATTCCACCAGCAGCAGGTCGGCGATGCGCTCGCGATTCGACCAGTCCTGGGTAATGCCTTCCTTCAGGATGCCGCCGAACTCGCGATAGAAAGACACGTAATTCTCGTAGTCGCCGTCGCGCATGTCCTCCAGCGTCTTGAGGATGCGGTTGACCAGGTTCGTCCTGATCTTCGCCAGGATCGCGTTGTGCTGGAGCATCTCGCGCGACACATTCAGCGGCAGGTCGGTCGAATCCACCACGCCCTTCACGAAGCGCAGGTACAGCGGCAGAAGTTCCTCGCATTCGTGCATGATCAGCACGCGCCGGACGTACAGTTGCAGCCCGGCCTTGGGCTCGCGCCAGAGGAAGTCAATCGGCTTGTGCTTCGGCAGGAAGAGGATCGACCGGAATTCAGTCGTCCCCTCGGCCGCGATGTGCACCCACTTCAGCGGCTCCTCGAAGTCGCGCGAAACCTGCTGGTAGAACTGTTTGTACTCCTCATCCTTGATCTGGTTCTTCGGCCGAAGCCAGATCGCCTGGCGCGAATTGAGCGTTTCGTCCTCGCGAGTCTTCTTGCCATCCTTATCCCGCTCGACCTCCATCACGATCGGGTGCTCGATGAAGTCGGAGTATTGCTTGATTGTCTCGCGGATGCGCCATTCTTTCAGGAAATCCTTCGCATCATCACGAAGGTGCAGGATGACATCGGTCCCGCGGTTCTCCTTGTCGTATGGCTCGACGGTGAACTGGCCCTGGCCGTCGGATTCCCACTTCACGCCGTCGGATTTCGGACCGGCCATGCGTGAAAGGACCGTGACGCGGTCCGCCACCATGAAGGCAGAGTAGAACCCAACGCCGAACTGCCCGATCAGTTCCGGTCGGTTGCTCACATCCGCCTGCTTCAGGCTTTCAATGAACTGTTTCGTTCCGGAGCGAGCAATCGTACCGAGGTTCTCCACGATGCTCTCGCGAGACATGCCCACGCCGTTGTCGCGGATCGTCAATGTGCCCGTCTTCTCATCCGGCTCGATCCGGATCTTCCAGTCGGTGTTGCCCTCGAGCACCTCCGCCCTGGTCAGCCCCTCAAATCGCACGCGGTCGATTGCGTCGGCGGCGTTGCTGATCAGTTCGCGCAGAAAGATCTCTTTCCGCGTGTAGAGCGAATGGATGATCAGATCCAGAAGCTGCTTCAGTTCGGTGCGGAATTCCATTCGGTGGACGCTGTCGGTCGTGGTCATACCCAATACCCTTTCGTGCACAACTCAATTGCATGGCCGTTAGAACAAACGCCGTGCCACATGGGCACGGCGGTAAGTCTATGTTAGATAATAGCTTGGAGGCGGACCGATTTCTCTGGCGGCTGCCATTTCGGCAGTCATCTGCCACGAGCGCGTGCAGGGCGGGTTTGCGGCTTTGGCGTGCTGCCGCCACCGTAGTAGAGGTAGTTATCCCAAAGCGCCTCGCCGCCGGTAAAGCGGGGGTCGCCGGTGTCTTTCAGGCGTCTTTCCAGGAGCGATGCCATCTGCCGCTTCTTCGCGGCGTAGGCGGGCGCATTGGCGACGTTATTCAACTGGCCGGGGTCATTTTCCAGATCATAAAGTTCTTCCGCGGGCCGCATGCCGAAGGCGCGATCGAACAGGGGTTTGACCTTCGGGTCGTCGGCATGGTCCTGCATGAACTTCTTTGTGGGGCCAGCATCAATGTCGCCATAACCGCCGTACGCATATGGCCCGGAGGGGTCGCCGGCCGGCCAGCGCTGCGGGTCGATATTGCGGACATACAGGAACTCATCGGTGCGGATTGCCCGGCACGGGTAGCCGACGTTGTCTGGCCGGGCATTGGCGTGGCGTTCCCGGCCGAGCAGCACATGGTCCCTTGACCGATCCACCCGGCCTGACTTGCCGCTCGTCAGCACCCCCCAGAAGCTCTTGCCGCTCATCTTCTTCGCTGGCCTCAATCCGCATGCCTCCAGCAACGTCGGCGCATAGTCGGTGAAGCTGACAAAGTCATCGATCTTTCGCCCGCCCTTGATCGTCTTGGGGTATCGGATGGCCAGCGGAAGATGGGCGCCGTAGTCATACAGGTTGGTCTTGGCTCGCGGGAAGGGCATGCCGTTGTCACTGGTGATGATCACAATGGTGTTGTCCAACTCGCCGCGATCTTCCAGGATCTGGATCAGTTGTCCCACCTGCTGGTCATACCGCTCGATCTCGAAGTAGTAGTCGAGGATGTCGCTGCGGACCTCCTCGCTGTCGGCCAGGAATGGCGGAACCTTCACGTCCTGGGTTCTCTTGCCCGATTTGATGCCCGAGCCGGCTTCGTAGGGCCGATGCGGGTCTTGGCTGCCGAACCAGAAACAGAACGGCTGGCCTTCCTTGCGCTCCGCCAGAAATTGGTCGAAGCTCTTGTAACCCTTGCCCGCGGCATTGACCGTCCGGCCGCCGGCCTGCACGTTGCCCGGCCCCCAGCCCTTGCCCTGGCAGCCGACGTGATACCCGGCCGCCGCCAGCATGTCGGTGTAGACATCGAACTCCGCCGGCACGGTGCTCCAGAGGTTTCCGGCTTCCTTCAGCCGCCAGATATGCTGGCCGGTCAGGATGCACGCGCGAGATGGCGAGCACGAAGGCGAAACCGTGAAGGCGTTGGTGAACAGCACGCCCTCGCGTGCCACGCGGTCGAAGACCGGCGTCTTGACGACCGTGTCGCCCATCGCGCCGGTATGGGCAAAGGACTGGTCATCGGAGATACAGAACAGGATGTTCGGCCGTCGGGCAACGTCGGTGGGTGCGCTCGCCATGCCCTCTTTGGAGGCACAGCCGGCAATCGCCGCCGCCATGCCAGTGCCGGCCACCTGGAGAAACGTTCGCCGATTCATTGTGCTGGTCATCGCCTGCTCCTTATTCACCGGTCATGCCCGCCGATGAGCTTCTGAAACCTGTCTGAAGATGTTCACGTGGGAGGCCGGCGTGTCGCGAGGAATCTCGCACCCCGCGCCCAGGATATAGTTGTCGCCCGCCTGTTGATGGCAGACCTCGAGCGCTGCCCGAACCGCCTCGGGAGGCCCTTTTCGCAGCACCTCCACCGGATGGATGTTGCCCAGCAGCACCTGCTTTGCACCCATGGCCTTGCGCGCTTCATCCACGGGCGAGGGATAATCCAGGTCAATCATGTCCGCCCCGAGCCTGCCCATCGCCGCCAGGTTCGGCCGCATATTGCCGCAGATATGCAGGCGCACCGGGCATCCCATGGCGTGCACACCGTCGATCATGCGCTTTTCAAAGGGGGCGACACACTCATTGTAGATCTCGGGGCCGACCAGCGAGGCCGCCGCATCGCCAATCCCCATGATCTCCGCCCCCGCCTCGATCTGCGCCTTGGCGAAGCGCAGTTCCAGTTCCAGCACGAACTCCATCAGGTCGCGCACGAAGGCGGGATCATCGAAGAAATCCATCATGAGCGAGTTGATGCCGCGAAGGTCGGCCGCCTCGGCGCAGGGGCCCTCGATCCACCCCTCGATCAGGCGCTGGCCGGCAACCTTCTCCTTGAACAGCGCCGCCGCCTTGACGCGATCGTGCATGCGCCCGCCGCCGAGCGGATCGGGCACCCTAAGCTTCGCCAGATCGGCCTTGTCGGCCAGGCGGGCATTCATCTCATCCATGGCCGGGGGCTGGTCGTCGAAAAACCGCACGGTGCCGCCGCAGTCGGCCACTTCGCGGGCGGGGTCGGAGATGCACGAGACGTAGTCGAAGTCGAACTCCTCGGCGGTGCGCAGTTGCGCCTCGACGAGCACGCGATAATCGGCGGCGTATTGGCCATACTTGGCCCCGATGCGGTCGGCCGCGAACATCATGGTGATCGGCATGAGCGGCGTTCGATCGACCGCCTGCCCCTTGAGCATGCGCAGGATGCGCTCGCGACCGGTGAGGTTGTTCATGAGAGCCTGTTGTAGCACAACGGCCCTTCGGGGCAAGGTGATGTAACGTGGTGAAGCGTTGCCGTGGTTTACGGTGGGGCCTTCAGGCCGCATGGAACGGTCCGATACGGGCTGAAAGCCCGCACCACAAACGGGGCGACCTGTAGCCTCGCGGCTTACTTGAGCTTCTCGGGATTCAGCCCAACCAGTTCCTTCGCCACGAACCGCCCGTTCTTCCGTACCAGTCGGCCGTCGAAGTACATCTCGCCGCCGCCGTACTCGGGCGTCTGGATCATCACCATGTCCCAGTGGATGGCGCTCTTGTTGCCGTTGGAGGCCTCGTCGTAGCAGTTGCCCGGCGTGAAGTGGATGCTGCCGGCGATCTTCTCATCGAACAGAATGTCCTTCATGGGCTTCGTGCAATAGGGATTGAAACCGATGGCGAACTCGCCGACGTATCGCGACCCCTTGTCGGTGTCGAGCACCTCGTTCAGCTTCGCCGTGGCGCTGCTGGTCGCCTCGACCACCTTGCCATCCTTGAACACCAGGCGGATGTCGTTGTGCGTCGTCCCACGGTAGATCGTCGGGGCGTTGAAATGGATCACGCCGTTGACGCTCTGGCGCACCGGCGCGGTGAAGACCTCGCCATCGGGGATGTTGAGCTTCCCATCGCACCCGATGGCGGGAATGCCTTTGATGCTGAACGTCAGGTCGGTGTCGCTCGGCTCCTTGAGCCGGACCTTGTCGGTCTTGTTCATCAGCTTGATCAGCGGCTGCATCGCCCGGCCCATCTTCCGGTAGTCCAGCGTGCAGACGTCGAAGAAGAAATCCTCGAACGCCTCGGTGCTCATCTCGGCCATCTGCGCCATGCTCGGGCTCGGCCAGCGCAGCACCACCCAGCGCGTGCTCTTGATCCGCACATCCCGGTGCACGCGGTTCCACACCGTCTTCTCGTAGATCTCCTGCCTGGCCTTGGGCACATCCGACAATTCCGACACGTTCGGATTGCCGCGCACGCCAATGTAGCACTGCACGCTCTTCATCTGCAGCCGCTCGACATCCGCGATAGTGCTCCACTGCTCCATCGCGCCGTCCAGCATCAGGGCGCGGTTGACCTCCACGCTCTTGAGCATCACCAGCGCATGCCCGCCGGCCTTCGCCGCCGTGCGCACCAGCGCCCGCGTGAAGGCGTGCGGAACATCCACCGCCTCGATCAGCACCTTTTCCCCCTTCGTCAGCCCGCACGAGTAATTGATCAGCACATCGGCCAGTTCGTTCATCCGTGGGTCGGTCATGGTCTCTCCAAGGGTTGTATGCAACGAAGATTACCGCGATCGCGCTGCGCTTGCCAATACGCATCGGGCGTGCAACCATGGATTGTCGCTCATGCCAAGCGCCGTGGAAACGATCCTTCCCCTCCTCCAGCAGGCCCACGGCCGACAGCCGTGGCGGCGATGGGGCAGGGGCGTCGATGTCCTGGTGGAGACCATCCTCTCGCAGAACACCAGCGCCGCCAACAGCATCGCGGGTTACCGCAAGCTCCGACGCCGATTCCGAACCTGGAACCAGGTCATGAACGCCCCGACCGAAGAAGTGGAACGCTGCATCCGCATCTCGGGGCTCAGCAACATCAAGGCCCCGCGCATCCGGGCGATCCTCCGACAGATCAAGACGGGGCAAGGAAAGATCGACCTGGAGTTCCTGAAGGACTGGCCCCCCGACAAGGCATTCGACTATCTCATGCGGTTCGATGGCGTCGGCCCGAAAACGGCCAACTGCGTGCTGCTGTTCGCCTTCGGCATGCCCCTCTTCCCGGTCGATACCCACATCCACCGCATCGCACAGCGGCTTGGGCTGATCTCCCCTGAAGCATCGGCCGATCAGGCGCATGACCTGCTCAAGCCGATGATCCGGCCGGAGGATCGGTACGAAATGCACGTGCTGCTGATCGCGCACGGCCGCAAGACCTGCCGCGCCCGCGATCCCGCCTGCGCCCA
Source organism: uncultured Tepidisphaeraceae bacterium (assembly GCA_964570205.1). GTDB lineage: Bacteria > Planctomycetota > Phycisphaerae > Tepidisphaerales > Tepidisphaeraceae > CAZMXI01. The sequence goes on from CAZMXI010000118.1 coordinate 8,045, forward strand.
TTGCTGCCTGCGCGGGCGGTGCCCGTCGCGTCGATCATTGTGATGGCTGCGGTTCGTGCTTCGTGTTCATTTCGCTACAATGCGTCTCCGTTTAACCAGAGGAGATGGTTCATGAATTTCAAGAAGTTCGTCGAGGAACAGATCGCGGATCTCAGGCGACAGGTTGGCGACGGGATCGCCATCAACGCGCTGTCGGGCGGCGTGGACAGTTCCGTGGTCACCGTGCTCGCGCATCGCGCGCTTGGCGAGCAGCTCAAGACCATCTTCGTTGACAATGCGCTCATGCGGGATGGCGAACCGCAGTACGTGGTGAAGGTTTTCCGGCAGATGGGCATCCCGGTCGAGCTGATAGACGCTCGAAAGCAGTTCCTCAAGGCCCTGAAGGGCCTGACCGACCCCGAAGACAAGCGAAACGCCGTCACCAGCACTTTCTACAAGGACGTTTTCGGCAAGGCGGTCCGCCGGCACCGCGCGACGAGCCTGCTCCACGGAACGATTCTCACCGACATCGAAGAGACCGTCGCGGGGATCAAACGCCAGCACAACATCCTCGCCCAGATCGGCATCGATCCCCAGAAGGCGTATGGCTACAAGGTCATCGAGCCTCTGCAGACGCTGCGCAAGGACGGCGTGCGCAAGGTTGCCAAGCTGCTTGGTTTGCCCGACAGCATCGCACACCGCATGCCCTATCCGGGACCGGCCCTGGCCACGCGGATCGTCGGGGAGGTGAACGAGAAGCGCCTCGCCACCGTACGCGCTGCGACCGCCATCGTGGAGGAGGAACTGGCCGACACCGGCGCGTTTCAGTACTTGGCCGTCCTGCTCAATGACCGGGCCACGGGCATTCGCGACGGCCGCCGCGAATTCGGCCAGATCATCGTCGTTCGCTGCATCGACAGCGTTGACGCGCGGAAGGCGACCGCCCGCGAGATTCCGTGGAACAAGCTCCACCGCATCACGCGGCGCATTACTCGAATCCCCAACGTCAACCGCTGCCTGTACGATCTGACCCCCAAGCCGCCGGCGACCGTGGAGTACATTTGACCAACAGGAGCAGAACATGGACTATCGCAGAATCATCCCGTGCTTGGACACCCGAGATGGCCGGCTCGTCAAGGGCGTCAATTTTGTGAATCTCCGCGAACTGGGCGATCCGGCCGAGGCCGGGGCCGCCTATAGCGAAGCCGGTGCTGATGAGCTGGTGTTCCTCGACATTACAGCCACCGTCGAAGCCCGGAAGACGCTGCTTGACGCCGCGACCCGCACGGTGAAGCGCATATCGGTGCCGCTCACCGTGGGCGGCGGCATTCGCAGTCTTGACGACATGCAATCGCTATTTGACGCCGGCGTCGCCAAGGTTTCTGTCAACACGGCCGCCGTGCGCCGGCCGCAGTTGATCAGCGACGCCGCCGAGAAGTTCGGCTCGGATCGCGTCACGGTCGCCATCGACACCCGAAAGTCCGCCGCATGTCCATCCGGATTCGAAGTGGTGGTGCGCGGCGGCCGGGAAGGCACCGGCATTGACGCCGTGAGATGGGCGGTGGACGCCGAATTGCGTGGTGCCGGCGCCATTCTGCCCACCAGCATGGATGCCGACGGCATGCAGACCGGCTATGACATCCCCATGACGGGTGCCATCGCGAAGGCGGTGAAGATCCCCGTCATCGCATCCGGCGGCGCGGGCAAGCTTGAACACCTGTACGATGCCATTGCGCTGGCTCATGCCGACGCGGTGCTGGTTGCCTCCATCGCACACTTCGGCACGTTCACTATCCGTCAGATGAAGGAGCATCTGCGCAACCGCGGCATTGCCGTCCGGCTGTAGCGGATGGAACGCGGGAAGCCGCGGGTTTCTCGATATCCAGGCTCAGACAAGGTCCTGGGCGTTCATTCCCAGCTCAAGACCGCCTCGATCGACTGGCCGCCCTGGACGGCCATCGGCCGCGCGGCTGTCAGGGTGATGCTTCGGCCTTCCTGCTTGACCTGTACCTCGGCCGGCGCGCCGGCAACGGCAACCCGCGCACTGATCTTCGTCGCGCCCTCCGGGGCCTCGAAGATCAGCGTCCGCGCTTGCAGCTTGCCCCACTTCACGTCGAACCGGTTCGTCTGTTTCTTCGCCTGCCGCTCCTGAACCAGGTGGCCCCAGCCTTCGGCGGAGGTAAAGAACGCCTTGAACTTCTCGGGCGTCAGCCGGGGAGCGAAACCGATTCTGCCGGCCGGACCATCGTAGACAAAGCCCTCGATCCCGGTGAGGCAGCCCCAGGAGGCCATCGCCCTGGCGTAGTGATCGCCGCATTCAACCTCGTTCCATGGATTGTGCCTGGCGCCGTCGTAACGGTCGTCAATCCCGCGGATGATGGCCAGGGCCTCGGGCACCATGCCCTCGTAGAGCATGTGGCCGGCGACTTGGTACTCGATGCCCGTCCAGACCTCGTCGCGGTAGAGAACCGGCTCGCCTGGCCGGCCGCCGCCCGGCCATGTACAGGTAAACAGCCCGGCATCGCCGGGGCGGGCAAACCATCGCTGCGGCGGGAAGACGCTGTTGTAGGGTCCCACATCGCTAGTCCAGTTATGCTTATACACCGCCGCCAGGGCGCTGCGAACGTTTGCGGGAGAGTAGATGTATCCCAAGCCGAGCTGATGCGCCCAGCCCTGCCCGAATACCTGATCCGACAGCACGCCGTTGCCGTACTGGTGCCGGTCGGGCTTGCCCGGAGGGATGATCTGGATGTAGTACTCGCCGTTGAAGAGTTTCTGGTCTGTGAACGCCCGGCCCTTCTCAAAAATCTCGTGGTACTTTCGGGCAAGGTCGGCCTCGCCCTTGAGCTTCGCCATTTCCTCGCCAGCGCGCAGGGCGGCCAGGTAGAGCGAGCCGACGAACGTGTTTGGGCCTTCAAAGTTGATGTCGAACGTGTTGTGTTGGGTGTCTTCGATGATCCCGTCGGCGTTGCCGTCGTGCGCCATCAGGAAGCCCAGCGCCAGGCGTGTGTTGAACCAGGCGGCATCGAGGAACCTGCCATCCGGCGACATCAGATGCTCGCGATAGACCTTCAGCACGGTGCCGCCCTGGCCGTCGGCGGCGTAGGCGCGGTTGCCGCGAAACCCCACGAGGCCCGTGTTGGGGTCGAGCGCCACATCCAGGTCCTGCATCAGCCGCGTTGAGCGGGAAAGCTCGGGAAAGAGCCGGGCGCAGGCGTGCTCGTAGTTCCAGACGTGCGTGCAGGTGCCTTCGCAGCAGCCGACGCCCTCCCAGGCGTAGAACCGGCCGTTCTTCCACCATTGAACGGTCTCGGTCGCCAGGATCGAGACAGGCATCAGCAGGCGGGTATTGAGCCAGTGCGGGAGGGTGGTGTCATAGTAGACCTCCCGGAACAGCTTGGTGTCGCGAGCAAGGCGGTCCTGATGGCGCATGACGTAGTCGGCCACTTCGATCGAGCTCTGGAACCAGTTGCCGTACATGTTCCCGACGTTGACGCGGTTTGGGAAATACCAGGTGACCAGGAACGTCAGGTTCCGTGTTTCGCCGGCCGCCAGCCGGATGCTCGATGCGACAGCGCTGCACCGCTTGGCGCCGATCGCGTGGCTGACTTCCTGTGGATTTGAGAGTCGGCCGTCATCGACCAGATCTTTGGTGAATTGGTCGAAGCTCTGCCATGCGGGCGTGAGCGTGGCGTTGGCATCGAGCGCCACGAGCGACATGTCGCCGAATCCGGGGCTGCGCTCGGGCGGGACACGGAGCGTATCGGGCTTGAGGTTCGTGAAGTAGATTTGGTCGATGTTGATGTGGCCCCAGGGCCCCGAATCGGCATCGACGATCTGGAAAGCGGCATCCTTGCCGACCAGGTCGGACACATCCCAGAAAGCCGAACGAAGAAGCTCTTCATCGCGGCCGGTGGCGGTGCGGACAGGCTTGCCATCCACCAGCAGGTGCATGCAGGTCTTGCCTGCGTGGCTGCCGCCGCCAACCAGGAAACCGATGAACTTCTCCCGGATCGTGAACGTCTGGCTGGTGAGCGTGCCCTGCGGGCGATCGTCCGGGCGGTAGGTGTTGATGAAGAACTTGCCCCGCCACCCGCCCACGGGCTGCTGCGTGGGGCTCTTGCCGGTGGCGGGGGCGTCGGCGAAGGCATCCCCAGTCTTCGTCCACCCCTCATATGTGCCGTTCTCGAAATCCTCGAAGACGATCACGCGTCGCGGTTCCTGTGCCGCGGGCGGAAGCTCCTTGACCAGATCCATGTGCACGGCCGCCAAACTCTGCTGACGCACCGGGCGGTTCCTGCTTTTCCATTCGGCCGTGCCGGCGTAGTCAAGGCACACGCCATTCTGAAGCCACCCGGCAATCGACACATCCACGGCCTGCTGCGAGGTATTCCTCACCGCGTACTGGAGGATGGTGGCCGGAATGGCCGAATCGCGCGCGTTGAGCGGGATGAACGGCGAGTAGATGGTGGCGTTGACTTCAACCGGCAGTGCGGCTTTGGCGGCGGCCCGATACCGAACCTCGGCGATGGGATATTCGCCGATGAACTCGATCGCATCAAAATCATCCCGGTTGAGCTTTCGGACGATAGGATCGCCATTGTCTGGTTTCACCCTGATGGCGAAGCCCTGGTCCACCGGGCTGGCGGGCCTATAGGTCAGGTAGCACTTGTCGCCATAGCCGGTGTTGGGGGCGTTGTTGAATATCCACCATTGCGCCAAGGTGCCATCGCCGCGGACATAGAGCTGGCCGGCCGCGATCCCGCCGCACGGCATCCCGATGGTCTCCAGCGCGTTGCCCCGGTAGACCCGGCGCTGGTCCGGCTCGAAGAGCCTCTTCACCCACTGGGCCTCCGGCTTCGGTCCGGGCTGCGCGATGGGTGCCTGTGCGGCCGAGGCGATGCCTGCGACGATCAGAGACAACCCAACGTTCGCGATGTGGCGGTTGATCATGATGGGCCTCCTCATGTCCCATCCCCAGTGTAACAAGCCGACACTTGAAGTCCCAACCATCGCACGCGAAGCTAACGCCATGAGAATCGACGCACACCATCACTTCTGGCGGTACACCAGGGAGGAATACGGCTGGATGGGCGACGAGATGGCCGCTATCCGTCGCGATTTCCTGCCGGAGGATCTGATGCGGCAGATGGGTGCCGCGGGCATCGAGCAGGTGATCTCCGTCCAGGCGAGGCAGACGATCGAGGAGACGCGGTGGCTGCTGGGCCTTGCCGATGCCAACGACTTCATCCGTGGCGTGGTAGGATGGGTGCCGCTGGCATCGCCGAACGTGAAGGCGGAACTGGAGCGATTTGCGGTCAATCCCAAGTTAAGGGCCGTCCGTCATGTGCTCCAGGATGAGCCTGACGATGGCTATGTGCTTCGCGCCGATTTTAATCGAGGCATTGATCTGCTGGGCGGATTTGGCCTGCGATACGACATTCTCGTTTTCGAGCGGCAACTGCCGCAGACGATCCGATTCGTCGATCGCCACCCGGGGCAGGTGTTCATCCTCGACCACGTGGCCAAGCCGCAGATCAAGGCCGGCCGGATCGAGCCCTGGGCCAGCAACCTGCGAGAACTGGCGCGCCGGCCCCATGTCTACTGCAAGCTGTCGGGCATGGTGACCGAGGCTGACTGGAGGACCTGGACGGCGGATCAACTGCGGCCGTACGTGGATGTTGCCCTGGAGGCATTCGGGCCCCGCAGGCTGATGCTTGGATCCGATTGGCCCGTGTGTCTGGTTGCGTGCGATTATGCGCGGTGGGTGGCCACGGTTCAGGACTACGTCGCAGCGCTTGCACCCGCCGAGCAAGATTGGATCATGGGCCGTGCCGCTGCTGAGGCGTACGCGCTGAGGTAGCGCATGGGCGTCAACGGTCGGATGAGATATCCGGCCTACGGGCGAGCAGTGCATCCCGCTGGGTGGCCGGCTGCCGAATCGAGTAATCAACCGCGCCCCACAACCGATTCAACCGGCAACCCGGGTAATGCGATGGAAATTGGTGCGGCAATTGGAGTTGGAATCGAGCCTACGGTTTGTGTCCTCGTTGCGGCTGTCCTTGCCCGATTGAGTTAGGCCCGGCCGGAAAAGAGTCGATATTCAGGGAGTCGATTGCCGCGGAATGGCCTTCCCCGTACAATCGTCCAACCTCAGCCGCCAAGTGGGTTTGCAGTCGAGAGCCGGCGGCATGGGTCGATAGCACAGCACCTTTGGGGCTGCGCATGGAACTGACCGAAACCAGTTCGATTTCGGCGGACCAGATGAGAATGGTCCTGGATGTGGCGCGCCTTCTGGCTGTCACGGCCGACCTGGATACGCTTCTGCTGCGCATTGCCAAGTCGGCCACTTCCCTTCTGAATGCCGAACGCGCGAGCATCTTCCTTCATGATCCCGGCCGTAACGAACTGTGGACTCGGGTTGCGCTGGGTGCCAAGGAGATTCGCGTTCCCGATACTGCGGGCATCGTCGGCCATGTGTTCCAGTCCAATGAGCAACTGTACGTGGCGAGGCCCTATGACGACCCGCGATTCAACCCTGAGCCAGACCGTCTCAGCGGTTTTGTCACGCGCAATCTGCTGACCGCCCCGGCGCGCGACATGACGCGCCGTCCGATCGGCGTCCTTCAGGTTGTCAACCGCATTGGGGGCGACTTCACCGAGAACGACTCGTTGATGGTCGAGATGCTGGCCGATGAAGCCGGAGTTGCCATCCAGCGGCATTACCTCCAACAGGAAGTCATCAAGTCGGCGGGATTGCGGCATGAAATGCAGCTTGCCCAGCGCGTGCAGGCCGCCATGATTCCGGCATCGCCGCCACAGATTCCCGGTTTATCGGCCGTCGGTTGGACTCGTCCCGCCTCGGTCACGGGAGGCGACAGCTATGATCTGTGGCCGATTCGGAATGGCCGCCTGGGTGTGTTTGTGGGTGATGCTTCCGGCCACGGCATTGCACCGGCGATCGTGATTTCGCAGGCTCGCACGCTGCTCCGCGCCCTGTGCGACATCAACCCCGATCCACACTGGCTGCTCTCCAGCGTCAACGGCAGGCTCATTCAGGACTTGGAGCCAGGGATGTTCGCCACGGTTTTTGCCGGCAACATAGGGCCGGATGGCGAAGTCTTATGGTGCAGCGCCGGGCACGGTCCCATCCTGGTGAAGCGGGCGGCGGGAAGGCCCTTTGACCTGCTGGAGCCACTGGGCCCGCCGATCGGCGTTGTCGCCGACCTTCGTTGCGATCCACCGCAGGCGATTCACCTGGAGCCGGGGGGAGTTCTTGCCGTCATCAGCGATGGCATCTATGAAGCCCGCGACCCCGCCGGTCGGCTCATGGAAACGCAGCGCGTCGTTGACCTGATGAACGCCCATGCCGAATCTTCTCCGCATCGGCTTCTGGAGACACTGCGACACTTCATCCGGGGCTGGCAGGGGGGCGATGAGCCGGTGGATGATCAAACGATTGTTCTGGTCCAGCGCGACTGACCTTCCAACTTTTTGTGTTTTTTGTACTTGGCGCGGCGGCCGCGGCTTCCTGTAATACGGTGTGCCCCGGTGTATAATGGGGTGCGGCTCATCACGGAGGATGAAGATGGGAAGCCCGGATCTCAGTCTGCTGCGGTTCGACGCGATGATCGCACGGGAATGGCTGGCCAGCAACGGCAACGGCGGCTATGCCAGTTCGACCCTCTGCGGCCTGAACACGCGCAAGTATCATGGCCTGCTGGTCGCGGCCATGGCTCCTCCCGTGCGCCGCATGGTGCTGCTGTCGCGCATGGAGGAGACGGTGCTTCTGGACGGCCAGGCTTGGGATCTGGCATCCAACGAGTATCCTGGCGTCATCCATCCCCACGGCCATCACTATCTCCGGGCATTCAGCCACGAACCCTACCC
>CAZMXI010000119.1:0-15721 GCA_964570205.1 uncultured Tepidisphaeraceae bacterium
TCCCACGAGAAACTCATACCGATGAGGTCCGATTTCATGGCCCCCAGAGCATTGGTCTCGGTGTCGAAAGCGAAGCGAGTTTGCTTCTTCAACTCGCGGAGGAAGGAGTCGAAACTCGCCGGTGTGTTGACGAGCGTGTAGTCGCATTGGTCGGAGGTGGCGGGGCCGGCCGCGGGCTGTTCAGTGGCGGCTTGATCCTGTTCAGCGCCGAAAAGGCCTTCATAGAATCGTAGCGGAGACGCTGCCGCGGGCGGCTGTTCAGCTTTGCGCTCTCCATCGAGGCCATATCGTTCGAGAAGTTTGGTGAAACCCAGTTCCGTCAGGTGGCGGCGAATGCCGTCGGGGTTCAGTCCGGCGAAGGCGCAGGCTTGGGGGTCGAAATCGAGAGGCACGTCGTTCTTGAGCGTGACAAGCTGCCGTGTCAGGGGGAGTTGCCCACGATGGGCGAGAAAATTCTCGCGGAGCTTGGGGGTCAGCTCGTCGATGTGCTGGAGGACCTGATCTACGGAACCGTACTTGGCAATGAGTTTGGCCGCGGTTTTTTCTCCGACGCCAGGGATGCCAGGGACGTTGTCGATGGCGTCGCCGGTGAGGGTCTGGATGTCGATGGCCTGGTGGGGGGCGTAGCCGCAGTCGCGGAGCATGGCGGCCGGGTCCGTGAAAACGTCGGCCTGAGGGTCGTACATGCGGGTGCAGTGGTTGAGCAGTTGCCGCAGGTCCTTGTCCTTGGACACCAGGACGATGTCATAGCCGCCGTCGCACAGGCGGCGGGCAAGCGTGGCGATGACATCGTCGGCTTCGTACCCGGGGACGGCGAACACGGGAACGCCGGCATCTCGAACAAGGCCGAGGATACGTTGCTCCTGCGGGTGGAAGTCATCGGGGGCCTTCTGTCGGTTGGCCTTGTATGCGGGGTAGAGGGCTTTACGGAACGCTTCGCCGGCATCGATCACCATCGCCAGGTGGTCGGGCTTACGGCGGGTGACGAGGTTGAGCAGCATCTGCGTGAAGACAAAGGTGGCCTTGGTCGGCTCGCCGGCTGGACTGGTCAGCTCGCGGAACGGGGCGAAATAAGCCCGATAAATCTGGGCATGGCCGTCAATAATGAAGAAGGACTTGCTCATGGAGAGATTCCGAACGTCGCCCAGGGCAAAGTGATGATACGGAAGAGCCCGAACTGGCGGTAATTATATGCGGTTTCCTTGACCGGCTGTATCGCTGGCCGGTAAATTGTCGCTTTGCCGTTTGACTGCCACCCTTGTTGCCGCACCTGATGGAGGTTGCCCAATGGTCGTGAATCAGCCGGGCTCTAGAGCGGGTCTCATCACCACGCTGGTGATTTTCATCGTCCTGTTTTTCGCCGCGGGTATTTTTGCGATGAAGAAACACAGCGACTGGGGCAAGGAAGTCCAGAAGAACAAGATCCTCACGGACCAGTATGCCCGTGTGATCAGCGAAGACGGTCTTTCGCGAAGCGCGAACCTGATCCAGAGCCTGAGCGATCAGCACGAAGGGCAGAGCTATTTCGACATCCGTGAGCAGCAGGTGAAGGCGATGGCGCGGATGTTGGCCGGGCGCCAGGTCGAGGGCGTGCCGGAAAAGGACGGCCAGGGGAACTACACCAATTACGCCAAGTTGTCGCAGGACACGTTGTCGAAGGCGATCACGGAGGCCAACCAGCAGATCGGCAAAGTTGCGGGCGTGCAGTTGCCCGGGCCGACGGCGGACGAGGGTATGGTTGGCGTGGTGCGCAGCTTCGTGCTGGCGATCGGGAACATGCAGAGTCAGCTCGCGCAGCAGGATGAAGCGATTCGCCAGCGGGATGCGGCGTTGAAGGCGAAGGACGAGGCATACGCGGCGGCGCGTCAGGAGTATGGCGCCGACCTGGCGAAGGCCGTGGGAGACAGCACACAGGCCAAGAGCGAAAGTCAGCAGTACCATGAGTCGGTTGCCGCGAGGCTGAAGGAGGCGGAGGATCGGGTGGCGGAGGCGACGGCGAAGCATCAGAAGGCCCAGGAAGAGCTGAGCACGCAGCTTCAGGAGAGCCAGCGCCAGGCGCAGGCGACGAAGGAGCAGCTCGACAAAGCTGTCGCCAAGCTGAAGAAGTACCAGCCGACAAAGGACATTCTGGACGCGATCGTGCGCCGGCCGGATGGCAAGATCATTCAGCTTGACAAGAACAGCATCGTGTACATCAATCTGGGCACGGGGAACCAGATCACGCCGGGAATGACATTCGAGATTTACGACAAGGCCGAAGGCGTTCCGTCGATGCAGGAAGGGGACGACAAGCTTCCGACGGGCAAGGGTTCGCTGGAAGTGGTGCGGGTCGGGGCGAATTCCAGCGAGTGCCGCGTGGTTCGCACGCAGTCGGGGAATGTGATCGTCGAGGGGGACATCGTCGCGAACCTGGTGTACGACCCGAACATCCATTACGCGTTTCATGTGTTCGGGGATTTCGATCTGGACCAGAACAACGTTGCGACACAGCCCGAGACCGAGGTGGTCAAACGCCTGGTTGCGGCGTGGGGCGGGCGTATCGCGGATGACATCGGGATCAACACCGATTTCGTGGTTCTGGGCAAGGAACCGGAAATCCCGACGTACACGAAGGAAGAGCTTGAGCAGGATCCGTACGGCCGACTGAAGTGGCAGACGGCGGTCGAGGCGAAGCAGAAATACGATGCGGTTCGGACCAAGGCGCAGGAGTTTCAGGTGCCGATTCTGAACCAGAACCAGTTCCTGTACCTGATTGGGTATTACGACCAGGCGAAGCGATAAGTCGCATGGCGCCGGACAAGAGCGGCGGAGGACAGCGTCTTCCGCCGCTTTCATGCGCTGAAAGGGACCTCCGGCGGTCCGGACGAATGCACCGGGGCTCAGGCGGCCTCATGGACGACGCCCGAGGCGCCGCGGGCGATAATGTCGGACAGGACTTCGACGAGTACGGAATCAAGCTCGCCGCGGTCAGCGCTCTCGACGAGTATCTGGCGGCACTTATCGACGGAGAACGCCTTTCGGTAGGGGCGATCGGTAATAAGTGCATCGAATACGTCGGCGACGGCGGCGATGCGCGGCAGCAGGGGTATCTGTTCCCCACGCAGGCCGTCGGGATAGCCCGTGCCGTTGGGCCGTTCATGGTGCCAGCGGACGATGGGCAGGACGTCGCGGAAGGTGCGCAAGGGCTTGAGAATATCGTGCCCGATCGCCGGATGCCGGCGCATGATGGCGAATTCCTCATCCGTGAGCTTGCCAGGCTTATTGAGGATATGGTCGGGGATGCCAATCTTGCCGATGTCGTGGACGATACCGCCGGTCTTCAGCGCGACCAGTCCTTCGGCGTCGACGCCGATGCGGCGGCCGATCTCGACACAATAGGCCCCGACCCGCTCAACATGGCCGCAGGTGTAGTGATCCTTGCCTTCTATGGCGTTGGCGAGGGAGGTGATGACGGCGGTGGCGTCCTCGAGGCTGTCGGCCGCCCGCTTGAGAGCCAGCGTCTTGTGCAGCCGCAGGGCGATTTCGATGTCCGAGGCGACGGTGCGGATGCAGTCGTCGGCGCCGGCGTTGAATGCCTCGGCGCCGCGGTCGAAGTGCGGCGGTTCGAGCAGGAGGACAACTGACAGAAAGCCGGTGCGCGAGTCGAACTTGATGCTGCGGCACATCTCTATATAGACGTCGAACGCCTCGTCGGGCGACAGAATGACCAGGTCGAAGGCGTCGTCGGCCCGCAGCGTGCGCAGGGCGTCACGCGGCGAAGGCGTCTCGACAGCGCTCCAGCCCTGTCCGGCCACAATAGCGGTGATGCGCGGCATCAGTTGCGTGTTGCACACGACAAGCGCCCGTCCGGCATTGCTCACTTGGTCATTCACGCCATGCCCCTTTTCCTGTTAAAGATCGTTTCCCCAGCCAGCGGGCCGCCCCGTATACGGCAAGGGAGCACATTGAAACCATCGGCCTTGGCACGTGTTTGCTTGAACACCGAAGCTCTGTATTTTCCCTAGGTCATCAAGTGCCCTCCGCAATGGATCGATAATCGCAGCAGGAAGCGACGTGGTTTCTCAGGGTGGGCGGCCCTCGAGAACCTGTGTGCGCAACATGGTCGGGGCGCACTATCAGATGGATGTCGAACGCTGGCGGCGGCGGGCCCCGGCCGCCCCATGGCGACACGACTGATGAGAGAGCGGCTATGACTTTGAATCCGGCACAATCCACGGGAACCGGCGGAGCGAACGCGCCGTCCGGTGTGAACAGCCTCGAACAACAGGTGCGGGCGCGAATCGAATCGATGTCGTACCTGCCGACGACGGTCGCGGTGGCGATGAAGTTCGTCGAACTGGGCAAGGACCCTGACGCCGACCCGGGGGAATACGTCAAGGTGATCAGTTCGGACAGCTCGCTGAGCACCAAGCTGCTGAGCCTGGCGAACTCCTCGTGGTTCGGGGTACGCAACAGGGTGACGCGGGTGCAGGTGGCCGTCAATCTGCTCGGGCTTGGGACCGTGCGAACGCTGGCCATCAGCTATTGCATCACGGGCCTGCATAACGAACTACGGTTGACGGCCGAGGAATCACGCATGTTCTGGGCGGCGTCGCTGTGCAAGGCGGTGGCGGCCAAACGCTACGCGACGCTCCGCGATCCGAAACAGGCGGAGGAGGCGTTTGCCGCGGGACTGTTCCAGGATTTTGCGATGCCGGTCATGTTCGCGGCAGCCAAGCAGGAAGTGCTGGCTCTGGTGCACGACACTTCGCTGGATAGCCGGGCGAGGTTGGGCAAGGAGCGGGAGCTGTTCCGGCTGGACCACGCGGAACTGGCCCGATGCGTCGCCCAGAAGCTCGAACTGCCTGAGATCTTCGTGGATGCCGTGGCTTTCCACCACAACGTGGCGAGCCTGTCGGAATTCGTCAACAAGCCGGTGATCGCCGAGGCCGTGTATGTGGCGTCGCTGTTCCCGCATGTGCTGGATGGCTGGAATCGCGCCGACGCCGAGGAGATGAAGCGGTACCTCGCCGAGCACGGCGGTGCGAACCTCAAGAGCCCCGAGGCGTTCCTTGAGGAAGTGCAGAAGGAATTCAACCAGCTCTACTGCTATTTCGAGCAGGGCGATCCGCCGGACACCAAGCTGGTGGCGCTCCTGGAGGCGGCCACAAAGGAAGTGGCGGATTGCACGACGCGCCTCGTGGGGACGGTTCACGAGCTGCTGCAGCAGGCGGCCAGCGCGGGCAAGGAGGTCCACCAGTTGATGAAGAACCACAACGCGCTGGAGGAGGCGGCGACGCATGACGCTCTGACCGGCGCCCTGAACCGGGAAGGCTTCACTCGGCGCGCGACCGAAATGGTCGCCGCGGCGCAGCGATACAACAGCACGTTCGCGGTTGCCTTCCTGGATGTCGATCGGTTCAAGGAGTTGAACGACACGGCCGGCCATGCGCAGGGCGATGCGGCGTTGCAGTCTGTTGTGGACGCGATGAAGCAGAACCTGCGGCAGGCGGATCTGGTCGGGCGGCTGGGCGGCGACGAGTTTGCGTTGTTGCTTGCGGATTGCTCGGAAGAATCGGCCCGGCAGGCGGCGGAACGGATTCTCGCCGCAGTCGCCTCGCAGGGCAGAGGCGTGACTTTGAGCGCCGGGTTGATCTGGATTCAGCCTCGCGGCCATCAGGTGCCGCTCGATAAGATCATCCAGGCGGCCGACGCCCTGATGTACGAGGCCAAGCGTGCCGGCGGCAATCGCCTGCAGAGCCGCGCGGTCGGCGTGCCGCAAAGGGGCGCCGCCTGACGGATGGAACAGGATGGGGGGAACCGCGGTGAAGGATGGCGTGGCAGAACGCCATCCTTCGCCCTATTCGGCGGGCATCCCAAAGCGCTTGATCGCTGCTATGATGCCGCGAGCCATGCCCGCCTGGATTGGGTTCATTCTCGTGATGCTGGCCGGCGCTGCGCTGTTGATGGCCTTGGCCGTCTGCCTCATGGCCTGGGGCCTCCTCGCGCCGCCGCGGATGACCGATGGCAAGGCGGCGTGGCTCCTGGGGCGCGTATCGCCCGACGATATGGGCCTGGGCTTCGAGCCCATGCGATTCGATGTGCGCGATGAGCAGGGGCGGCGGCTGTCCATTGCGGCGTGGTGGATGGGCCACGCAGACGCGCAGGGTCGCTGCATTCTGCTGGTGCATGGTTATGCCGATGCCAAGGTGGGCGCCCTCGCCTGGGCTCCGACGCTGCACGAACTGGGATGGAACATCCTTGCGGTTGATCTGCGCGCGCACGGCGAGAGCGGCGGGCGCTTTCATACCGGCGGATATTTCGAACGGCATGATCTGATGCAGGTGATCGACCAGGCGAGATTGCTGCTGCCGGGGCAGACGCGACGCATGGCACTGATGGGCCTCAGCATCGGCAGTTCGGTCGTGGCGGCCACAGCGTCGATGCGCGACGATCTCGCGGGGGTGATACTCGATTCTCCCCCGGCCGGCCACCGCGAGGGATTCATGCTATACAGCGACCAGAAGGGATCGCCGGGCGCGCTGCTTCAGCGCATGGCGCTGCGCGCGGCCGAGTGGATCAGCGGCGCCGACTTTGGGGCGGTCCGGCTCGCCGAGCAACTGGAGGGGATACCGTGTCCGCTGCTGCTGATTGTGGGCGGCGATGACCCGTTGGCCGACCGCTCCCGCATGGGGGATGTCGAACGGATCCTGACCCGGCGGCTTCAGGAGGGCCAGGCGGACCAGTTCTGGGCAGCCCCCGACGCCGGACATCTCATGGCGATTGTCGCCGATCCGGCTGCCTATCGGCAGCGGCTGTCGGCGTTCCTTTCACGCCTGTAAAACACGGCAGAGTTGGTATATTGCTGCCATGCGGGAATCGGATCGCGGGCCGGTCATTGCAGTGGTTGGATCGGGTGCGGTGGGCAGCTACTACGGCGGCCGCCTGGCGCAGCATGGTCACGAAGTGCACTTCCTGCTACGCAGCGATTACGAGGTCGTTCGGGAACGAGGATGGGTGTTTCACAGTTGCGCCGGCGACTTTTCGCTTGCGCCGGAGGCCGTGCGCGTCTACAACGATGCCAGGTCGATGCCGACGGTGGATCTGGTGGTTGTGGCGCTCAAGGCAACATCTAACGACCAGTTTAAGCCGCTTATCCGGCCGCTGCTGAAGCCGTCGACGCTCATCCTGACGCTTCAGAATGGCCTGGGCAACGAAGAACGGCTTGCTGAGTTGTTCGGGGCAGAGCGGATTCTGGGCGGGCTGGCGTTCGTGTGCCTTAACCGGGGCGAGCCGGGCGTCGTTCATCACCTCGACTATGGGCTGGTCCGTGTGGGCGATTTCACCGAGGGTCGGATGGACCGTGCCCGGCGAATCGTGACGATGATGGCGGAATCGGGCATCGAGTGCGACGTGCTGCCGAGCCTGAAGTACGGTCGATGGGAGAAGCTGGTCTGGAACGTGCCGTTCAGCGGCCTGGGGGCAGCGCTGGACCTGGCCACCGATCGGCTGGTCGCAAGCGAGGATGGCCTGGCGATGGTGCGGGACCTGCTGCGGGAACTTCTGACCGCCGCGCGGGCGGCTGGCGCCAACCTGCCGGACAGTGTGGCCGAGGCCAACATCCAGCGTACGCTGACCATGGGTTCCTACAGGTCCAGCATGCAGATCGATCGACAGTGCGGCCGGCCGATGGAGGTGGAGGCCATCCTCGGCGAGCCGGTGCGTGCGGCGCAACGCCTTGGCGTGAATGTGCCTCTGATGGGGGCTTTGTACCGCATGCTACGGATTGTTAATCTGGCGAACTTTCGTAAGGACTGATTGCCGCACAAAATGGCATTTAGGGCGGTTTTGTGCTTGAACTCGATCGCCGCGGGGCTATATTCCGTGGCAGGAGAGCTTAAGCGTCGGTCACGTTTTCTGCCCGGTTGTTCGTTGATGTGCCGCCTGGCTGTTTTGGTGATCGCTGGAAAGCGGAATGAACTGGGGTGTCACCCTCGGAGGGGTGAACGATGGACGCATCCGCACGTTGCGCGCACGCTGGGATGGTGGGTGTGGGTCTGGTCTTGTTTGTTTGCCTCGCGATTCTGGGGGGCCGATCGCTGCAGCGGGAGTTCGCGGTCGCGGTTGAAGCGCCCCTGTTTACGCTGAAGGACACCGACGGGAATTCCATTTCGCTCGCTGGCCTCCGGGGCAACGTGGTTGTGTTGGTGTTCGCGTCGACTCGCTGCACGGTGAGCATCGATTACAGCGGGCGTTTGACGGATTTCGCGGACCGGGCAATGGCCACCGGCCGCGTGAAGTTCCTGATGATCGATGTCGGCGTGACCGCCGATGACAAAAAGGCGATGGACGAGTTGCGGCTCTACCGGCGGTTGACGGAGCAGCATTTTCCGACACTGGTTGATGACGGTCGGCGCATTGCCCGGTTGTATGGGGTCGAAAGAACACCGACCGTGTGCGTGATCGACCCGGCGGGAAAGCTCCGCTATCGCGGCGCTTTTGACGACAGCCGCGATCCGCGGACCGTCAGGCATCAGTACTGCCAGGAGGCGGTGAAGAATCTCCTGGCCGAGCAGGATATTGAGGTGGCATTTACACAGGCCTTCGGCAGGCTTGCAGGTCGGCCGAAGTGACATCATCGGAGGGCTCTGTGTTCTGGAGGCAGCTCAATAGGGCTGCCCCATTTTTTGCGCTGGCGTTCGGGAAGGCGGCGTCGCGGCCTGGATGGCGACATCCTCAGGGCCGGGCTCGTCCAGTCGCAGAAACGGCTTGAGCCTCAGAATCATGCCCGAACGTTGGTGCGGCAAGGCCAGGTCGAGAAACAGGTCGACCTGCCGTGGGCCGAGCTTCGCCATGCCAAGTCGCTGGCTGTCTTCCCGCAGATATTGCGTCAGGAACGAATCCCGCTCGTGTGGCGATAGTTTGTCCATGCTGTTGTAGATGAATTGCCACTCAGGGGACATCTGGCGGACCATCGCCTGCTTCCGGGAGTCGCGGAAGAAGCCATCGCTGCGGTCGCGGTGGACGATTGCAACGATTGAAACCACCATGACGGCGATGACGATCGCCGCCTTGAACAGATCTCCTTTCCAGATATAGAGCTTGAGCAGAGGAAACATAGATATCGCGATGACTTCCTTGCCGCAGATCGGACAGTACTTGGCGTCCTTGCGACCATGAATCCGACCGTGTCGGCTGCATTCGATCATGACTCACCTCCGACGTGGGGACCAGCACAGTCAATCATACGGCCTGTCGGTCCGCCAAGGGGCAAAATGGCGTCACTTCGTAGTCGGGGCGGCAATGGGACTATTTCCGTGCGGCCCGATCATCCAACTCACCCAGCTTCAACCGCACGCTGACGATATAAGGTGGCTCACCCTGGGTCCAGTGCCCATAGGTGGTCAGGACGAACGTGCCGTCGGGCAGGATTTCGACGCCGGGATAGCAGCAGTCCCAGGCGTTGTGATTCTCCATGATGCGGACCCGATACTGGCCCTCGCGGCCGGCGACGATGTCCTGATAGCTGCCCACCCAGGCCACCCAGTCGCCCTTGGTGGGTGATTCAAGCGTCGTGTCGCGGAAGCTGATCAGGAGCCGACCGTCGGGGGCGTATCGGGCGGTGTGCCGGTCGCCGGTCAGCGCGCCGGGAAGTTCGCGCGGCGCGGTCCAGTGCCTCCCCTCGTCGTTTGAGAAGATGACATGCGAATTGCGCACCCGGCGGTTCTCGCGCAGCAGCGCTGCAAGTTGTCTGCCGTCTGGCGACCGGACGATGCCGGGTTCGCAGAGGTGGACCTGGGCGCTGCTGTGGATGGCACGCGGCTGGCTCCAGGTCAGTCCGCCATCGGTCGAAAGGGTTTGGTGGAGCGTCATCGTGCCGGTCGCCCGACCCCCTTTGCGGATGAACCGGCCATCGTCGTGGAACATCGCCAGGTAGTGCCCCTTCTCGGTCTTGAGCTCGACCACGCTGCCCATGACAACGATGCCGCCCCAGTCGCCGATATCCTTGAGCTCAGACCACGATTCGCCGTTATCTTCGGACATCGATAGACGCGCGGGGAACAGGCCGGAGAAGAGAACCAGCCGCTCTTTTCCCCGGGCATCGATGACGCGGTGAATAGAGGGGCATTCGAGGCTGGTGGCGAAGCTTGCGGGCACATCGAGGCGGCCTGACCACGTCAGTCCGCCGTCGGTGCTTCGCTTCATGATGATGGCTCCGCGGCCGTGCCCCTTGGGGTAGACGACGATGATCGTCTTGCCATCTTCGAGTAGCACGCTGCTGACATGCCCGAGATACTGGCCCTTTTCGCGATCGACGATGGTCTGGCGCTGGAGTTCAGCGGCCAGATCAATCAAGGGAATCGAATAGCCGCGAGCGGGGACGGCCGGCGCCTCGGCGGCGCGGGATGATCCCGCGGCAGAAAGCAGGGCGGCAAACAGGACGGCGATGTGGTTCCTCATGGGTGCTCCTTCGACAAGCCGGGCGGCTTTCGGCCGAATCTGGTCTGGATGAAACGTCGCACCGCCGCGGTATGGGCCTGGAAATCCGCCAGCAGCGCTGCGCCGGCATCCTTGCTCCGCCCGGGGACGTAGCGCATCCGACGGGCGAGATGAGTCAACTCGTCGGAACCGGCGGGCGGCAGCAGCAGATCCTGCGCAGAGCCGCGGAGAATGCGCTGGGCGTTGATCAGTCGGCGCAGGAAGTGATAGGCCGCGCTGAGTTGCTCGTATTCCCGCGGCTGCAGCAAACCGGCTCGGCGCAGGCTTTCGATGGCCTCGATCAGCCGCGGCGTGCGAAGCTGCGGCGCGGTCCGGGCGTGCATGACCTGAAGGAGCTGGACGGCCCCCTCCATGTCGGCCAACGCGCCCGGACTGTGCTTGGAATTCAGTCCGCGGTTGCTCCTGTTCTTCAAATGCAGTTTGTTCCAGAGCGCCCAGAGGGCATCCAGGTCGAGGCCCGGGCCTTCGTACAACAGCCGGTCGCGAACCTGCTCCAGCTCAAAGCCCAGACCCGGGTCGCCGGCAATCCATCGCATACGCGCCAGGGCCAGCTTCTCGAAGGGGTGTGCCTTGCCGGCCGGCGCGTAATACTCTTCAAAATGCTCGCGGCTGCACGCCAGGGGACCGCGCTCCCCCCAAGGGCGCAGTGCAAGGTCCACCTGGAAGATGCCCTCTCGCTTGGCCCGGATGAACAGGCTGGTTCTCTGGGCCAGATACTCGAAAAACTGGCTGTTGGAAATGGACCGGCGCTTGCCTCCGGTGGTTCTCCCCTCGCCTTCATAGACGAACAGCAGTTCAATGTCCGAAGCGTACCCCAGCGCCACGCCACCCAGCTTGCCAAGGCCGAAAACCGCGTAACGCCCTTTACGCCTCTTGTCCCCCAGCGGGCGGCCATATTCGCCGACCAAGTCGTCGAATACCAGTCGCGCGGCGGTGGCGATCAGGTTCTCGGCCAGCAGGACGAGTCGCTGCGAGAGCAGTTGGAAGCTGGCGTCGGGGCGGTCGGACGAGAGGATGTGCTCCAGGTCGATCAGCAGCAGTTCGCGATCTTTGAATTCGTTGAGCGCTTCCTGACGCCGGTCGATCCCGCGCACGCCGCGCAGCACCTCCTCCAGCCGGCGCGGAATGGTGTAAGAAGGCAAACAGAAGTCGCGGCCCTGAACGTGCGGCCTGAATATCGGCAGCAGTGATTCAGGGTTCAGCCTGATGAACTCATTCCAGAGATAATCGCTCGTGCCCAGCACCTTGGCCAGCTCGGCCATGGTGCGTGGGTTGGCCAGCAGTTCCAGCCATTGATGCCGCTCGGGCACCTGGGTGATCTGCTCGGCCAGTCGCTCGAAACGGGACAACGCCATGAATGGGTCCGGTGCGCAATCCACGAAATAGGCGAATTGCTGAGTGAGCATGACACTGAGCTTCACGCTGTCCAGACGATCGGGATCGACCAGCGGCCGGCCGGCCGCATCCACGATGTCCACCTGGTCCTCAACCCGTCCCTCCACGGTGCGGACTCGGGTTCTGTGGATGGACAGGCCGTGCAGCGAAAGGGCCGTGCTCAGTGCATAAAGAAACGCCGGCGCATCCGGTGCCCGCAGATGCAGACGCGTGGCGATGGCCAGTTGCTCAACCCGTATATCCATAGGCTGGGCCGTGGGGGTGAACTCCGGGCTTTTTGCGTCGGTGCGGCGGGTGGTCAGCCAGGCGGTGACTTGTTCATTGACCAAGCGCTTGGCGCGCTCGCTGGATAGTTCGTCGCCGCGGTCCAACAGCGAGATGGCCTCGCGGATGGCGGTCTCGAAGGCTTCCGCCCAGGCGCTGAAGTCTCTCGTCGGGCCGAGCAGGCGGCCGACAAACCGGTCGATGATCAGTCCGGCCTTGAGTGGATCGTGATCGGCCTTGCCGGGTCGGCGGTGCTCCCAGACCTGCGGTTGACGCATTCCGGCGGTGCGGCGCAGCGTGAACACGTCGCTGCTTTCGATGCTGAATCCGGTTCCTGCCAGCAACCCCGTGATGATCGAGAACTCAAATGGGTGGTCGAATGCCAGAACCGTGCATTCCACCAGTCCCGCTTCGCCCGGCCGAAGAATCAGCGAGACGGGTCGGTCTGCGCGCAGGGCGAGAAGGCTGCGCATGTGATCGGCGATGACCGAGGGCTCAAAACGCTCGAGATAGTCCGCTTCCAGACGGTCCAACAAACGATGGGCTTCCGGCTGGTCCGGACAATCGCATAAACTCAGTATGGCATCGCGTTTGGCGTCCATGAGTGGTCCGGCGAACGCCTATTTGATCGGACCATGCCGCATATGTCCACCCCGAGGCATGTCGCGACCGGGGCATAGAGTTGTTCTGTGAACCTGGGCAATCTAGGATGAGCCTCCGTCGTTGCCTACAAAATGCGCAGCCGGAATGGCCGATGACGCCTATGCGCGATAACTGAGCAGTCGCATTGGCGTTTCCGGCCCGTGGCGCATCTCGCACGGGTATTGCTGAGGTGTATGTCGGCGAGCAGGAGCCCTGCTTATAGAGGCAGGTTGATCTCCAAGCAGTTCAGGCCAAGTCGGCTGTGATGTTGCCGGAGTCCGGCGGCAAACGGTTCCTTTTGAGGAGTGGTTCCATGGGAGCGTGCACACTGAGGCAGGAGGCGATTCGCAATCTTGCCACGTCCAAGTACCAGCTCAACCGCGTCGATTTCAAGACGACGCACATCAAGGAGTATTTTGGCACGAACGTCTTCAACGACGAGGTGCAGCGGGCAAGGCTGCCCAAGGCGATCTACAAGGCGTTGCAGAAGACGATCAAGCAGGGCGCCCCCATGGAGCCGGCCGTGGCCGACGCCGTCGCTACGGCGATGAAGGATTGGGCGATTGAAAAAGGCGCTACGCACTATAGCCATCAGTTCCAGCCGATGACGGGTCTGACGGCCGAGAAGCATGACAGTTTCCTGACGCCGTTGTCGGGCGGCGGAGCGATGGCCGAGTTCTCAGGCAAGGAACTCATCAAGGGAGAGCCGGACGCCAGTTCGTTTCCGTCGGGCGGGCTTCGGGCCACGTTCGAGGCGCGTGGCTACACGGCTTGGGATCCGACCAGCCCCGCCTACATCGTGGAAAACCCCAATGGCGCGACACTGATCATCCCGACGGCCTTCCTGAGCTGGGCGGGCGATGCACTGGACAAGAAGACGCCGCTGCTGCGGTCGATCGCCGCCTTGTCTACGCAGGCGATGCGCGTCCTTCGCCTCTTCGGCAACAAGGAAGCCAGCAGGGTGGTCACCACCGCCGGCCCCGAGCAGGAGTACTTCCTGATCGACCGGCAGTTCTGCTACGCTCGGCCCGACCTGGTGGCCTGCGGACGGACGCTCTTCGGCTGCAAGCCCCCGAAGGGCCAGGAAATGGAAGATCAGTACTTCGGCTCGATTCCCGAGCGGGTGCTCGCATACATGGCGGAGGTGGAGTTCGAGCTGACGAAGGTGGGCGTGCCGGTGAAGACCCGGCACAACGAGGTGGCTCCTTCGCAGTACGAAGTCGCTCCGCTTTACGAGGATGCGAATCTGGCGACGGATCACCAGATGCTGACGATGGAGATGCTGCGCAAAACGGCGGAGAAGTATGGCCTGACCTGCCTCCTTCACGAAAAGCCGTTCGCGGGCATCAATGGCTCGGGCAAGCACAACAACTGGTCGATGGCGACGGACCTGGGAGAAAATCTCCTGCAGCCTGGGGACACCCCGCACGAAAACGCCCAGTTTCTGGTGTTCTGCTGCGCCGTCATTCGCGCGGTGGACCGATGGGCCGACCTCTTGCGCGTATCGGTCGCCAGCGCGGGCAACGACCACCGTCTGGGTGCCAACGAGGCTCCGCCGGCCATCCTGTCGATCTTCCTGGGCGATCAGCTCACCGACATTATTGAGCAGATCGAGAAGGGCAGCACCAAGAGCAGCAAGGCCGCCGGGCTCTTCGAAACCGGCGTTTCGGTGTTGCCGAAGCTGCCGAAGGACGCCGGCGACCGCAACCGGACCAGCCCCTTCGCCTTCACCGGCAACAAGTTCGAGTTCCGTGCCGTGGGCAGCTCGTTCAATGTCGCCGGTCCGAACACGATTCTGAACCTGATCGTGGCAGAGTCTCTGGATGACATCGCGACCGAGCTGGAGAAGGCGGTCAACGGCGGCAAGACGCTGAACGCCGCGGTGCAGGAACTGCTGCCGCGGATCATCAAGCAGCACAAGCGGATCATCTTCAACGGCGACAACTACACGGAGGAATGGCATGCCGAAGCCGAGAAACGCGGACTGTCCAACCACCGCAACACCGTGGATTCGCTGCCGACGATCACGCGCAAGGAGATCATCGAACTGAGCATGAAGTACAGAGTCTACACTGAGCGCGAGCTGTACAGCCGGTTCCACATCCTCAGTGAGCACTATGTCAAGACCATCCAGATCGAGGCGCAGACCATGATCATGATGGCTGGGCGCATGATCCTGCCGGCGGCTGTCCGCTATCAGGGCGAGCTGGCGGCGTCCGTGAATGCCGCCAAGGTCGCCGGCGTCGACAATGCACTCCAGCTCGATGCGCTCAAGGCGCTGACTGCGGTGACCACGGATTTCCAGAAGGCCCTGGCACGGCTGGAGAAAGCCGCCGGTCATCACGCCGACGGCGATGCCTATCAGCACGCCAAGTACGCCCGCGATGAGATTGTTCCGGCGATGGTCGAACTGCGGAAGCTCGGCGACAAGCTCGAAACGATGGTGGCCGACGACCTCTGGCCGCTTCCGACGTATCGCGAGATGCTGTTCCTCAAGTAGTTCCCCAGACAGTGTGAACGCAGCGAGGCCCCGGACTTTCGCCTGTCCGGGGCCTCTGCCTATTCAGGGAGTCAGACGGGAGAACGCATCAAGAACCGTGTTTCAGCCTCTTGATGCGGATGTCCTTGAACTGGACTCTCATCGGGTCGCCGACATGAACCTGAAGAGCCAGAAGGCCTCTGATCGCGCGCCGGGGGTCTTTGTCCTGTAACTCGGACATGGTCACGCCGTTGATCTTGAGCACGATGTGCCCGCCCCGAGCCGTGATAAGGTACTCGTTCCAGCCCTTGTCTCTGATGGCCCTGGCCAGCTCAACCGGATCGCCCAGCGAGCCAACTACCCTGCGGTTGCCCTGTTCGTCGATGACGACCTTCTCGCCCCGGTTGGCTAGTGCCGCTTCCAGTTCATG
The DNA here is from genome assembly GCA_964570205.1 of uncultured Tepidisphaeraceae bacterium. Lineage (GTDB taxonomy): Bacteria > Planctomycetota > Phycisphaerae > Tepidisphaerales > Tepidisphaeraceae > CAZMXI01. Next base: position 15,690 of record CAZMXI010000119.1, read on the forward strand.
ACTTTCGTGTTCCGATCCACGCTGATTAAGCG
>CAZMXI010000120.1:0-990 GCA_964570205.1 uncultured Tepidisphaeraceae bacterium
GAACTGGGCATCAAGCTCGAGGCCGTCGAGCTCAGCCACCTCGGCCGGGCCAAGCAGATCAAGATCGACAAGGACAACACCACGATCATCGAAGGCGCTGGCAATGAAAAGATGATCAAGGGCCGCATCGAGCAGCTCAAGAACGAGATCGACCGCACCACCAGCGATTACGACAGGGAGAAGCTCCAGGAGCGGCTGGCCAAGCTGGCCGGCGGCGTCGCGGTGATCAAGGTCGGGGCGGCCACCGAGGTCGCCATGAAGGAGAAGAAGGCCCGCGTCGAGGATGCCCTGCACGCCTGCCGGGCGGCCGTCGAGGAAGGCATTCTGCCGGGCGGCGGCGTCGCCGTGATCCGCGCTGCGGCCAAGGTGCTCAAGGGCGCGCTGAAGCACGCCGCCAACGATGACCAGAAGATCGGCGTGGAGATTGTCCGCCGGGCCGTCGAGGCGCCCATCAAGCAGATCGCCGACAACGCCGGCGAGGATGGCGCGGTGGTGGCGCAGAAGGTCAAGGAAAACGAGTCGCCCAGCTTCGGGTTCAACGCCCTGACGCATGAATACGGCGACCTGGTGAAGATGGGCGTAATCGTGCCGACGAAGGTCGAGCGCACCGCCCTCCAGAACGCCGCGAGCATCGCCAGCCTGCTGCTGACGACCGACGCGATCGTCAGCGAGATCAAGGAAGACAAGCCCGAGCCCGCCGGCGCCCCCGGCGGCGGCATGGGTGGCATGGGCGGCATGGGCGGGATGTACTGATCCCCTCTGCACCATTCTGATGGATAAGCCAGTAAGCCCCGCGCGAAATCGCGGGGCTTCTTCCTTCACTGTGACTTCCTGGCTTCCCCATGAGCCGATGAGCAAACCTGGAAGAACGGCGAGCCTTGCCGTATAGTTGCGATCTGCTCCCGGGGTCCGATTCTCCTGATCGGAGGTGGCGATGACCTGGTTGACGGACATCATTCGCGGTCTACGTGGTCTCGGTGGCGAAGCTCT
>CAZMXI010000120.1:1000-15674 GCA_964570205.1 uncultured Tepidisphaeraceae bacterium
ACACAATCGGCGGGAGGCACTTCCGGCCAACTACGATTCGGCGATCAGGGCACTGCTACAGAAGTACTGTTCATCATCGGCACAATACAAGAAGGGCAATCCAGACCTGTTTGCCAATCCGAGTCGCGGGTATTGGGCTTTAAGGCGTGTAGCGAACCCTGTCAGCGTAAGGCTCAATCAAATTGACCTTTGGTCGGTGGCGCTTCAAGAAATGTCGGAGGCGGAATTGTTGGCCCTGAGAACGGAGGATGACGTCATCGCGGCTTTGGAAGCGCGGGCCAAGTCTGCGCTGCTCAGCCCAGCACCTCATCCGCCGGAATCGGCTTGACCTTCCCTGCCGCCAGTTCGCCACTCCTTCGCTCGACTTCCTCCGACCAGGCCGTCTCGATTTGTCGGCGCTGCTCGCCCTCCAGGCTTGCCCACAGCCTTTCGGCCAGGTCTGCCCGCTCGTCCGGGGGCAGCGCCATGGCCTGGTCGATCAGCTTCTGATGCCTGGGACTCATGCGGACCTCCACCGTGACCAGAATCGTCCGGTTTCGGGCCGTCAATGCGAAAGGCCAAACGGCCAGGCCGGCCAGGCCGCGGCGGATTGTCTTTCGCGGGCGTTTGTAATACGCTTCTGGCCAGACATGCGTACGCAATACGATCGGGCCGACGTCGAGCGGGTCATCGAGCAACTGGCCGGCAGGATCGCCGCGGCCTTCCAGCCCGACCAGCCCCTGAACATCATCGGCGTGCGGACGCGCGGCGAGACCCTCGCCAGGCGCGTCACCGCCAGCCTCCAGCGCAAGGGCTTTGCCCGCATCGGCCGGGGCATCCTCGACATCACCCTCTACCGCGACGACCTGTCGGAGATCGGGCCGACGCCGATGGTCCGGCCGACCGAAATCGAGGTTGACATCAACCACGTGCCGCTGGTGCTGGTGGATGATGTGCTGTTCACCGGGCGGTCGGTGCGGTCGGCGCTGAACGCCCTGGCCGACTTCGGCCGGCCCAGCGTCATCCGCCTGGCGGTGCTGGTGGACCGCGGCGGACGCGAGTTGCCGATCGCGGCCGATTTCGTCGGCCTGACGCTCAAGGATGTGCCCGACGACCATCGCGTGAACGTGCATTTCGTGGAGAACGACGGGGCCGACGAGATTCTCGTCGAGCCCACATTGGGCTAGCCTTCGCCTTGGGCGGAGACAGGCTGGCGCCGGGAGCCAAACGACATGCCAAGCGACGCGTCACATCGCTGGAAGCACAAGCACATGCTGGGGCTGGAGCAGCTTTCGGCCGAGGACATCGGCTACGTGCTGAACACGGCCGACTCGTTCAAGGAAGTTTCGACGCGCTCGATCAAGAAGGTGCCGGCTCTGCGCGGGCGGGTGATGGTGAACCTGTTCTTCGAGGATTCCACGCGCACGCGCACAAGCTTCTCGCTGGCGGCGTCGCGACTGTCGGCCGACATCCTGGACTTCTCCGCCAAGGGCTCCAGCGTCTCCAAGGGCGAGACGCTCATCGACACCGCCCGCAACATTGAGGCGATGGGCATCGACATCATCGTCCTGCGGCACCAGGCGGCCGGTGCGGCCGAACTGCTCAGCCGGAACGTCCAGTGCTCGGTGCTGAACGCCGGCGACGGCGCTCACGAGCACCCGACACAGGGCCTGCTGGACATCTACACCATCCGCGAGCGATTCGGGCGAATCGCGGGGCTGAAGGTCGCCATCGTCGGCGACATCGTTAACAGCCGCGTCGCCCGTTCCGACCTGTGGGGCCTGAAGAAGTTGGGCGCTGAGGTGATTCTGGTCGGCCCGCCCACGCTGCTGCCGCGCAGCTTCGAACAGCTTGGCGCTCGCGTGGTGCACGACTTTGATTCGGTGGTGGGGGAGGTTGACGTCATCAACATGCTGCGCATCCAGTTCGAGCGCATCCAGTCGAGCCAATTCCCGTCGGTGCGGGAGTTCACGCACCTGTTCGGCCTGACCCGCGAGCGATTCGGGCGCTGCAAGAAGGATGTGTTCGTGATGCACCCCGGTCCCATGAACCGCGGGCTGGAGATCTCCAGCAGCATCGCCGACGGCGCGCAATCCGGCATCCTCAAGCAGGTGGCCAACGGGCTGGCCGTGCGCATGGCAGCGCTCTACCTCGTCACCCACCACGAGCCCCGCAAGGACAAAGCCCGCAAGTAGGCGGCGGTCCGGGGCGGCGGGTTCTGGATATCCGAGTTGATCGGCGGTAATCTGCGATCACCTTAACCAGAAGGATTGGAGGAAACACATGCTCAAGAGCCAGCTTCTGCATCCCGCGATCACTGCCGCCCTGGCCAAGGCCGGGCACAGCAGCAAGGTGCTGATTTCCGACGGCAACTACCCCCACTGGACCAAGAAAGGTCCCAACGCCGAGGTGATCTACATGAACCTCGCCCCCGGGCTGGTCAATTGCACCGACGTGCTCAAGACGCTGGTGACGGCCATTCCGATCGAAAAGGCCGAGGTCATGGAGCCGATGAAGACCGGTCCCTATGCCCTGAAGGAAGACCCCCCGATCTGGAATGAATTCCGCCAGATTCTTCACGCCGCCGCGGTGGACATCGAGCTGGACAAGGTCGAGCGCTTCAAGTTCTACGAGGTGGCCGGCACGCCCGACGTCTGCCTGACGATTGCCACGGGCGAGCAGCGCATCTACGCGAACCTGCTGCTGACCATCGGTGTGGTGAAGCCCAAGGCCTGACAAGCCGACACGGTGGCACGGCGAGTGCGCCGCGTCAGCCCTCCGCAAGTCCCTTCTGGTATCGCCGCATCAGCGCTGCGCGGCTGATGACGCCGCAGACCTTGCCTGATGTCTTCGAGACCGACACCGGCAGGTGGTCCACATCGTGCAGGGCGAAGGCGTCCAACACGCTGGCCAGGTCATCGCTCACGCCCACCATCGGCACCTCGCCGCGCATCAACTCGCCGACGACCAACAACGGCACCGCCTCGCGCTGGAGCAGGGCGGTCTTGATGTCGTCGGCCACCAGCATTCCCACATAGTCTCCCCGCTCATCGCAGACGACAAAATTACCGGTCTCGGTCTGATCGGCCAACTCCAGCGCCTTCTGCAGTGGATCATCCTCTCGCACCACCATCGCGGGCTCCAGTTCCGTCTGCTCCACGGTCAATCGACGAAGCAGGGTCAGGTCGGCCATCGTGCCGACGCGAATCCCCCTGGCGCGCAGGCCCATCGTGTAGATCGAGTCGCGGAAGATCAGCCGCGCTGTGCCGGTGGCGACGATCGTCGCGAGCATTGCCGGCAGGATGACTTTGTGGTCGTGCGTCAGGTCGAACACGATCAGGATCGACGCCAGCGGCGCGTGCACGACGGCCGCCAGCACCGCGCCCATGCCGACGAGGGCATACACGTGTGGCTGCACATCCATGCCCATGACCCGCAAGAGCAGCCCAAGAAACCCGCCTGCGGCAGCCCCCAGGAACAACGACGGAGCGATGATGCCGCCGCTGCCGCCGCTGGAGAGGGTCATGCCCGTCGCCGCGACCTTCAGCGCAGCCAGAGTCCCGAGCAACAACAGGAGCTGGCCCGACGGCAGTTCGCTGTACAGACCCGGCACGTCGCCGGCGGTGGTTTCAGCGCCTGGTCCACGGATCAACTGGCTGATGACGCCGTAGCCGTCGCTGAAGAAAGCCGGCAGCGGGTAGTCTTCGAAGGCGATGGGCTTGGGCCGGTCAAGCAGCCACCAGCCGAAAACCATGACGTAGAGAACGCCGGTCGCCCCCAGCATCGCTCCGCCCAGCGCCGGCCTCAGCGGCTGGGGCAGAGGCACTTTCCTGAACCAGACCTCGGTCCGGTGCATGGTCTTGGTGAGGGCCAGGCCGACGGCGCCGCAGAGCGCACCCAGCACAACGAAGTTGACCATATGGCCCCAGGACAGCTCGCGGTGGCCGATGATCTCCCACGGCGCCATCGCGAAGATCGCCTCGTAAGGCCGATCGGGGTGAATGATCAGAAAGATGCCCTTGGTCGTGACGTTGGCGATGACACTGGCGAGAACGACCGGCGTGAACGTGCGGATGGAGAAGTCAAGCAGGATGACTTCCAGCGTGAAGAAGACGCCGCCAATGGGCGAGTTGAAGATCGCGCTGATTCCCGCCGCGCTCCCGCAGCCGATGAGCAGCGGCATGTGCGGCCGGGCGACGCGAAAAAGCTGCCCGATGCCGGAGGCGATCCCCGCGCCGATCTGCACGATCGGCCCCTCGGCGCCGGCCGAGCCGCCGGTGCCCATGGTGATGCCGCTGGTCAGGATTTTCTCCATCGCTGTAATGGGCCGGATGATTCCGCTGGAGCGGATCACGGATTCCATCACGTCGAGAATCCCGTGTCCTTCGCGGGTTCGAAAGGCATACCGGTTGACGAGGCCGACGGCCAGTCCGCCGCCCGCCGGGAGCAGGACGAGCAGCCAGATGCCGTTGCCGTAGAGGTCCAGATGGGGGTTCAGACGATCATAGAGGCCGTTGCGAATGCCGACGATCAGCAGGTGGAATCCCACGGCGGCGGCCGAGGTGATGATCCCCACGATGACCGCCAGGATCAGCAGATAGCTGTCACCGCGGAAGCCGAGCCGGGCCAGCATCCTCTCCATGAGGACCCGGAGTCGAGCGCCTGCCATTGTGAAGCCCGAGAACATCGGGCGAAGCATACTGGCGCTCCGCCACGCCCGCCACCCCCGAAGACAGAACACCGACGGGCGGCTTTCGCCGCCCGTCGCTCTCACCCTCTGCAAAATCGGCAGCTTAAACCTTGACGAGCATCGAGTCTCGCAGCTTGCGCAGGGCCTCGTGTTCGATCTGCCGCACGCGTTCGCGCGTCAGACCGATGCGTTCGCCGATCTGCTTGAGCGTCATCGGGTCTTCGCCCGCCAGTCCGTATCGCAGCCGCAGGATCGTGGCCTCTCGCTCGTCGATGTTCTCCAGCAGGTCCATCAGGTGGCGGATGTTGTCATCCTCGAGCACCGCCTCATCGGGCGGCGGGTTGTTGGAATCGGCCACCAGGTCATTGATCGTCAGTTCGCCGTCCGCGCTGCCCGACTGGGTCGGCGTGTTCACTGCGCGGATTGCCTTGCGGATGATCCGCAGCTTCTTCGGCGACATTTTCAGATGCGTCGATAACTCGTCGATCGTGGGCAGGCGCCCAAGCGTTTCCTCCAGCTCGCGCATCGCCTGTTTCATCTTGCTCATCATCTCGACCATGTAGGCCGGGATATGGATCGGCTGGACGCTGTTGATCAGCGCCCGCTTGATTGCCTGCTTGATCCACCACGATGCATAGGTGCTGAAGCGTGTCCCGTTCTCGGGGTCGAAGCCCTCGACGGCCTTGAGCAGACCGATGTTTCCCTCCTCGATCAGGTCGGGCAGGCTCAGGCCCCGCCCCACGAAATGTTTCGCCAGATTGACCACAAGGCGCAGGTTCGATCGAACCATCTTCTCCCGCGCTTCGGCGTCGTTGTGCTGGATGATCCGCCGGGCAAGGATTTTCTCCTGCTCCGCGGTCAGCAGCGGGGCCTCATTGATCTGCTTGAGGTAAAGCTGCAGCCCGGATTGAACAGCGGCTGATGCCATGCTCTTGTCCCCATCCAGTGTTCCTGCGTCCATCCCTCCGCGGCCGTGGATGAAACCGGCCGCCGCATTCTCTCGATGGACTGCTGCCCTGCCGTGTCCTCCAGCAGACGCGAATTGGCAGGGCCCGGTCGCCGCGCAACCACAACACGCGCGGCCCGAGTCACTATCGGCTCGACATGGTCACTACTTTTGGTTCGCTGAATGGAGAGACGTCGATCTGTTCAGGCTGCGCGGCTATTACCGGACGAGCCGCTCCATGTCTCCGTCCGGTTGCTCCGCGCGACATGTCTTCCACTCAGTGACACCAGATGCCCGGAACTGAATTCAACTGGCCCTCCGGGCTCTTCCGTGGTCCGCATAGTCTGCCTGAATTGGCCGAAACAGTCAAGCTCATCCGTTCGCTCCTGCGAAGCGGCCTCCTGACATGGCAATCCTAGCGGCCTGACACCGGCATATCTTACTCAACATTGCTTGAGCGACAACGTCGAATCCGGCGCATTCTACGTCGCGTCCGGTTGGTTCGTGTTAGCCGCATGCAAATTCCAGGTGCATGGCCTCTGGATATCAGGTCGCCACCGACAACGAGTCTGTTCCGGGAAATTCCGATCCCCCGGCGTGACGGGCCTATGCGGGCGTGGATCGCAGGAACAACTCCCGGAAAGTGCCGGCAATGTCCTCGGAACGCATGAGCGTCTCCCCAACCAGCACCGCCCGAACGCCCGCGCCGGCCAGTTTCCGCACGTCTTCCGCCGCGACGATGCCGCTCTCGCTGACCAGAATGCTCCGGTCTTCCACCAGTTCGGCCATCCGCAGCGTGGTCCCCAGATCAGTCTTGAACGTCCGCAGGTCGCGGTTGTTGATGCCCAGCAGGCTATAGCTCTTATGGGGAAAGCCGATCACCCGATCGCGAATACGCATCAGGTTGTCCAGGTCGTGGACCTCGATCAGCACGGTCAGGTTCAGCTCGGTTGCCAGGATCTGCAGGTCGATGAGCTGCGACGTCTCAAGCGCCTCGGCGATCAGCAGCATGGCATCCGCGCCCGCCGCCCGCGTCTCGTAGACCTGGTAGGCGTCTATAATGAAGTCTTTGCGAAGGACCGGAAGCTTGACGACATCACGGATTGCATGGATGTAGTCCAGATGCCCCTGGAAGTACTTCTCGTCCGTCAGGACCGAAAGCGCATCCGCGCCGGCGGCCTCGTATGCCTGCGCGATCTTCACCGGATCAAAATCCGGGCGGATGACGCCCGCGCTGGGCGACGCCTTCTTCACTTCGGCGATCACGTTCACGCGCTTGCGACCGGTGCCCTTGGTGATCGCGTTGAAGAAATTGCGCGGCCGGCCCAGCTCGCCGATGCGCTGCCTGAGCGCCTCCACCGGCCTGGACTGGCTGCGCTGCGCCACTTCCAGGCGCTTGTCGGCGATGATCTGATCGAGAATGGTGCTCATGCAGCGATTGCCTGCTGTCGGTTGTCGTGCTGACGCTTCGGCCAATGTACTGTACGCTAAGGACCCTGGCCGCGAGCGGAATGCCGGAATTTTGGACGGGATTGCAGCGATGTCAAACTTATTGGCGCAGACGACACAACCCTCACAGGTGATACCGGCCGCATTCATGCTGATCGTGCTGCTGTGGACGCTGGCGGCGGGGCCCGCGGCCTGGGCCAGCGGCCTGTTCGACCGGCGCGGGCCGAACGGATCCGTGCGCTTCGGCGCGCGAGAGGGCGTCGGGTGGTTCCTGCTGGCTCTGGCCGCCTGTTTCGGCGGCATGATCGTGGGGGCTAGCCTTCTGCTGGTGACGCTGCTCCGGGCGGGGGTGCAGGCGAGCCAGGCCGAGCTAACGGCGAATGTCTTGGGCTCCGTGATCATCGTGCTCGTGTTCATCGGCCTGTACAAGACGAGAGCAGGCGCGCTGGAGCGAATCGGGATGACATCCGTGTTCGTCCTCCCGGGGGCAATCAAGGGGGCGTTGATTCTGTTCATCGTCTTCCCCCTGGTCTTCTGGATGATGCTTCTCAGCGTCTGGTTCTTCAGCCAATTTGGCGTGGATACATCGCGCCGTCATGAGGTCTTCGAGCTCTGGGACAGCCCCGGGACATCGCCAGGCGTGAAGTCCATGCTGGTTGTCGCTGCCGTGATCGTCGCGCCCCTTGCTGAAGAAGTCCTTTTCCGCGGATTGCTGCAAACCGGCCTGCTGCGGCTCTTCACGGCCTGGCGCGCCCAGCCTGAAAGCCCCCAACCCCCGCCCCTTCCCTCGGCCTTGCCTGGCGCAGCGCTCGACCCCCTCATGGACAGCGGCGCCATGCCCGCGCCGGTCGAGCCTGAACCGCCCGGGCCACCAGCCATGCCCCACGCCGGCCCTGACGTGCCCGCCGGTCTTTCCAGGCCATCGATCCGCGCGCGATGGGCGGCCATCCTCATCGCCGCCGCGATCTTCGCCGCGATCCACACTCTGTCGTTCCATTGGCCGGCGCTGTTTATCCTGGCGGTCGGCATGGGCTACGTCTATGAGCGCACCGGCAACCTATGGGCGCCCATCTTCACCCACATGTTCTTCAACGGCTTTCAGTTCAGCCTCGCCATCGTGCTTCCCGACAGCATGCGTTGATGGGCTCGGGCGGGGGCCTTAGAATCCGCCCCTTCGTCGCGCGTTGCGGCGGATGAGCGGGACATTACGAAAGACCGAACCATGTTGCTTGCTGATTTGCAGTCGCGCGGGTTGGTGCATCAAGCCTCGGATCCGGATCTCGATGCGAAGCTGGCGAAGCTCGCATCCCAGCGGCCGATCGCCGCCTACGCCGGCTTCGATCCGACGGCCGATTCCCTCCATGTCGGCAACTTCGTCGCCATCCTCGGGCTCATGCACGCCCAGCGCAACGGCATCCGCCCCATCGCCATCGCCGGCGGCGCCACCGGGCTGATCGGCGACCCATCCGGCAAGAGCACCGAGCGGCAACTGCTCACCAAAGAACAGGTTGCCGTGAACGTCGAGGGCATCAAAAAGGTCCTGGGCAGGTTCCTCGACTTTGACCACCCGACCGCCCCCGCCAGCATTGTCAACAACCTCGACTGGTTCGGACCGATGTCGGCCGTCGACTTCCTCCGCGACATCGGCAAGAGCTTCCGCATCGGCTCGATGCTCGCCAAGGAAAGCGTCCGCAGCCGCATGGCTGCCAGCGACGAGGGCATGAGCTACACGGAATTCAGCTACCAGATCCTCCAGGGCTATGACTTCTACAAGCTCTGGAAAAACCACCAGTGCGTGCTGCAACTGGGCGGCTCGGACCAGTGGGGCAATATCACCGCCGGCATCGACCTGATCCGCAAGCTGGAAGGCGAAGGCGGCAGCGCCTTCGGCCTCACCCTTCCCCTGATCACCACCAGCAGCGGCGCCAAGTTCGGCAAGAGCGAGGGCAACGCCGTCTGGCTGACGGCCGACAAGACCAGCGCCTTCGATTTCTACCAGTTCTGGCTGCGCACCGAGGATGCCGATGTCGGCCGATATCTCTCCATCTTCACCTTCCTGCCGATCGGCGAGATTGATGCGATCGTGGGCGAGCATCGCGCTGCCCCCGACAAACGGCTTGCCCAGAAACGCCTGGCCGAGGCAATGACCCGCCTGGTTCACGGCGATGCGGCGACTCAGCAGGCCGTCGCCGCCAGCGGAACGCTCTTCGGCGGGGGGGTAGCGCAACTGGATGCCGCCGCCGTGGAAGCCCTCGCCGCCCAGGGCGTGGCGACCACGCACGTCGACCGGGCCAGGCTCGACGCCGGCTGGCCCCTGGCCGATGCATGCGTTGAAACCGGCCTTGCCAAAACCAAGAGCGAAGCCCGGCGTCTGATCCAGGGCGGTGGACTCTACGTGAACAATGTGGCTGTGGCCGACGTTAACGCAGCGATCCGGCCGGATCAGTTGATCGCCGGCAGTGCCATCGTCCTGCGTAGTGGCAAGAAAAACTACCGCCTGGTGAGGGTGAATTAGCCCCCGCGATCACGGCAGCTTGCGCCCGCACCGCCGACAGAAGTTGGCATGGCCCGGATGGATGGTGCCGCAGTTGATGCACGCTCGCTGTACGCCCAGATCCTTTCGGCGGCTTCGCTTGAAGCCCATCGACAGCATCCATACCACCATGAGCACGATCAGGAAGAAAATGAGCGGACCTGGAATCATCGTATCCATCCTGCTCGGCCGCCTGCCGACGGCCTCCGACGACATAGAGAATATCGCCGCCGATCAGGCCGATGGCCATTATAAGCCTGGGCGTGGATTTGAATAACCAAATTCCCGGACAAGCATAAGTTGCTGCCGCAACCGGGATTGGCCGGTTTCGCGGATTGGCCCCTTCATGCCTAAGAGTTGTCGCCGTCCAGGATTCTTCCCAGCCCGCCGAGGATCGAGCCTTCGCCTTTGCCGCCGCCGGCCGCCGAAGCCATGCGCCCCGCCAGGCGGGAAAACGGCAGTGACTGCAGCCACACCTGCCCCGGTCCCGTGAGCACGGCGAAGAAGAGTCCTTCGCCGCCGAACAGCGTATTCTTGATCCCGCCGACGAACTGGATGTCATAACTCACGGTGCGCGAGAGCGCCACGATGCAGCCGGTGTCCACCTTGAGCTGTTCGCCGGTCGCCAGCGTCCTGCTCATCAGCGTTCCGCCGGCATGGATCATCGCGACTCCGTCGCCCGTGAGACGCTGCATGATGAATCCCTCGCCGCCGAACAGGCCCACGCCGATCTTCTTCTGGAACGCGATGCCGATCTGCACGCCGCGGGCGGCGCACAGGAACGAATCTTTCTGGCAGATCAACTCGCCGTCGAGCTGGCTCAGGTCCATCGGCGCTATCTTCCCCGGGTAAGGCGCGGCGAAGGCCACCTTCTGCCGCCCGGAAGCGGCATTGGTGAAAGTCGTCATGAACAATGACTCGCCCGTCACCAGCCGCTTGCCGGCGCTCATCAGCTTGCCCAAAAGACCCGATTGCTTCGATGGATCCCCGAACACCGTCTGCATCTGGATGCCGGTCGTCATGTACATCATGCCGCCGGCCTCGGCGATGACCATCTCGCCGGGGTCGAGAGTGACCTCGACATACTGCATCTCCTCCCCGAATATCTCATAGTCAATCTCATCCGAACGCCGCGATGCCGGCGGCATCGGCGGCGCCATGCCCCCGCTCCCGCGCAGCCCCTGCATGATCGCATCCACGCGCCTGGCTTCAACCCAGCTCACCATGCCCGGACCGAACACCAGCGCCTGCTCGCCGCCGGCCGCCGGCAACTGCCCGATGAGCTGATCAAGGGTCATCGGACCCACTCGCTCCCGGCCACGCGCATAATACCAACCCGATTCCGCCGCCATGAGTTCCTCCCGAGGAATAAGCTCCGCGCACAACCGCCGCCATCGCCCGCCGTTCACACCTTGCGCTTCAGATGATAATGCCCTTTTTCACAACTGATCACGAATTTCTCGACACACGCCTTCAGGTCTTCCCACTTCTGCCGAATCAGATCAGCCTCTTCGAGGTCGATCCCCGGGTCATCCTCCACCGACTCCGTCACGGCGTCCAGCAGCTCGCTGAAATCGCGAACCATGGCGCGCGTCTCGCCGAAGATGCTCTGTTCGAGGTTGCGCGTCGCATCCCGGACGGGATTCGACACGTAAAATCCGCCGGCCTCGTTGCACAGCCACCGGATCAGACGGATGTCCTTGGTCATCAGGTACATCTCGCGCACCCGGTCCAGCGGGTTCCTGGTGCCGCTCTGGTCCGGGTCGTCGCTGTCGGCCGGCGGCTCACACCACTTGTACACCAGCGCCGGCGAGACTTTCAGCGCGGCCGCCACCGCCTTTACCCCAGGTTCATCCACCGCCTGACGGATCACCTCGAAAGATTTCATGAAACGTATTCTACCCTAAACCCCGCGACAGCAAACGCCGCCGGACTTAGACTTGCAGCGATGGCCCAGACCAAACAGGAAATCCAGGCGCTGCTCGCGCAGGCCGGCTCGCGCCCGCGGCATCGGTTTGGCCAGAACTTCATGGTGGACCAGAACCTCGTGCGGATCGTTGCCGACGCCGGCCAGATCGAGCCCGGCGATTTGGTGATCGAGGTTGGCCCGGGCACGGGCACCCTGACCGAGGAGCTGCTTTCCCGCGACGCTCGGGTCGTCGCCGTCGAGATCGACCGCGACCTCGCCGAACTGCTCCACCAGCGGCTCGGCGGGCGCGAGGTGTTCACCCTGATCGAGGGCGATGCTCTCTTGGGCAAGCATGCCCTCAATCCGCAGCTTGCCCATGTCATCCAAGCCGCTCTTGTCGAGAAACGTGCTGTTCGTCTTGTGGCCAACCTGCCATACAACATCGCCTCGCCCCTCGTCATCGAGCTTCTGATCGCCGGTGTCCGCCTCCTGGCGTTTACCGTCCAGAGAGAAGTCGCCGACCGCCTCCGTGCATCGCCTGGCACGGACGAATATGGCCCGCTCACCGTCATGGCGCAGCTCCTGGCCCGCGTGCAAGTGCTGCGGGCGCTGCCGCCCCAGGCTTTCTGGCCGGCGCCCAGGATCGAATCGAGCATCGTGCGCATGGTCCGCGATGACCGGCTCGGCGCGCTGGCTGCGCCCTTTGGTCGGTTTGTCCACCAGCTCTTCTCCTCGCGGCGAAAGACGCTGCGGAAGGGCCTGGCGCAAATGGACCTGGATGCCGCCCGGCTGCTCGAAATGACGCGGATCGATCCGCAACTCCGCCCGGAAGATGTCGCACCCGAACAGCTCCTGGTTCTATTTCAGCACGCATCCACGCTTACGGCCGGGTCTTGATCCACTGCAGATACAGCCCGTGCGGCGGGGCGGTCGAGCCGGCCGCGCGGCGGTCTTTTGCCGCAAGCATCGTCGTTACGTCATCTGCGGCGAATCTGCCGATGCCCACCTCCACCAAAGTGCCTGCGATAATCCGCACCATATTCCACAGGAAACCGCCGCCCTCCACTCCGATCACCACCCTCGGCCCGCGCTGACAGACGCTGCACGAAAGCACCGTCCGCACGGTGTTCTGACGGCCGTGCCCGGGCCTGGCGAACGATGCGAAGTCGTGTGTGCCCTCCAGCCGCTTCGCGGCCTCTGCCATTGCATCCACATCCAGCTTCTGCCAGCGATGGAACGCCAGGTCCGCAGTGAACACCGGCCTTTCGGGTGCGCTCCAGACGAGGTACTGGTATCGTTTTGAGATCGTGGACAGGCCGGCGTCGAACGTCTGCTCGACCGGCTCGACGGCCCGGATGAGGATGTCGTCCGGCAGCCGCGCGTTGGTTGCCCTTCGCAGGCCCGCCGCGGGAATCTGCACCTGGTCGGTGTCGAAATGCGCCACCTGTCCTTTGGCGTGCACACCCGCGTCCGTGCGCGACGACCCGACCAGGTTGACCGGATGGCCCACGACCGACTCAAGCGCCCGGCGGACGGTCTCCTGGATGGTGGGAATGCCCCAGCCCTCCGGCGGCGGCGTGCCCTTATAGAGCGAGTTGGCGGTCTGGTGCTGCCAACCGTGGTAGCGCGTTCCGCGGTACGCGATCGTGAGCTTGTGTCGCTGCACAGTCATTTCCGCCCGCCTGCCCGAAGCGTGACAGGGCGTCAGATCAGCCGCTCGGCGATCTGCACCGCGTTGGTCGCAGCGCCTTTGCGCACCTGGTCACCGCTGACGAACAGGTCGATGCCGCGGCCATCCTCCCGGCTGATGTCCTGGCGGATGCGGCCGACGAGGACGTTGTCCTGCCCGCTGGCTTCCGCCGGCATGGGGAAGTGGTTGTTGGCCGGGTCATCGACGATGGACACGCCGGGGGCCCTGGCGAGGATTTCCCTTACTTCGGCCGGGGTGATAGGGCGCTCGAACTCGAGGTTGATGGACTCGCTGTGGGCGCGGGGCACGGGCACGCGCACGCAGGTGGCCGTCACCATGATCTTCGGATCGCCGAAGATCTTGCGGGTTTCGTTGACCATCTTGATCTCTTCCTCGTTGTAGCCGTTGTCGGCGACCTTCGAGTTGTGGCTGAAGAGGTTGTTGATGATCTGGTGGGGGAATTTGTTCTTCTGGATCGGCCGGCCTTCGGCGTAGGCCTTGGTCTGCTCCTCCAGTTCATAGAGGCCCCAGGCGCCAGCGCCGGAGACGGCCTGGTAGGTGCTGACGATGATGCGGCGGATGCGGTTGGCCTTGTAGAGGGGCCAGACGGGCACGTTCATGATGATGGTGGAGCAGTTGGGGTTGGCGATGAGGCCGGCGTGCTTCTTGATCTGCTCGGGGTTGACCTCCGGGACGACCAGGGGAATGCCCTCCTTCATGCGGAAGGCGCTGGTGTTGTCGACGACGACAGCGCCAGCCGCGACGGCGGCGGGGGCGAATTCCTTGGAGATGGCGCCGCCGGCCGAGAAGAAGGCGATCTGGACGCCCTGGAAGCTGTCCTTGGTGAGTTCCTGGACCGTGTACGTCTTGCCCATGAAGTCGACGGCCTTGCCGGCGCTGCGGGCGCTGGCGAGGAGCTTGAGGCTCTTCATGGGGAACTTGCGCTCGGCGAGGACGGTGAGGAATTCCTGACCCACAGCGCCGGTGGCGCCCACGATAGCGACGTTCACGGACATGGCGGCGGCTCCATTAAAACACTTGAGCCACAGGTAGAGCGAATGCAGGAAGGCGGACTGGAAAACGCGGGAGAAGCGAGCGAGCGGGTCAGCCCGGTCACTTGCCCAGCGTTTTCTTAGTCGTCTTCGTGTTCATCGCGCCAACTGTGGCTGCCAACTGACTGCACATGGCCCCGGGCAGACAACCCGGAGCATTTTGGTGCTCCATTATGGTGCAAGCATTGGCGCGATGCAAGGTGCGGGTGAGGAGATGAGCGGCTGACAAGGTGAGGAGGTGAAAGACACGGGGTCACGGGGACACGGCGACAGGGAGAGTGAAAATGAAATGTGGGACATTTCGGGACAAAATGGGACATGGATGGGGCATAGGGATCTTGAAAGCAATGGTTTGTGTGCATCGGGGGTGTGCGTAGTGCGTGTTGCGTGGAGGGGCGGGGAGAGCCACGAATGGCACGATTGGGT
>CAZMXI010000121.1:0-15583 GCA_964570205.1 uncultured Tepidisphaeraceae bacterium
CGAAGCGCAGCTCGACCGATTCTTCTTCAAGCTGCTGGTGCAGTATTCCGGCCGGGATGAGCTCAAGCAGATCCTGGACAAGACGACCACGGGGTTCAAGGCGGACATCCAGCCGGTGCTGGACTCAAAGCGCATTCTCGAGCATCAGGAACTCATCAAGCGGGTGGTGATCGCGCCGCATGTGCAGGATTACGCGATCCGCTGCGTGCTGGCGACGCACCCGCAGGGAATTTTCGCGATCCCGATGGTGAACCAGTTCATCCGTTTCGGCGCCAGCCCCCGCGCTGCCCAGGCGATCACGCTGGCTTCCAAGGTCAAGGCGCTGCTGGACGGCCGATATCATGTGAGTTTCGGCGACATCAAGGCTGTGGCGATCCCGGCCATGCGGCACCGCATCATCATGAACTTCGAGGGAGAGGCCGAGGGCGTCACGACGGATATGATCCTGGAGAAAGTGATCGCGGAAACGCCAACGACGTTGGCTGAAGAGGCGGCAACGAAGTGATCCAACAGTTTTCAAGGAGCCGGCCCCCAGGAAAGGTCGATAGACGATGCCGATCTACCAGATTCCACCGGATGCCAGGCGGTTCGAGATCGTCAAAGGAAAGTCCGGCGACTACATGGTCGTTAGCCAGACCACCGGCACCGCCGGCGTGGCGATTCCGGTGAAGGATGAGCAACAGGCGCATGAGATATGCGACCGGCTGAACCGGGGCGAGCATGACGGAAAGGTAGAGGTTGCGCTGATGTAGGGTCCGCTTCAGCGGACGCGTGATGCGGATGATGCAATGACCACCAACGCCGCCGACAACAGGGATGCCCTCCTCTCCAGCGAGTTCATGGCCCGCCTGGACCAGCTCGACCTGATTTCCCGCAAGCTCTTGGCCGGGAAGATGAAGGGCGAGCGGCGGAGCAAGCGGCGGGGGCAGTCGGTGGAGTTCGCCGACTATCGCAACTACGTCGTCGGCGATGACCTTCGCTTCATCGACTGGAACATCTACGCCCGGCTGGAGCGGCTCTTTCTCAAGCTGTTTCTGGAGGAAGAGGACCTGGCGCTGTACGTGCTGGCGGATGTCTCCAAGAGTTGTGACTACGGTGACCCGAACAAGGCATTATACATCCGGAAGGTGGCGGCGGCCCTGGGATACATCGGCCTTGTCAACTACAACCGGGTAGACATCCTGGCGGTGGCCGACGGCGTGGTCGCCGAGACAGGCGGCATGCGCGGCCGCACCAAGGTGGCGCGGATGATCGACTTTATCGGCAAGCTCCAGCCGCAGGGCGGCGGAAGCCTGTCGGAGGCCTGCCGCCGCTTCGCCCTGACGCACCGGGGCAAGGGTGTCTGCGTGGTGCTGTCGGACTTCTTCGATAAGGCCGGGTACGAAAGCGGCCTGCGCTACCTGGCCAGCGGGAACTACGACCTGTTCGCCATCCAGGTGCTCAGCCCGCAGGAGATCGACCCGCCGCTCCAGGGCGACCTGAAGCTGCGCGACATGGAGGATGACGACCTGGCCGAGGTCTCGATTACCCAGCCGCTCATGAAACAATACAAGGCGAACCTCAACGCCTACTGCCTGGCCGTCAAGGACTATGTCACCAGGCGCGGCGCGACGTACCTGTTCACCAGCACCGCCGTGCCGTTTGACACGCTGGTGCTGAATTACCTGAGGGAGCGAGGACTGCTGGGTTGACGTGTTGGTGTGGATCGGTGTTCATCGGTGGCTAAAATGCCCAATTTCCTGAACTGGCCTTCCGCCCTCATCGCCGCCAGCGCGGCCATCCCGCTGCTGCTGCTTCTGTATTTCCTCAAGCTGCGGCGGCGGGAGATGCTCGTCTCGTCAACACTGCTGTGGAAAAAGTCGATCCAGGATCTTCAGGTGAACGCGCCGTTCCAGCGGCTGCGGAAGAACCTGCTGCTGTTCCTGCAGCTTCTTTTGCTGCTGTTCCTGCTGCTGGCGCTGGCGCGGCCGGTTGTGAACTACACGCCAGGCGCGGGCAAGGTTTCGGTGATCCTGATCGACCGTTCGGCCTCGATGTCGGCGACCGATGTGGATGGCCGCACCCGCCTTGATGAAGCCAAACGGCAGGCGCTCCAGCTTGTGGAGACCATGGACAAGGACGCCACGGCGTCGGTCATCGCGTTCGATGATTCCGCCGAGATCATGAGCGCGTTCACGAGCGACCGCACCATCGTCAAGCGGGCGATCGAGTCGATCAGGCCGACTGATCGAGCCTCGCGGTTGAAGACGGCTTTTCAGCTCGCCGAGGCCAAGTCGATGGCCTTCTACGCCGATCGGCCGGTGGACAGCGTCTCGGCCAGTGATGGTCCGCAGCTCTGGCTGTATTCCGACGGCCGAGTGCTCGATGGCGATGAGCTTCGCCTCAAGAGCCGGTTGAAGTTCACGAAGATCGGGACCGAAGAGGCGCACAATGTCGGTATCGTGGCGCTGAGCGCGAAGCGAAACTATGAGCGGCCGACCGAGTTGCAGGTATTCGTGCGCCTGGCGAATTTCGGACCTCGTTCCTGCAGGCCCGCGCTCCAGCTCAGCGTGGATGGCCAGGTGCCGCCCGGCGGCGTCCGCAGCGACCTGCTGCTCCACCCCGAGCGGTGGAGCATCCAGGAGCGGGAGAAGGCCGATCCGGCTCGCCAGAGCGCTGAGTTCACGCTGGAATTGCCGCGCAGCGCCGTGATCCATGTGGCGGTCAAGGAGAATAGTGGCGATGTGCTGGCCGCCGACGACGAGGCGCGGATTGTCGTTCCTCCGCCACGGCTGCTGAACGTCATGCTCGTGACGCCCACAGGGAACTTGTGGCTGGAGAAGTTCCTGGAGAGCGCCAACCTGAAGAACCCGGCTGTCGTCGGCCCGGCGTATTACAGCGAGAAGATCGAAGACCCCCATGCTTTGGCCGGCGAATATGACGTGATCCTTTTCGACGGCTGGCAGCCGCAGAAGCTCCCGCCGGCCGGCAATTTCGTTTTCTTCTATACCGTGCCGCCGGAATCGAAGATCAAGCGAGTCATCGACACGCAGGGCCCGGTCATCCTGAAGGACCAGTGGGTGCTTGATTGGGACCGAAGCCACCCGATGCTGCGCGGGTTGAATATGAATTTCGTGGCGCGGGACACGCTGAAGCTCGAAGTGCCGCTCGATGCGCAGGTCCTGGTGGAAGGCACCAAGGGCCCGCTGATCGTGATGCACCGCGAGTTGCAGCGTACCCATTTGGTGGTGGCCCTGGACATCCAACCCAGCGACTGGCCGCTGCGCCAGAGCTTCCCGATCTTCCTGGACTACATGCTCCAGTACATGGCCCTGGGCGCGGACATGGATGTGCGCCAGGCTTACTTGCCCGGCGCCACGCCCAGGATTCCCCGCTACAACCTCCAACAGGCCGGTGCGGGCATCACCAAGGTGCGATTATCCGGGCCGCCCTCCTTCGGCAAGTCCGAGGTGACCGTGCCCCCGGCGGGTGATTTCGCGCTGCCGGCCCTGGAGCGTGTGGGCGTCTACAGCACCGATCCTCCCATCCCGCAGTTTGAGCGGCTTGCGGTCAATCTGCTGGATGAAAGCGAGAGCAACCTGATTCCCGAAGACCGTTCTCTGAGCGCGCTGGGCGAAGTGATGGCCGCTCAGGGCGCCGGCAAAGCCCGGTTGGACCTCTGGTGGTGGATCGTGGCAGCCGTGGCGGCGCCGCTATGCCTGCTTGAATGGTGGGTTTACACGCGGCGAGTGCATCTGTAATGCGGCTACTTGTGACCGGCGGGCGCGTTGTCGCCCAGGTACTTGCGGGCGATGGCCGCGGCAAGGTCCACATCATTGATGTTGGCCAGGGTGCAGAGCCAGGCGACGACGTCGGCGAATTCTTCCTCGATATTGGCGCGGTCGGTCGAGTTGAGAGCGGTGGCCAACTCGCCCACTTCCTCGATGAACCAGAGGAACGTCTTGGGGGTTCCGCGAGCGCGGTCCACCTGCTCGTATCGGTCATAGATATGCCGCTGGAACTCGGCCAGGGTCAGCGTCTTGGGGTCCATGCCGGAACTTGACTGCGCCGGAACGAGTTTGTCAATCCTGCTTTCTTTCCTCCGGCGGAAGCCCTTCGGCTTTGCGCCTTTGATCGGCAAGCCACTTGCTCAGGACGGGGATGACACGCTTCTCGCGATCGATGCCGGCCTGGTTGCCCGTCTTCTGATAAACGGCCAGAAGCAGCTCATGAGCGGCCAGGTCGTAGGGGTCAATGTAAACGGCGTCAATGGCGTACTTTTCTGCTCCGGCGGAGTCGTTGTTCTCCAGCAGGATGCGGACAATGCCCTTGGCGATCTTGTTGTCCTTAAGGGACACCTCGTTCAGACGGATCAGGTGGGCGATGGCCTCTCGCGGCTTGTCGATTCGCATGTACAGCCCAGCCAGACGCTGATGAGGCAACGCATCCATCGGCCGAAGCCCGGCGATCTCCAACCATGCGGTGACCGCATCCGCGTACTCCCGATTGCGGACCATCTGCTCGGCTTTGGCCACCAGTTCATTGTACCGGCTGCTGGTCTCGGCGTCATAGCCCCATTGTGCCACCTGCTTCTCGGCCCATGCAAAGAAATCGGGGCTGAACGCGGACGTGCTGATGCCCAGGACCTCCTGGAATACCTCGTGCTCGGTGCGGCCCTGGCGGAACAGCTCCATCATGCCCAGCAGGGCTTCGTGGCCCCAACGCTGCTCGATGTACTGGCACACCCAGAAGGATTGCGCGTATGCCATGGTGCGGTCCTGGGGCCGCTTGGGCCGGACGAACGCCCAGGTCAGATCCTCCATGGAGAAGAGTTCCTTTTTTGTGACCGCGTTGTGGAGCATCGGCACCCACTCCCATCGGAGCGGCGACTGTTCCTCGGAAACGGCCAGGCCTTCCGTCAACCAGTGGGCGATTCGGTTCTCTGTGGCGGAAAGCGTTACCGTATGGGTGTATTCGTGCCGCAGAACCTGCGCCCAGTTGTAGGTGCCCAGAGTGGCGTCGCCGCGGCGCGGCGTGCAAAGCGCGATCACGCGGCCGGTGCAGGCGCCCACAGTGCCTATCCAGGGCGATCCCGTGATGCGGGCGGAAAATGCATCGTGCGTGGGGAAGACCTCGATGATCGTCTTCACCGATGGCTCATGCTTATAGTTATCGCATACTTCTTTGTGAATACTCTCCAGGTACTCCACAAAATACTCCGGTACAAGCGGGTCGCCGACCTTGTCGTACACCAGAATGAAGTGCTCGGACTCCTTTCGATCCATCTTGGCCATCTTGTCCAGAAGGATCAGGTAGTTGGTCGTGCGGAAGTTGAAGGGATCTAGCTTGTATGCGGCATCAAGAACCACCTTCGCCTGTTCCTCATCGCCGCTCTGGGTCAATAGCAGTCCAAGGCCATTGCGTGCGGCCGTCATCCATGGCGCTCGCTCGATGGCCATCTTGTATGTCTTCTCGGCTCGGGGATACTGCCGCATGGCCGAAAGTTGCTCCGCCAGCTCGACATACGCCGTCGCGTTGTCCGGATCGATCTTCTCCACCCGCTGGAGTAGTTCCCGGACCTTGTCCTCCTGAAGCTGCAGCGCGTAGGCGCCGGCCAGCAGGCCCATCGCCTCGATGTGGTTGGGCTGAGCGCTGAGCGCACGGCTCAGCGGCGCTTCGGCATCCCTCGGGCGTCGCTGCTGAAGCAACGCCCTGGCTTCGAGCAGTTCCCCCTCGATGCTCTGGCGATTGACCTTGCGGATAGCCTCGATCTGGGTGTCCGCTGCGTCAAAATTCCACCGCTCCAGGGCGATCAGCCCGGCGAGCACTCGTGAGCGTATGTCATTGGGATTGCCCGACAGGGCGGCCGTGAGTTCCTTGGCGGCCTCGCGCGAGTTGCCGCGGGCCATGTAGAACTCGGCGGCGGCGACATGGGCCGGCCAGTAGTTCCGGTCGATGATGTCATAGGCCTGAAGGAAGACCTTCAGCATCACGTTGTTCAGTCCGGGATTGCCGGCGTAAAGGCCGTTGAGAGTGGCGTATCGGTCGAAAGCCCTCCCCATCGTGGTAACCTGCTCCGCATCCTCAAACTCCTTCGCGCCCTGCCCCTGCCACTGGTCATAGTACTTCTTGTAGATCCACTCATAGTGGGTGCTGGCGGTGCGCAGGTCGCCGATCTTCTCTGCGGTGCACGCGAGGGCGTAGTGGCCCGAAAGCGAATCCGTGTCTTTGTCCAGGTGCGCCTTCAGGATGGCGAGGGCTTCATTATGCCGCCCCATGTCCGACAGAATGCCAGCGCGGGCAATCTGGATTCTCCCCTGGTCGGCGATGGCAGGTTCGGACAGAACCTTGACCGCCTCTTCTCGGCGCCCGATCGCGGCAAGCGCGGCCGCTTTGGTCTGGGCCAGCTCGGCCGGGTCGGCCTTCTGCACTTTCTGCAGAGCCAACAGGCCCGCCTTGTAGCGACCGCCGAACACCAGCGCCTTCGCTTTGTCGAACTCATCAAAGTAAGCCGGGAACTTGAGCTCGGGCAGCTTCTCCGGCGCGTAATCCGCCAGCCACTTGAATGGAACACTCTCGTTGATCAATTCTTGCGCGATGCCGACGGTCGGAAGACTGACCAGAGCGATCAGCACCGCTGCGATGCGTGTTGAATGCATAAGCTTGCCTTCATGCATGATTCCTGCCATCCACAAGAAGGATGCGCCAAAGGCGGCAAAGTTCCGCCTGCTGAGCTATTATATCGCCGGCGGCGACCGGGATTTCTCATGAATCCAGCCAGACTCAATGAACTCGTGGGCAACATCGAGGCCTTTCCGATTCTCCGCGCATGGGACTTCTTCAATCATGCCGGCGTATCGCCGCTTCCGCGAGTCGTGGCGGAGGCGTTCCGGGTCTATGCGCGGCAGGCCGAAGACGCCGCTTATATCGGCGCCGGCTGGTACCGGAACCTTGAAGCCTTGCGTCTGCTGGCGGCGAACTTCATCAATGCTCACCGCGATGAGATGGCCTTCGTCAAGAACACCAGCGAGGGGTTGGCCACGGTGGCGGCCGGGCTTGACTGGAAGCCCGGCGACCGGATTGTCACAACGGCCGTCGAGTACCCCGCCAATGTCTACCCCTGGATGAACGTGGCTGGACGACATGGCGTCGAATTGGTGATGGTGCCCGAGCAACCGAGCCCGACGGGAAATAGGGTGCCCCTGGAGCGGATTCTTGATGAGGCATCGCACCCAAACACCCGGCTGGTCACCCTGTCGCATGTGGAGTTCGCCTCCGGCCAGCGGCACGACATCGCCGCGGTGGGCGCCTTGTGTCGGCGGGAGGGGAAGCTGTTCTGCGTGGATGCGATCCAAAGCGTGGGGGCGCTGCCCGTGGATGTGCGGGCCATGAGCATCGACTTCCTGTCGGCGGATGGACATAAGTGGATGCTCGGCCCGGAGGGAGCGGGTATCTTCTACTGTAGAAGAGAGTTGCTGCCGCGGCTTCGTCCACTGGTGATGGGCTGGCTGAATGTCATTAACGCCGAAGAATTCGGTACGTACGACTTCACGCTGAAGCCCAACGCGGGGCGTTTCGAATCGGGGAGTCATAACATTCCAGGATTGCTTGGTTTACATGCCTCGCTGAGTCTGCTCGCGAATGTTGGAATTGCGGCCATTTCCGAGCGGATTCGTATGTTGACGCAACGCCTGATCGATGGACTGCGCGTCAAGGGTTACTTGATCGTAAGTCCCCGCGAGCACTCTGAATGGAGCGGGATTGTGAGTTTCCTGTCATCGAAGCACAATCACCAGCGGCTGGTCAAGGTGCTTCAGAAAGAACATAAGACCGAAATCGCGCTTCGAGAAGGTCGGCTGCGGTTCTCAGGCCATTTCTATAACACCGAAGAACAAATCGACCGGCTCATTGAGCATTTGCCGGGGCATTGACCAGGTCGGCCGCCCGCACCAGATCGGGCGATGCGGTGAGATGGAAGAAGGCGTCGCTGGCGGGGTTGAGCAACTCCGTAAGGCGGTCGCCGTGCAGGTCAAGCTCGCCGGTCACTGGAAGATCGACGGTGGGCGATGAAGGCGCGGTGGGGGAGTTGGCTTGAGTCTTAGACCGAAAAACCCATATGCGGTCGGCGAGATTGGCGCTCAGGAAGGCGCTGGCTACGGTTGGGCCGCCCTCGACCATCAGATGCGTGACTTGACGCCCATAGAGGTCTGCAAGGACGGCTTCAATCGATGGGTGGCCTTGGGCGTCGGGCGGCACGGCAATGACTTGCACGCCGGCATGGATCAGGGCGATCGAGTTGTCGGATGTGGCAGGTGCACAGGTATAAACCAGCAACGGGGTGTGCCGAGCCGTTCTAACCAACTGTGAATGCAAAGGCAGGCGCAACCGCGAATCCAGCACGATGCGCAGCAGCGGCCGGGCATGGGCGAACCCGCGTGTGGTGAGCAACGGATCATCCGCAATAGCGGTGTTGATGCCGACAAGGATGGCGTCGCTGTCGGCCCTCAGGGCGTGAACGACCCTGTGGGATGTGGGATTGGTGATGGCCATGCGTCGGCCGCCCGCGCCGGCGACCTTGCCGTCAACGGTCTGTGCCCATTTCAGCGTCACATAGGGGCGATGGTGCGCCATGCGAGCGACGAAAGGGGCGATGAGCTGGCGGACCCGCGTCTCCAGCACACCGATTTCCACGGCGACCCCGGCATCGCGCAACTGGGCGGCGCCATGGCCGGATACCTCGGGATTTGGATCAACGCAGCCGATCACCACTTGGGCGATGCCGGCTCCCACGAGCAACGGAACGCAAGGGGGCGTCTTCTTGCCGACATGGCAGCAGGGTTCGAGGGTGACGTAGACGGTCGCACCTCGGGGGGAGGTGGTGCAGGCCGCAACCGCTTCGGGTTCAGCATGCGGTCCACCGAACCGCTCGTGATAGCCTTCGCCGATGGTGTGCCCGTCTTTGACGATGACGCAGCCCACCATGGGATTGGGTTCCACACGGCCGCGACCGCGCATCGCCAGACCGATGGCGCGCAACATGTAGTGGCTGTCTGACTGGACGCTGGCCATAAACCGGGAGTTTCAGGCGAGGTCTTTCAGTCCCGGGCCTTCGGCGGTCGAGGGCTGCTTTCGCGGTTCGGACTGAAAAAGGCTATAGAGCACCATCAGCCCGACGCCGGTGCACAACAGCACGTCGGCGACATTGAATATCCAGGGAAACAGACTCGGCCATTGCGGCAGGGCATAGATCATGTCGCGGACATGGCCGAAGGCCAGCCGGTCGTACATGTTGCCGACGACGCCCGCGAGCAGCATGCCAAGGACCAACTGGTAAAACCACTGCCGTTGGCTCTGGGCATACAAGTAGAACAGAAAGATGATGGCCGCCACGGACACGGCGATGAAGAGCAGATGCTGCCCCTCGCCAAAACCGAAAACGGCGCCGGGATTGGTCGTGATTTTGAAATGGAGCCACCCGGGAATGACGCGGGCTTCTTCATCGGGTCCCAGACGGGCGAAAGCCTGATGCTTCGTCCACAGATCCACAATCACCCCTGCCGACGCGGTCAGGAGGAACCTGGCCAGGGCCAACGGCGAGCGGAAGTTCGTGATCGCGTCTGAATTCATGATTGGCCGCAATCTCCGCGGCGCGTCATTTCGCCGGCCGAGTCCCGGCTTGGCCGCGGAGAAAGCTTATCAACGCACCAATCCCTTTTCCAACTGGCGGGCATACTCGATGGAGAATCGAGCCCATGGCTTGGCTTCCAGGCGTGCTTTGCTGATTGGCTTGCCCGTTCCCTCACAAATTCCGTAGGTTCCATCCATGATCTTGCCGAGCGCTACGTTGATTTCCCGAAGCAATTCACGGTCCTTGGCCACCAGTCCGAGGGTGAACTCCTGCTCGTAGTTGTCGGTTCCCATATCCGCCATGTGGATGGGCAGATTGGAAAGGTTGCTGCCGCCCCCGCTCCGGAGCGCTTCCTCTTCCATCGAGTGCACGTCGCCCAGCAACTCTCGCCGTTTGGCAAGCAGCAGGTCGCGATAGAGTTCAAGTTCCTTGGTTTTCAGGCCGGATTGATTCTTGGGCATCTTCGCGGAAAGGGATGACAGTCGCACGGGACCGTTGCGCGAAAGGACAGGCTGAACCGGCGGCACTGTCGCAGCCTTGACTTTGACGGCCGCTCCGTTGCTGCCGCCGGACTTGCGGGCGACCGGTTTCCGGAGGCACGCCTTGCGGGCCTTGGCCGCTTTGGCGGCGGTCGCCCGCTTCTTCGCGGCTGGTTCGTTCGATGCCCTGGCTTTCGAGGACTTCTTCGATGTCTTGGCCACTGATGACCCTCTTTTCTCTCCTTGCCTACCAAAGCCCCACACGGCAAAAGAACGCTAAAATGTCATGCGGTAAGAGCTCTCCGTCTGCTTGATACCGCCCGATCGAAGGCGAAACAGTATATCATCAACTGCACATGCATGTCAACGTTTTGAAAGGACTTTCCGGCCGTTCGTCCGGTAATTTGGGCGATCTGGCCTCGTCCATCAACTTGGCCTCGGGATCGAGCTTTTCGCGGCGGCCCGGCTTGCCCTATGGTTGCGTTAGGCCAAGCGCGTTCGTAGATTGTCGGGCTCGATCTATCAGGGAACGAAGATATGAAAATCAGCCTCGAATGGCTTTCCGAGTACTTGCCGAGCCCTCTTGCCGCGGATCAGGCGGCTGACGTTCTGACTCATGGCGGGCTGCCCGTCGAGCACATCGATCGCGTGTGCGACGACTCGGTCATCGACGTCGAGGTAACCAGCAACCGTGGCGATTGCCTGTCGCATCTGGGCGTGGCGCGGGAACTGGGCGCCCTGCTCGGCCGGGAGGCGCGTCTGCCGCAACCCGGCGTCAGCGAGTCGTCGATGCCTGCTTCGTCGGCGACTTCCGTCCGGATCGACGCGTTGGATCTCTGCCCGCACTACACCGCAAGGGTCATTCGCAACCTGCGGATCGGACCAAGCCCCGCATGGATGGTCCGCAGGCTCGAGGCAGTCGGGTTGAGAGCGATCAATAATGTTGTGGATGTGACCAACTACGTCATGTTCGAAATGGGCCAGCCGCTGCATGCGTTTGACTTCGACCGGCTGGCCGAGCATCGCATCATTGTGCGGCGCGCCGCTGGGGGAGAGAAGATCACCTCGATCGATGGCCGGGAACGCGCCCTGGCCGAGGGCATGCTGGTGATCGCCGACGCGAATCGGCCGGTGGCGCTGGCGGGCGTGATGGGCGGCATTGATTCCGAAGTCTCACCTTCGACCACCAGCGTGCTGCTGGAATCCGCGAGATTCGACCCGCTGTCGGTGCGCAGGACGGCTCGCGGTCTGGCGATGATGAGCGACAGTTCCTATCGGTTCGAGCGAGGGATCGATCCCACCCTTCCGGAGCGAGCTAGCCTTCGCGCGGCACAGCTCATCCTCCAGACGGCCGGCGGCGAGCTCCTGAGCGGCCTGGTTGCATGCGGCGCCAGCGGCTATACGCCCCGTAAGCTGAGCCTCCGCATGAGCCGGCTGCGGCAACTGCTTGGAATCGAGTTGCCCGTCGAGAAGGTCATGGATGCCCTGCGCCGGCTGCAGTTCTCGCCGGCAGTCGATGGCGATCGGGTCGATGTGCAGGTCCCGAGTTGGAGGCTGGATGTCAACATCGAAGCCGATCTGATTGAGGAGGTCGCCCGGCTTGTCGGGTATGGCCAGATCCCGGTCCGCGAGGAGATATCCATCCGATTGACGCCGCCCAGCGCGGACGCGAGCACTTTGACGACGATTCGCGACCTGCTGGCGGGGGCAGGCTATTACGAAGCCATCACTGTCACGTTCATCTCCGACAGTCTGCGCGATTCGTTTACTCCACCGGAGGCGGCTGCGTTGCCGCGGGCGCTGGCGGTGACCCGGCCGGCCGACGCGCACCTGCGACCGACGCTGATTGGCGGGCTCCTGGAAGCGGTGCGCCACAACGAAACGGTAGGCAATCTCGGGGCCAGACTGTTCGAGACCGGTTCGACGTTCTGGACGGATTCCGCGGGGAAGATCGTCGAGCGTCGACGCCTGACCGTGGTCGGCAGCGACGATATGCATGAGGTGCGGGGTGTGGTTGAGGCTCTGTTGGGGAAGCTCAACCCGGGTCGTGCGATCACAATCGTCCCCGATAGTCGTCCCGGTTTCGCTTCGGGTGCGTGCGGACGCATCGAGTGGGGCGGCGATATCGCGGGATACGTCGGCCGCGTCGACCGAGCGGTCGCCGAGAAGCTGGCTCTGCGGGAATTGCCCTGTGCGGCCGAGTTGGAACTGTCGTTGCTCCTGGAGCATGCGCTCCATGTGCGGCAACTCCAACCGCTGCCGCGTTTCCCGGCCGTACGGCGAGACCTGTCGCTGGTGCTAGGCGAATCGGTGCGCTACGAGGCCGTGGATCGGATCATTCGCGATCTTAAACTGCCGGATCTGGAGAACCTTGAATATGTGACGACCTATCGGGGCAAGCCGCTTGAGCGGGGGACCAAGAGCGTGACGGTGACGCTGGTGTTCCGTTCCCAGAATGCAACGCTCACCAGCGAGCAGGTGGAGGCGTCGGTGCAACGGGCGATTGAAGCCACAAGGCAGGGGCTTTCGGCCACACTCAGGACATGAGCGTTTCCGCGCACCGCTCGGCAAATCGCTTCATACGGTGAGGCGTGGTTATGACGCCTCGGCGGGATATAGGCGTAAATCTGTGCGGTTAAATGAATTGTGCCCACTCCATGCGATCCAACCCATCCCAACGCCGGGAACGGCGTATTCCTTGCCGTCGCATTCGGTCTGATGTGGCGAATCCCCACTCAATCCATAGGGGATTGGATCGCAGGATGCTTTATCTTTATTGGTATATATTTACATAAATCTATGTTCTTCTGTGCGCTCTGGCGCGATGCGAAAGCGGGAGTGTGAGTGCTGTTCCTGACAGTGGGAACGCAGTGCCCGCAATTGGGAACCTTTTTAGCCCGCAATTCTCACAATGTGCCCGTCCATAGAGTGGTATTGCCGACCGGGGATGAGCGTGCGGTGGTGAATCGACGCTGCCCGCGCAATTTGTGCTGGATTTCACAATGTGTTGCGGGCAATATATGCACGCAGTGTGATGGCATTCGATTCGCTGATGGCGAAGTTGGCAAGCCGCTGGGTCGGCCGCATTGACGGCGGGCCAAGCGTCTTGGGCGTGGCGTTGGATGCCTTTGGGCTGGATCTCCGCTGAGCGAGGTTGTCTTGGTGAGAACGCGGAGTGGGGTTTCAGCCCAGGCTTGTGAAGGTTTTCACAACGATCCATGCATCGTCGCGCCCTGTCGAAAGGAGCAGTCGGTCTCCATGCAACCCGATCGCAGGGAATTCCTGAAGCACTTGGGATGTGTCACAGCGGCCGGCACTGGACTGCTGGGCGCTCGCACAGCGCACGCCAGCGGCGACGGGCATGGCACGGGGCCCGCGGACCCTTACGGCGTCCTGGTGGACCTCACCAACTGCATTGGATGTCGGCAATGTGAACGCGCCTGCCAGGCCGCCAACGATCAGAACCCGCTGCCGCCAGAGACGTTTGACGATCAGTCGGTCTTTAAGCAGTTCCGCCGGCCCTCGCCGGACGCGTACACGGTGCTGAACGCGTTCCCCAACCCCAAGGCGCCGGACAATCCGGTGTACGTGAAGACCAACTGCATGCACTGCAACCATCCGGCGTGCGTGTCGGCGTGCATCGTGGGGGCCATGCGGAAGCAGGACAACGGCGCCGTAACGTACGATGCCTGGAAGTGCATCGGTTGCCGGTATTGCATGATTGCCTGCCCGTTTCAGATCCCCGCTTATGACTATCACGATCCGTTGACGCCGCTGGTCCATAAGTGCACATTCTGCTCGACCAAACTGCACGAAGCCGAGAAACCGGCATGCGTGGCGGCCTGCCCTCGCGAGGCGATGACTTTCGGCAAGCGGGACCAATTGATTGAGGCGGCCCATCGCCGGATTCGCGAGCACCCCGACCGCTACATCGACCATGTATATGGCGAGCATGAAGTTGGCGGCACATCGTGGATGTACCTGTCGCCGGTGGAATTCAAGCAGGCCGGGTTCCTGACGCTGGGCAATGCCGCACCTCCGGTCCTTACCGAGGCCATCCAGCACGGCGTGTTCAAGTATTGGATCGCACCGGTGACCTGGTACAGCTTCCTGGCGGGGATGTTCTGGTGGACCGGTCGGCGGGCTCACGTGAGGCATGTTGACTCGAAGGTGGCAGCGGCGAAAGAGAAGAAGCATCGCACGGAGGCGCAGGAGGCGTTCGCGCAGCCGGTGGCCCTTGGATCTCTGGCGATGGCGGGCGGCGGTGGTGGCCAGTGGACGGTGGCGCCTCATCTTCCCTCGCCCCGTCACGAACCGCATGAAGCGCAGCGTGATCACAGCGCCGCCCCTCAGGCGGCGCACGAGCATCATGGACTTGCAGCGCCCGTCGGCCACAAACTCATGACCCCCGGCGTCTGGGTCTTGCTGGCCATGGTGTTGGTCGGCGTCGGATTCTGGATATACCGGATGATCTTCGGGCTGGCCGCGACAACGAACCTGACCAACGAGCGTCCCTGGGGCTTGTGGATTGCAATGGACGTCGGCAGCGGGATTGCGCTGGCCGGCGGCGGCTTCATCAGCGCTGCGATCTTTCATGTTTTCCATCGGGAGCGATACCACATGCTGGCTCGCAGCGCGCTGGTGACGGCGCTGCTGGGATACACGTTCTATGTGCCGGGGCTGCTGGCGGACCTCGGCCGGTGGTATAAGCTGCCGATCACGATGTGGCCGGAATGCTGGCAGGGCAACTCGGTGCTCTTCGAGGTAGGCATGTGCGTCATGATCTACCTCAACGTGCAGTACATGGAACTGACGCCGATCATCTTCGAGCGGCTGCTGGGCGAGAAGTGGTATGCGCGCTTTCCCCGCATCTTCCGAATGACCGAGCTGAGCAAGAAGCTCCTGGATAAGATCATGCCCGCGCTGCTGTGCCTGGGCGTGTGCCTGAGCACCTTCCATCAGTCATCGCTGGGAAACCTGATGAACATCGCCGAGTACAAGCTCCATCCGCTCTGGTGGGGCGCGTTCTCGCCACTGAATTTCCTGCTGTCGGCGATGATGGTGGGGTTGCCGATGGTGATCTTCACGATCCTGTCGGCATCGTGGAGCCTGAAGCGCGAGCCGGAAATGCAGACCCTGACGCCGCTAGCGCGCAAGTACGTGCCGGTGTTCATCGTGATCTACCTGGCGGTCAAGATCATCGATATGATCTGGCGCGGGACCTATGCGTATCTGGGCGATGGCTCGCTCGATTCGATGCTCTGGGTGATCGAGATGGTCGTGGGCGTCGTCATTCCGCTGGTGATGTTCCTGACGCCCGCGGTTACGCGGTCGGCCAAGTGGCTTGCGGCGGGGTGCCTGCTGGTCATACTGGGTGTATGCCTGAACCGGGTGAATGTATTCGTGCTGGGTTTCCACCCGCCGTTTGAGGCCAAGCCGTATGTCCCGTCGTTGACGGAGTTCATGGTGTCGATGGGGTTGGTGGCGGCGCTGTTGC
>CAZMXI010000122.1:0-15393 GCA_964570205.1 uncultured Tepidisphaeraceae bacterium
GCAGCGCGTGCTGCTCAAGGGCGAGATGTACATCGGCGACGCCGGCGCCGGCGCGCCGTCGGACTTCGACCTGGTGTATTCCATCCAGAAGTGCTGCTTCTCGGGCACGCCCAAGATACAGCACTTCGTCAAGGCCAGGTGGCAACCCAGCGCCAAGCGCGTGCGGTACAGCGGCCTGGTCAACGTGCTTGGCACGCTCCACGTCGGCATCGAGCGAGACCAGACGGGGCAGATGCTCAGCATCTACCGCCTCGATGTCGAGCAGGTCACCCCCATCGAATTCTAGCGAATCAGTGCGCTTCGCCCATGCCGTACAGCAGGACGATTCCGTAGTAAGTCTGCGCGAGAATGGCTGCGAGCATGACCAGCATGATGGCGAGGGTCAGCGCCTTGAGGCCGCGCGCAAACCGGGTGAGGGCGGCCAGGATCAGCGGCAGGAGGATGATGCCGGCGCCGGCGATCACGTGCACGAACAGCGAGAAGTGTTCATCACGGAATCTGGCGTCGGTGAACAGTCGTGTCAGGTGGGAGAACTCCCAGTCGGTTTCGGCATACCAGACCGCGGCAGCGGCTGTCACGAGGGCCAGGGCGCTGGCGATCAGCCAGAACCGGGCGGGGTGGACGCGGGGACTGGGCAGCGCATCCGGCTTGTTCGCCTCCGACGGATACATCAGCGACCCGGGATCTGTGATTGTGCCTGGCGACGGCTGGGCTGGCGGTGCAGTCCAGCGTCGGATGGTCAGGCCCGTCGCGAGGAGGCCGACCGCGGCGGCGAAGCCGGCGAACAGCGTGTGGGCCTGCATCGGCGGCACAAATCGCTGGATCTGCAGGTGCCACGGGTCTTCGGGGCTGATGTTGGCGGCCTCGTTGATGTCATAGGGCTTGACCGCCACGCCGAAGCGGTAGACCGATTCGCCGCTGAACCACGCGCCGATGGAGGTGGCCGCGAGCCCGATCACCATGAGGGCCAATGCGGGCAGGTGCAGGCGGCGGCGCCAGGCATCAGAACTGGCCAGGTACGTGATCGCGGCGATCGCGAAGATCGCCGTTGCGCCGGTGGTGAGCCAGATGTGCCAGTTCATGAAGAGCCATTCGGCGTCTTTGGTCCAGCGGGCGGTTTCCATGGCTTCCTGCCAGTTGCCGCCCGGGCTGGCGGCCGCCCCGCGGACGGCCTCGTTGAAGGCGTAGAGGCCGGTGGTGGCCGCGGGGATCAGCGCCAGGGCGCCGAAGAGGATCATCCAGCGTGCCGCTGCGCGAACGGAGCTGCGCTTCCAAAGGAAGGCGAACAGCTCGATGACGACCCCGAGGGTGAGCAGGGCCAGGGGATAGTGGACCAGGATGACGTGCCAGTTTGGGCTGATGAACTCGGTCACGGTCTCTCCGTTAGGTGGACAACCGATCAGCATATGGCGAGCGGGCCGGTGAATGGAAGTGAATTTTCGAGGTTTTGGAGTTGCGGTCACAGATGAGAGCAGTTTCGCCGGCGGTGCGGAAGGGTTCGGACGATGGCGTCAGAGGGGTGGCTGTCGAGGGCGTCCGGGATGCTGTCACCGTTGCGACTGCGGCGCTGGTCCGTTCAGATGCTTGAACTGATTGTGCACCACGTCGTTGAACATCCGCATCTTCATGGCCACGTACTCGGCATGCCAATAGTCAAGCAGCTCTCTTGAGTATGGGCGGCCCGTCGGATGTTCGGGCGTGTAATGCAGGAGGGTTCGATCGTAGTACTCGAGCCCGCCGCGGCAGGTCTGGTTGAAGTTCCCGAACACCCACCACGACAATCCGACCCATGGTCCGGCTTTAAGCTCATCGTAGTAGGCTTCCATGGTTTCAATCGGCGTCGTGTACGTGGGCGGGTCGCTTCCGCCGCCGGCAAGTTGACCGCTCACGCCGATGTACCACATCATGGCATCCTTGGCGCCAGCCAGTTCGATTGCGCTGAGAAGCGCGTGCGTATCATTCCAGTGTTCGGGAGTCCAGGTCGCCGGATCGTGGGCGTTTCGTGCAACGCGGACGCTCAGCCCCTGCGGATAGTAGCGGGTGCGCAGGCGATGCCACTCGCGCGTGTGAGCCCGGACGCGCTCACGCGGGATGGTGAGATCCGCCGGGTCGAAAGGGCTCCACTTATGTCCCCAGTAATGGTAGACGTCCACGCCGATGGCCTGCGTGTTGGCAGGCAGCTTCACGCGGCGGTGCTTGTCCACATCCTCCTGTGTCGCGGCATAGGCGCCGTCGTAGTTCAGTCCCGCATATGCGATCATGTTGTACCAGGCCTTGATGTGCCTGAAGGGCTGTTGGCCATCCATCTGCCGAAGGCGGACACGCTGGTCAAAATCCGCATAGACCGCTCGAAGTCCGGCTGTCCCGAGGCCCGCCTCTTCTTCATCTCCGCACTTGTTGGCCAGGATGTTGTTGATGAGCTGCCGCCCGGTGGCGCGATCGCCCTCGGGGCTGACGAAGTGTCTGTCGCGATTCGCCCAGAGTTCGTCAAGGAGATGCACGACGTTGTTGTAGGGGCCGCCATCCTTGGCCTGGCGGCTGTGATAATTGGCCAGGATGATCAACTGTCGATTGCGAAAGCACCGGATCATCAGGCGTATGAGCTCGTCGCGAAAGTGGTCGTGCCGGGCATAAAGCATGATGGCTGTGGACCACCGGCTGGCGATATCGATGCGCCGGATGTTCTCCGCGTGGTGATGCTCCAGCGGATTGCGGTCGTCGAACGCCATGAGGCTGTACTCGAAGAGATACGGGAGAATGCCGAGTCCTTCCTTGGGGCGCCACGTCCGGATCGGCACATAGGAATGACTGATGACGTCCCCGCGGACATAACCGGGTGGAACCGGATCATCAGCCCGTGCGGTCGTGGCGACCATCAGGCTCGCGCAGGCGGCCACAAGAATCACAACGTGTCGCTTCAACAAGGCGTGCCTCCGTGAAAGGAGAACGGACGCATCGTCATTTCCTGCGTTGCTCCGGCCGGCCCCTGTCGCGGCATGCCGAAGCCGACGCGGGCACCGGGGTCGCCCATGCCACACTCACGCCCGAGGCTTCGCGGTCATCGCCTCAGCGAAGGATGCAGGTCGTCGTTGTGGCTGAGGCCATGCAACGTCTGCCCGACTGGACAGTCATGCAGGAGACCCGGCACATGAACATGCTAAGCCGCCCGGCTGCGCGACTCAACGGTCAGGGTCTCCGGGGCGCTTTCAAGGGGAACGGCCCAACGGGCGGTTGTCGGCAGATTCGGAATGGAGGACAATTCGGGCATGATCCAGCTCATCTCCTTCATTGTGGGCTTTCTCATGGGTGTGGGGTGGCTTCTTGCGGCGGGGCAACCGGCAGCATTCAGGCCGCCGGCGTCCTGGCAGTACTCAGCGCCGCTGATCTCGCCGGAGAAGCGAGAGAAGGACCCGAGCCATGCCCAGAAGGATCCGACGGTGGTGTTCCACGAAGGCCAATGGCACGTCTTCATGACGGTCAAGCTGCCCGACCGATCGGCGATTGAGCACTGCTCGTTTGCCAGGTGGGAAGACGCGGATCGCGCGCCCCGGACGATCCTGCCGGTGAGTTCCAGCAGGTATTACTGCGCCCCGCAGGTGTTCTACTTCGCGCCGCATAAGAAATGGTACCTGATTTACCAGGTGGGCATGCCCGGCCTGAAGAAGATGTGGGTGGCCTGTTCGACCACGCAGAACATCGCCGACCCAGCCTCGTGGACTCAGGCCCGGCCCATTCTTGATGGCGGCGACGACGACGGGCGCGCCGAGGGCGGGCTGGATTACTGGATGATCGGCGATGACCAGCGGATGTACCTGTTTCTCACAAACCTCAATGGGAAGATGTGGCGGATGTGGACCAGGCTGGAGGACTTCCCCAACGGTTTCGCCCATTGTGAACTGGCGATTCAGGCGGAGGTTTTTGAAGCCAGCCACACCTACCGGCTCAAGGGGACAGGACAGTACCTGACGATCATCGAGGAAGACGGCCGGCGGTACTATAAGGCGTACATCGCGGATCGGCTGGATGGGCCATGGACGCCGCTGGCCGATACGGCGGAGAAGCCCTTCGCCGGCTGGAGGAACATTCGGCCCGCGCCGGGGGTCGAGGCGTGGACGGACAACGTGAGCCACGGCGAGCTGGTGAGGGAGAGCAACGACCAGACGATGACCATCGACCCGGGCCATCTCCGGTTCGTGTTCCAGGGCATGCTGGACAAGGACAAGGCGGGGCGGGGCTACGGACAGTTTCCATGGCGCATCGGCATGCTGACGCCGGTTGGCCGAACTGAAGAAGCGGGGCGGTAGAAGGCCGCGGACGACGGCGGACCGGGCCTTGCCACCGGCGGGCGCCGGGGCAAGCCGGACTCGCTCAGCGACTGGCGAAGGGCCGGATTCACAACTGCCCAAGCAGCGCGAGTAAGACGCGCTCGGCGGCAGGATCATAATGGGGTTTGGACGGATCGACCCGGCGCTGCAGGTCCAACTGCACAAAGAGGATTTGGCCAGCGCCAATCGCGGCGGGGACTTCAGCCGCAATGGTTGTGTTCGGCTCCCGCGCCCAGAGGAGCTTCTTGGCGCCGGCGAGTGCTGGGCCTTCAAGGCGACCCACGCCGACGGTGCCCGGCAGGCCGTTCCAGCGGATCAGCCACTGCGGATCGATTCCTGCGAGCATGGGGTGTTGCACGTCCGGATACACAAACACCCGCGAGAATCGCTCGGCCTTGCCGACCTTCACATCGCAGAGGTCCGGCCAATTCCAGGATGGCGTTGACAGCACAATCACCCGCCCGCCGTGGCCGGCAAAGTCGCACAGGGTTTTCGCCCTTTTCTTCTCGGTCTGGGTCAGGTGCGTGGCATTCCAGATGAGCACCACGTGCGTGTCTGGCGACAATTCGTCGAGGGTGGTCGATGTGCGCAGGCCGTGCATCCTGAAGAACGCCGAAGCCGCGTCGGCGCCGCCCATGACGACGAATTCGCGCTGCTTGGCTGTGTCGGGGATCACCACTGGTTTGATCGCCCGCACGAAACGCTGACTGAGCACCGGCCGGCCGGGCAGGCCGGTTGCTCGCGCGGTCAGCCAATAGCTGCCCTCATCCTCCGGCAGCTTCCATGTGATGGGGGTCTTCTCGACCGAATCGGCCTTCACCGTGAAATCGTGGCTCCACCGGGCCACGGGCTTGTTGAAACACTCGGCCTCGGG
The DNA here is from genome assembly GCA_964570205.1 of uncultured Tepidisphaeraceae bacterium. GTDB lineage: Bacteria > Planctomycetota > Phycisphaerae > Tepidisphaerales > Tepidisphaeraceae > CAZMXI01. Next base: position 5,200 of record CAZMXI010000122.1, read on the forward strand.
AATGAACTGCGGCCATTCCTTGGTCAGCAGCAGATCAACGTGGATCTTCGCATCGCGCCAGGAGTCATTGATGAGATACAGGTCGGTGGTGACTTCTTGGCCAGTCCGGTAGCTTGCGTCGAAGAGGTCCAGGCTGGCCAGTACCGGGGACAGCGAGCTGTGCCAGGCGGCCGACTGGGGCGCAGCGAAGTTGGCCTTCCAAACCGCACTGCCTTTGCCTGTTTCCCTGACGGCGGCGGCGCGCCGGGTGCGCGTCCAGCCGGCGTACATGTAGGGAAGGATGGCGTCGATCCGCGCACGACGCATGGCTTCGGTGTGCTCAGCGCCGATCTGCGCGATGGCCAGGTCGTTGGCAAGGCGGTCGTCCATGCCGGTCCACTGCGTGCGCGGATGCCCGAAATCGTTCATGTACTCGCTGACGGTGGCGGTGCGCTCTCCGGCCTCCTTGATCCAGCCCGCGATGGCCGGCTGAAAGTGGCCTTCATCGGTCTCGGTGACATTGCCGCAGGGATGGAAATCGCGGTTTTCGCGAGTTCCGTGCCCCGTGCGCATGGTCGGCCGGGTGGGGTCGAGCCTGTTGGCGAAATCCTGAAATGCCTCCTCCTCCCAGGCATCATCGTTTCGGGACTCGTTGGACAGCACCCACATCACGACTGAGGGATGGTTCCACAACCGGGCCATCCAGCCGGCGGCGTCGAGCAGACAGTTGCGGTGCCAGACTTCCCACTCCTCTGGCGTGAACCTGTAGTCCTGGTAGTTGAAGAGCACGGGGAACTCGGCCAGGATCATCGTACCGTGCTCATCGGCGATGTCGGCCACGCGCCTGGGCGGCGGGCGCGTGTGCGTGCGGAAGCAGTTCATGCTCATCTCCCGCGCCTCGGTCACCAGGTAATCCAGTTCGTGGCCGGTGATCGTGTCACCCCAGTCCCACTCGAAGACGAGGTTGGAGCCGCGAAGCCAGAGGTTCTTGCCATTCAGCTTGTAGTTGCGGTCTTCCACCTTGATCTGGCGCATCCCGAAGCGAATGTTGACCTCGTCCAGGACGCGACCGTCTTGCAGGAGTTTCACCTGGGCGGCATAAAGGGGGCACTGCTCGTAGGTCCAACGCTTGAAGCCGGGCATCGGCACATCCACGAAGAAGTGATCGCCGCCCAGAGGATCGGGATCGGGCACGAGGCGGGCCTCTGCCAGCCCTTCGCCCATCACCGGCCCCTGCGGCCATGCCTTGACCTGGGCGCTGATCCGCAAATCGTCCAGTCGTTGGGGTCCGGTGGGCGTCACGCGGAGCCTCACCCGGCTGCCGGCCAGGTCCGGCATCGCCAGCACCCACTTCATATAGGCCGAATCGGCGAAGTCGATCCAGACATCATCCGTCACTTCCGGCAGGCCCACGCCAAAGCCCGCGGGGATCAGGGCATTGCCGCTCTTGCTGCGGCGGACGGCGGCAGCGCCGCGAATCTTGAGCACAATCCGGTTCTCGCCGGCTTTTAGAATGCCCGGCGCAATGATCACCTGATAGGGTCCGGTGGGTTGGTTCTCGCCCGCCTTTCGACCGTTGATGAACGCCTCAGCGCCGTTGGCAATGCGGTTCCATCGCAGGATTGCCAGCGAACCGGCCTGTGCGGGCGTGATGGTGAAGTTCCTGCGGGCCCAGACGAACTTTGTCTCATTGACCGCCTGCTGGCTGTACTTCATGAATGGCCCGGGCAACTTCACTGTCTGCCAATCCAGGCGCTGCGCCTCGACCTCTTCGTCGCCTGATCCTCTGGCAAACTGCCACTGGCCGTTCAGGAGCACGGAGTTTGATCGCTGGCCTTCCTGCGCCGAGGCCATCTGGGTGAAACCTGCGGATCCCAAGACCAGGAGAATCAGTGCTCTCACCACTCTGCGTGCTCGCATTGTCTGCTCCTTTGGAGATCCGCCAACCTCGGCTGTTCACTCCCCCGTGTCATCGAGGCTTATCGAAGACCTTGCCGGCCGAGGATCGGCGCTTACCAGCGGCGGGCGCCGGGGCAGGCGGTGGCTTCTACCTCGAAGAGCAGGTCATCGCGACAGACATCGCCGTGGACGGTGAGCCAGGGCCAGGCGACCTTGTTGGCCCAGCCGGCGTGGAAGGCCTCGGCAACCTTGGGCGTGGCGCAATAGGCGATGGCCTGGACGACGTCCTTCGAGCCGCAGCCCAGGTCGCGCAGGACCGCGATGACATTGTTGATGGTCATGCGGATCTGGCCGGCGATGTCGTTGACGAAGCAGGTGGCGCCGGCGGCGTCGATGGCGGCGGTGCCGGAGACGAAGATGGTCTGGCCGGCGGGGGTCTGGGCGGTGGCAGCGCGGGCGAAGGCCGAGCCGTACTCAAAGGCGGATCGCTGTTTCCCCGCGGCGTGGAAGCGCTGGACGGAGCCTTCGGGGCCGACGACGGCGAAGAGGTCCATGTCGATCTTGCCGGGGGTGACGGGCGAGACGCCGATGCCGGTGCTGGCGGGCAGGCGGCCATCGGCGTCTGGGCCGATCAGGCCGCGTTCCTCGAAGAAGTCGCTGCGGGCGTCATTGAGCTGGTGATACCAGGAGAGGATGTCATCCATGAAGAGCCAGGTGCGGGCGACGTTCTTGAAGTCAGCGCCGTGGAGGGCGAGAAGGCTCTGGGCCTTCTGAAAGGTGGCGCGGGCCTGGGCATGGGGTTCGCCGGCATCGGGGGCGCTGAGGGCGCTGGCGACGATCCATTTGCAGCCATTCTGCTCGAAGACCCGGCCGCGGCAGCCGCAGGGGTGGATGACGGGTCGAGCGGCGGGCAGGCCGGCGACGGCATGGACCTGGATGCCGGCGATGGTTCCAGGCCGGGCGCCGCCGAGGTAGTTGGGCTCGACGCCATCATCGAGCTTGCCGTACGCGGCGGCGCGGGCCTGTTTGAGAATGGGAGTGGCGGCGGGATCGGCGAAGGTGCGTTCCTGGCAGATCCAGGCGTTTCGGGACGCAAGGATACGGGCGATCGCGGCGAAGGCCTCCTGGGCCTGGTGGCCGAGAAACGTGCCGGGCGTGGGAACGGCGGTCACGTAGATTTCGGTCGCCTTCGACGATTCAATGCCGCGAACGTCCAGTTGCATGTCGATCCATCCAGTGTTGTGGGCCGGGTTTAGGAATACGCAGGAACAAATCGCGCCCGAATGCCCGGCGGGGTATCTCTGGAGGAGTATACCGAGCAACGAGCCGGGTGTTAGGGGATAGGGACAGGAATGGCAACATGGTCGGGCGAAACTCGATTCCGCGTCGACGATCGGGGAGAATGGAAAGCCGACGGCGTGGCGACGATGGTAGAGGAGGTTCACCGTGCGCATGTGGATGATATGGACGGCGATAGGGCTGCTGGCGCAACCGTCGGCGGACCGGGCGATGGGTCAACCATCCGGGCCGGCAACGAGGCCCTATGTCACAGCGCATGATGCGCCGCTGGAAGCCTCAGAGCGGCAGGTCGCGTCGCAGGGGCGGCATAGGCAATACCGGGTTGAGTTTAACGGCATCGAGAAAGGCCGGCGCGTGCCGGCGTTTGTCTATGTGCCGGAGGGGGAGGGACCGCACCCGGCCGTGCTGCTGCAATACGGCAGCGGCGGGAACAAGAACACCAACTACATCGTGGCGGTGGGGCGCGAGTTCGTCGAGGCGGGCTTCGTGGTGCTGACGATTGATGTGCCTGGCCGGGGCGAACGGCGCGGCCAGGCGGATGGCGATACCCTTCGCGACCGGGTGGATGAGACGCTGGGCGACTACAGCCGGGCGGTGGATTATCTGGCATCGCGGGTGGATGTGGATGCCTCGCGGCTGGCATTCGTGGGCATCAGTTGGGGGGCGATCACGGGGATTCCGTTCGTGGCGCACGATCAGCGGGTGAAGGTGATGGCGTCGCTGGTGGGCGGGGGCAACTTCCAGGGGTGGCTGAAGGATGGCCGGACGGACGAGCAGCGCCGGGCGTCAGCGCCTTATGACCCGATCTACCACGTGGGCGCGATCGCGCCGCGGCCACTGCTGCTGCTGAATGTGACGCGGGACCAGCTTGTGTCGCGGTTCTTCGCGGATGCGCTGCACAAGGCGGCGGGGGAACACGCGAAGAAGGTGTGGCTGGAGGCCGACCACTTCTTCAATGGCGTGGATCGCCAGCAGGTGACGCGGGATGTGGTGGTGAAGTTCGTGAAGGAGGGGCTGGGCGGAGAGAGGGCGGAGCGGATGGTGAAATAGCCGGCGGGGCGGCCGCCGGGTATGCTGGTCGAGCACGGTTTGGCAGGGACAGGAGGCCGGACGATGAGCAAGATCGGCGTGGCGATTGTCGGGTGTGGTAAGATCGCATTGGCGAACCACATTCCGGGGTTCGGGTTCTGCCCGGCGGCGAAAGTGGTCGCGCTGTGCGACTGCGATCAGAGCGTGCTGGATCAGGCGCGCCAGCAGACGGGCATCGATCGCCTCTATGAAGATTACCATGAACTGACGGCGCAGAAGGACGTCCACGCGGTGGTGATCGCGACGCCGAACCATCTGCACCGGCCGATGGTCCTGGCGGCGCTGGCGGCTGGGAAACACGTGCTGTGCGAGAAGCCGATCGCGATGAACACGGCGGAGGCGATGGAGATGTATCGGGCGGCCGAGGCGGCGGGGGTGCGGCACATGACGGCGTTTACGTACCGGTTCGTGCCGGCGATGGCGTACATGAGCCACCTGGTGAAGCAGGGGTTTATTGGCCGGCCGTATCATTTTCGGGCGCAGCGGTTCCAGGACTGGGGATCGCGCCCGCTGGGCTGGCGGCAGGTTCGAAGCATGGCCGGTTCGGGCGAGATGGGCGACATGCTTTCGCACCGGATCGACTATGGACACCTGCTGGTGGGGCGGATGAAGCGGGTGTTCGGGCAGGTGCGGCGGTTCATCGACGAGCGTGGCGGGCGGGTTGCGGATGTGGAGGACTGGGTGGCTGCGATGGGGGATTTCGAGGGTGGTGCGACAGGCGTATGGGAGAGCACGAAGCTGGCCAGCGGCCGGGGCGAGGGCGGGCGCAGCCGCGACTATTGCGAGGTGAATGGATCGGAGGGGTCGCTGGTGTATGATCTTGGCCGGCCGACGGAGCTGTTGGTCGGAAAACAGGGTGAGCCGGGTTTGCGGGCAATCGAAGTGCCCCAGACGTTCCTGAAGCACCCGGCGTCAGCGCGCGACCCGAAGGCGGGCGATGTGGGGGTGACGTTCCGGTATGACCAGGATGCCGAATTCGTTGATGCGATCGTGAACGGCCGGCCGTGCGTGCCATCGTTCGCGGATGGGGCGCGGGTGCAGGCGGTGATGGACGCCATCGAACGGTCGAATCACGAGGGCAAGTGGGTTGAGCTGGAGGAGATTCAATGACTTCCAGAAACGCCGTGGTGACGGGCGCATCCAGTGGTGTTGGGCGGGCGGTGGCGATTCGGCTGGCGATAGAGGGGTGGAATGTGGCGATTGTGGCCAGGCGCGAGGATGCGCTAAGGCAAACGACGACGTTGGCCGGGGCGGCTGGCGCGCGGATGCTCGTTTGTCCGTGCGATCTTTCGAACCTTGCCGATGTGCGGCGAATGGCGCAGCGGGTGCTTGAGCGGTTTGGTTGGGTCCAGACCCTGGTGAACGCGGCGGGAACCAACGCTCCGAACCGCTCGCTGGATGTGCTGAGCGAAGAGACGTTGCGGCAGATCATGGAGACGAACCTGAGCGGCGCCTATCACTGCGTGCATGAGTTTCTGCCGGGGATGAAGCAAAATCGCTGCGGAACGATCGTCAACGTGGTGTCGGATGCCGGGCTGCGGGCGAACGCCAAAGCGGGGCCAGCATATGTGATGTCGAAGTTCGGAATGACGGGGCTGACGCAGTCGATCAACGCCGAGGAGCGGGCCAACGGCATCCGGGCGTGCGCCATCTATCCGGGCGACATCGACACGCCGCTGCTGGAAAAACGGCCGACGGCTCCCTCGGCCGAGGCCAGGGCGAAAATGCTCCAGCCGGACGATGTGGCCGAGTGCGTGATGCTGGCGATTAACCTGCCCGCGCGGGCGATCGTTGAGGACCTGGTGATCCGGCCGGCGATCTAGAACAGGCCATTCATCGCGACTGAGCAAGTGCGGATTATGCCATCGCGAAATGCGCTGGGAAGACCGATAGCGTACTGACAGCTCGGGCGGGCGTGACTAGGATTACACTGCGATGGACGGGAAGTCCGTCATCGCTCACGGCGGGATGCCGAGAAGCTGACCATCATGGCGACACCACTGAAAGAGAAGGTAACGCTGAATGACCTGCGCAGCGCGCGGGAGGCGGGGCGGAAGCTGGCCATGCTGACGTGTTATGACTTCACGACAGCGCGGCTGATGCAGCAGGCCGGAGTGCCGCTGCTGCTGGTGGGGGATTCGGCGGCCAACGTGATCCTGGGCTACGCCACCACGCTGCCGGTGTCGCTGTCTTTCATGATCGAGATCACGGCGGCGGTCCGGCGGGGGGCGCCCCTGGCGTTTCTTGTGGCGGACATGCCGTTCGGGTCTTACCAGGAATCGACGGGCCAGGGGGTGCGGAATGTTGTCGAGATGGTCAAGCGCACGGATTGCGACTGCGTGAAGATCGAAGCTTCCGAGCAGCAACTTGCTCTGGTGGAAGCACTTGCGGGGACGGGGGTGGCGGTGATGCCGCACCTGGGACTTCGGCCGCAGACAGTCGGCCTGATGGGGGGCTACAGATACCAGGGCAGGACTGCTCAACAGGCGGAGGCCATTCTGGCACTCGCGTTGCAAATGCAGAAGGCCGGGGCCGCCGCCCTCCTGCTCGAGGCCGTGCCTCCCGAGGTCGGGAAAGCGGTTGTGGAGGCGGTCGACGTGCCGGTGGTGGGGTGCGGCGCCGGGTCAGCGTGTCTCGCGAGTGTCATCGTGACTCACGATGGCCTGGGGCTGACGACAGGCCGGCCTCGATTCGTGCCGGAACTCGGCGATCTGGCCGGGCCGTTCCGCGAGGCGTTTGCGCGCTACGTGGAGATGGTGGCAAACGGCGCATACCCGGCGAGTGAGCATGATTACTCGATGCCCGAGGCCGAGCGAGCGAAGCTGGCGGCGCGGGCGAACAGGACCTGATGGGAGCTATTTGTTTGTGAGGAACGACTATGCGGAAATGGCGAAAGAGTGTATTCGGTGTTGCCGCGTGGGCGGCCGTGGTATTGGCCGGATATATGGGCTACACGTATGCCCAGGACCGGCGGTTCGTGATGGCGGAGAACCAGCGTGAGCAGATTCGCGAGGGTCTGGCGAACGCGGCGCAGCTTGGGAACGTTTTCCGCCAGGTGGGCAAGGTTGTGGAGCCGGCGGTGGTGAACATCAACGTGGTGAAGAAGGCTCCGACCGGCCCGCAGCGCCTGCCGTTCGATGAAGACACGATGCGCCGGTTCTTCCCGGATCGCGATGGCGACGGCGAGCCGGACATGCCGCCCGGCCTGGATGAGCAGTTGGCGCCCGAGCAGATCGGCACGGGCAGCGGCGTGATCATGGATGCGGCCGAAGGCAAGGGGTGGATCGTCACGAACAACCATGTGGCCGGTGGGGCCGAGGAGTTGACCATCACGCTGCACGATGGCCGGAAGATCCGAAGCGCCAGGGTGGTGGGGACCGATCCGAAGACGGACCTGGCGGTGGTGGAGATTCAGGCGGATCGGCTTCCGACGGCGCGGTGGGGCAACAGCGAAGAGCTTCAGAAGGGAGACTGGATCCTGGCGTTTGGCAGCCCGTTCAACTTTGTCGGGTCGATGACGCACGGGATCGTCAGCGCGCTCAACCGCCAGGCGGACATCCTGGGCGCTGGCGGGTATGAGAACTTCATCCAGGTGGATGCCCCGATCAATCCGGGCAACTCGGGCGGCCCGCTGGTGAACCTGCGCGGCGAGGTGGTGGGGATCAACACGGCCATTGCCACGCGCAGCGGCGGATTCCAGGGGATTGGTTTCGCGATTCCCTCGAACCAGGCGAAGTTTGTATACGAGCAGTTGCGCCAGAAGGGCAAGGTCGTCCGCGGCTGGCTGGGCGTGGCGATTGAGAGCGTTTCGGAAGATCCGGGGCTGGCGCGGAGCTTCGGCTATGAGGGCGACACCGGCGTGATCGTGCAGGATGTGATTGAAGGCACGCCGGCGACCGGCAAGTTGCGACGCGGCGACGTCATCACGGAAGTGAATGGCAAGCCGGTCGAGAATGTCTATCGCCTGCGAACGCGCATTGCTGCACTGGCGCCGAACGAGGAGGCGAGGCTGCGCGTCTTCCGCGATGCCAAATACAGCAACATCATCGTCAAGCTGGGCGAACAGCCCGAAGAACTCAGTGCCGTGCGGCAGCCCGGGATGCCCCCGGCGCCGCGGAACGTTCAGCCGGATACGGGCGAAGCGCTGGGCATCCATTACCAGACGCTGACGCCCCAGTTGGCGCAACGACAGGGTCTGGATGTGAACCAGGGCGCCGTGATCACGCGGATCGACCGCAATTCGGTGGCCGGCCGCGAGGCGAGGCTGATGCCGGGCGACGTGGTTGTTGAGGTTGGCAGGACCAGGATTGCCAGCGCCCAGGATCTGACCGCGGCCTTGAAGGGCGCTGACTTGAAGAAGGGCGTCCGTATGTACGTAGTGAACCCGCGCGGTTCGCGCTATGTCTTCCTGCAGAGCGACCGATAGGCCGCGCCACGCGGCGATTGATGATGAGTCCAATGGCAGGCCCCCCGCAAAGCGATTTGCGGGGGGCTGCGGCTTACTGGATTTCGAGAACGGTGATGCCCGCGATCCTGCCATCCTGTCGCCTGAGCGTCACCGCCAGTCCCTCGACAAGCTCATCGAGCCGGCCGGGCTGGCGGGATCGCTTTGAGGCGACAAAAACGACATCAACCTTGTCGGCCAGTTCGTAGGTGCGCAGGATGAACTGGTCATCCTCGTCGGACAGGACTGTGAGGGTGTTGGCTTCGAGATCCACATCCTCCACATAAGCGACAGCGCCGGGCTTGATCACCAGGCGGATGCCGGTGACCTGGGTTGGGTCGAGCAACGACAGCTCCAGAACGGCGGCTCGGCCGGGAATCAGGTTGGAAAGCCGCCCCTCGCGCTCGGGGGAGCCGGTGATGATCACGCGCGGCTCGGGTGCGAGGGCGTAGGTCTTCTCAATCCGTTCCGTGCCCTGGCCGCGAACGGTGGCGATCAGGCGGTTGTTTGAGGCGTCGACGGACTTGATGACGCCGCTGACGCGCGGGCCGGCGGTGACGGTGATCGCCGTCACCTCATCGGTTCCCACCCGGAACCGGATTGAGACCGGCATGTTCGGGGTCAGGTCGGCCAGTTCTCCAGGCTCCCGGGCGTCGCGACGCAATAGCCGCACCTGCGCATTGGCCGAGATGCCGCAGGTCTTCTCGATGATCTGCTCGCCCTGGCGGGTGGCGACGGTGAGACTGCGGCGTGCGGGGTCGATCGAACGAATCACGGCGGCAATGGGGGCGCTGGTCTGGCGGCGGGCTGCGGCCGGCCGTTCCTGGCGGTTCTGGCGCGCCCCGGCGGCGTGCGAGTGGGTGATGCAGAACGTCGTCAACAGGATCATGGATACGATTCGCAGGTTCATATTCCTTTGAATACGCGCACAGGCGGCGGATATTGCGGAGCCCATCCGTCCGCTGTCGCATTCGGGTCCCTTGATCTATCGGGCGGAGGTGCCCATAATCCGAGCCATGAGCCATCGTGTGGTCCGACTGATGCACATGCGATAGAGGCGGCGGCCCCGCCCGCTCGCGGGATTCGTGCGCCTCGATTTCGCTGGCCGTTGCATCGCTCGCATCGCCCGATGGCCGTTTTGTTGGAATGCCCATGAGCAACACCTTCTATATCACCACCCCGATCTACTACCCCAACGCCGAGCCGCACCTGGGGCACGTCTACACCACGATCTGCGCCGACGTGATCGCGCGCTATCACCGGCTGGCCGGGCGCGACACCTGGTTCCTGACCGGAACGGATGAGCATGGGATCAAGATGGTGAAGACGGCGGAGACCCAGAAGACCACCCCGGCCGAACTCGTCGAGCGCAACGTCCCGATCTTCCGCGACCTGTGGAAGGAGCTGGACATCACCAACGACGATTTCATCCGCACCACGTCCGACCGGCATAAGGCGGGCGTCGCCGCCATCGTCAACAAGAT
>CAZMXI010000123.1:0-15245 GCA_964570205.1 uncultured Tepidisphaeraceae bacterium
CGAGACCCGCAACAGGAACCGGTCAAGCTGGTTCTCCGGGAGGTAGTACGTGCCCTCGAATTCAAAGGGATTCTGCGTCGCCAGCACCATGAACGGACGGTTCAAGGGGTAGGTCTGGGCCTCAACACTGACCTGTTCCTCGGCCATCGCCTCCAGCAGCGCCGACTGGGTTCTGGGCGTGGTCCGGTTGATCTCGTCGGCCAGGACGATGTTCGCGAAAATCGGGCCGGGCTTGAAGTCGAACGAGCGGGTTTCGGTGTTGTAGACGGAAACTCCCAGCACATCCGAAGGCAACAGATCCGGCGTGAGCTGGATGCGGGCGAATTTGCAGTTGATGCTCCGGGCCAGCGCACGGGCCAGAACGGTCTTGCCGACGCCCGGGACGTCCTCTATCAGCACATGTCCGCGTCCCAGCAGCCCGACGAGCAGCATGTCCACCGCACGCGGGCCGCCGAAGTAGACGGACCGCACATTCTGTCGCAGACGGTCAAATAGCTGTTCTGGCACAAACCACCCAATCGGTTCTCGGTTCCTGCGTCACGGCCCTGGGCGCCTATTCTAGATATTGAGAACCGAATAGGAAACACGCCGAAAGAACCTATTCCAGGTCGTAGAGCCGGTTGTCCGGGCACAGAAAACCGGTTCCGGGAGCGACATGGGCTCCGTAGGGCCTGCTGAAGGACTCGGCGTGGCCATCACAGAACACGGCATTGCTCATGCCGCGGTGACGGAAACCCTGCGTTCCGGCAGCGCGGGCGGGGCTGCCCTCGGCATAGGAAAACGGGTTCTCCGTCGGGCTGGGAAGCGGCGATCGCATGTACTTGTTGGCGCCCAGCTTCCACTCGCCGTCGCCAAAAAGGAGAGTCTCGGCCGGCCGCCTGACCTGCGACGCCCTGGCTGGCGACCCTTCGCCCTTGCCCCGCCCGATGAAGCTGGTGTTGTAGTTATAGCCGGTGTAGGGATCGCCGGGGGAGTTGGATCGGCCGTCGAAGCTCGGGCACTGCTGGACCTTCATGTTGGTCCGCCCTTGCCAGAGCAGGCCGGGCGTCACATCCGACCCTGCGCGGGTGAAATCCCAGGCGTTGTAGATGGTGGGATTGGCCGGCGCGTTATTCCACTGCGCCGGGGGATAGGCGCCGTCGTTGTCGGACAGGTAGACGGCGGCGGCAGCGGCCAACTGCCGAAGGTTGCTCAGGCAAGCCACCTGCCGGGCGGCCTCCTGGGCTCGACTGAGCGCCGGTAGCAGGATGGACATGAGCATCGCGATGATGCCGATGACCACCAGAAGCTCTACCAGCGTAAAACCCGGCACGGGCCGGACGCCCGTGCCGGCTTTCCGCATGGAACGATGACTGGAACTGGCCATGGCGTCCTTGATCAGGATGCTCTGCGGGGTCGGCCGGTCAGGGCCATCGCGGCGAATCCCAGGCATAATATGGCGCCCGGCTCGGGCACCGCCGTCACCGCGTCAATCAGCATGCGGTAGTCGGCATCCTGCGGCACCTCGAATCTCACGTACCGCACCGCTTCGAATGGCGCATCGGAGAAATCGAGCCAGTTGCCGCCGGCCGAACCATCCAGCAGATCAAGCATCTGCGGATAGCTCATGTTCGCGAAGTTTCGCCGCTCGGCCGAAAAGGGCTTGAAGAAGTCGGCCGATTTGCTGCCGAGCGGCGCGTAGTACCACTCGATTTCGGTGTCGGTGTAGTAGTTGGTCGGGTTGCCGAACGTGATCGGGCCATCGCCCACCTGCTGCCACTGCGCATTATCGGGACTGACGTAGACCAGAGCCTTGGGGAAGGGCGAGAAACTGCTGGCGGTGTCGTCGGCCAGGCCCGTGCCGGTGGGGCTGATATCGACGAGCCCGGTATTGACGAACACACCGAGCATGCTGTCTGGGGTGACGGGGCAGGGTTCGGCCAGTCGCAGCACGAGGCGGCCGCCGGGGCCGATGCCCGTCACCTGATCGGTGCGAAACGGCGGATTGAAGGGGGTCAGGGCGCCGAGTTGATACTCATCAAAGGAGCCGGTGTCGCCGGCAGGCAATCCGAGGGCAGCGTTTGGGTCGTTGTGAGTGACCCAGCCTCCTTCGATGTAACTCTCGACATGGTCGGCGGTCATGCCAGCGAGAGCTGGCGCGGCCAGAACTCCGAGGCCGATCGAAGCGACCACAGAACGCAAACGAGGCGTAATCACGGAATCTCCCTGTGCCGAACAGCGCGGCACGGCAAGCGGGCAAAGCCCTGGCGAAAGGGAGACCGAAACGGCAGGAACGGGCAGGGGCGAGACCACGAAAGACACGCCCGTGGGGTTCCGACCGGTCCCGTTCGCGAGGACGATCTGAACGATCGGCGCAACATGCGCGGATCACTCCACGGGCCGGTCTTCTGGCTCAGGACAGGGCTTGCGACTCTTGGCCGCACAGCGAACGGCCTTCCCATCGACAGAATCGACAGTGGCCGATCGCGCCCACCAATGTCCTATACAGCGGCGCGTCCGCGGCGGATTCTCACCGCCTTCCCAACATCGCGATCACCCGATCGCGATGGGCTTTCGCAGCCGCCCATGGATGTGGTCCAAGTTACCCTCTCCATCGGCTGAATCAAGGGCGATGCACGCGCACCCTCAGAAAACGACAGCGCCGGCCGGTGAAACGAACCGGCCGGCGCTGAATAAGCCGGGCAAGAGCTGGGCTTTATGGCATGGGTGCATCGGGCGCCATTCCGCCCCGGCCATCCTTCTGGGAATCCCACTGCGTTTCCTTGAGCGGGGGCGTGTTCTCGGGGAAGCCTTTGCGCTGCTCGGGCGGCGAAATGGGCTCGCAGTAGCTAAGCAGCGTGCGGGTCATGGGATGCACTCGGTCCCGGTACTGCGGATTGACCGTATCCGACAGGATTTCCATGAGGATGCGCTCGCCGGGATGGTCGGCCGCCGGTGCGGGGGCAACGATCAGTTGTGCTTCGGGACGGGCGATCGTCTGAAGTGGGATCTCCTTCTTGTTCTGATCAATGAATCGCACGTGTGACAGCGGCGGGAACACCACGTTGATGGCATTGCCGCCGCCGGCCTGGGCGATCTGGTCAAAACTGGTCAGGTCGCGGGCGCCATCGGATGTTGTGACCTTGACGGCGTATAACGAGAAGTCAGCATTGCGCATCTCGCCGGCCAGTTTGATCGCCGGATCGACATCCCTGGGATGGGGCGGGGCATCGCCAATCAGCACGATCACTTTGCTGCCTTTGCCCTTGGCCACCCAGCGATTGTTCTGGATGGCCTCTCTTAATCCATCCAGCACCGCCTCGGGCACATCGCCGCCGCCGTCAGCGCCCACCTCGTTGATCGCGCCAACCAGGAGCTCAGTCCGTGAAGTCAGGGGGCCATGACGGACAACGAATGCTTCACCGTGGTCGCGGTAGAACGTCACGCCAAGGCGGGGTTCGAGCGACATGGTGCTGAGAGCCGTCGCCATCTTCACCAGGTCGCGGCTAAGCCATGCCAGCACGTCACCCATCGAGCCCGTGGCATCCACCACGAACGCCACCTCGAACGCCTTCATGTCCGGCGCGCCCAATTCCAGGTCGGCGTGCCAGAGGCTCTCATCCGCCAGCGCCGTCTCCATCGACACCGGAGGGGGCAGGTAGAGCGGACGAAGCTGCCGCCAGGGCTCGCCTGGGATCTGCCGCAGGTCGGTCCATTCCCGCCGTTCGCGCCTGAGGTATTCAGCACAATCGGCCTGCACCATGCGGAAGAGCGTCATCGAGCTGACATGCTCGCGATCCGGCGACCGTGCATCAAACACCGAGGCCGGCAGCCGCCTCCGCGCCGACTGCACCGGCACGTTGGCCGCCTGAAGCACATAATCAGCGCGAACCGCAAGGTTGCCATGGCCCAGCGCGCCGATGACGAAATCCAGAAGTTGCCCGCTGTGCCATGCCGCCAGAGTGCGACCAAGCTGCCGCAATACCGGCGTATCCTGGGTTTCCCAGGCGTTGCACTCCATGAAGATCTTCTCCCATATCCGGCGAGAGCGCGTGTTGACGGGACTGGTGGCCAGAACCTCAAGCAGCGTCACGCGCAAGCGTCCTCGGAACGCGTTCTTCTCGGCCAGACCGATCGTCGCGTTGATGAAGCTGGCGTGATCGTCATCGGTGAGACTGGGCACGCGCGACAGCATCGCCTGCCACGCCAGAAGCTTGACGACATCGTGCCGGTCGTTGTTGATGAGGGTCATCAGCCGCTGCGTGACTTCCGGTTGCGGCAATCGCGAAAGGCTGATCACCGCCAGGCCGCGCACGCGCCAGTCGGGGCTGGACAGCTTGCGCTTGTACTCGCCTTCCAGGTAATCGAGGATCTTCTTGGCGCTCTGTTGCTTCCTGGGGTCCGCCGTGGCGGGCGATACCGGCGGCGTGACGCCGGCGCCTGGGGTCGTGTTGGCCGCCGGCGGCTTGACGGGGTCACTCGGATCCCACAGGCTGCCTGGATTGACCTTGCCCGGCGCGCTGCCCCCGGGGCTGGTCGCCCCGGGGGCCGGCTTGTTCGGGCTGGTATTGGCGCTGCCTGTGCCCGGAGGACTCCATAGATCGTCGGGATTCGTCTTGCCGGGCGTTGTGCCCGGCGTTGCCGGCTTGTTGTCCGCTGCCGCCGGCGGAGCGAGCACGGCCTTGCCGCCGACCGAAGCCAGATGCAGTTCGCCGGCTTTCGGATCCAGCTTATACACGAAGTTGTTGAGGAAGCTGCCGCCCAGCAGCGATTGCGCCGCGATCAGGTCCCGCGGCATCACGGTGCACTCGACATTCTCAACAATGAACCCGCCCACCCGCACCGAAGCCAGGCTTTTCTGCCAGGCCTCGACCACCTTGCCATCGGCAAGTTGGAGGCGGATCTTCTGGTCGGCGTCGGTCGGCAGAATGCCCAGTTCGTCGGCAAGGTCCCACGTCAGCGAAACCGTCGATGCCCCCGTGTCCAGGATCATCTGCCGGGTAATCTTGCCATTGAGCGTCACCTCGACCATGTAGACCCGGCCTTCGGGCTTGAGGCGGATCACCGCCGAGGCAATCTCACTGCGGGCCTTCTCCAACTCCTTGAACCGCTGCTCGAATTCCGCCGAGGGCCCCAGCTTGTACTTCAGGCGAGAGCTCTCATTAAGCCTGGCGAGGGCAGCCAACACGTCGGGATCGGCCGCCATCGCCTTGTACTGTTCCTGGACCTTCTCGGCCTTCGCCGACGCCTCGACCACCAGATTCACATAGGCGGTTTTGGCCTGCTCACCCAGGCTCCGCAGGCGCGCATCCAACTCAGCTTTGGCCTTGGTCGCCTGAGCGATTTCGCCGCGGATGGCGGCGACGGTGGCGGCCAACTGGTTCTGGCGCGACACGTTGGTCTCGGCGGCGGCGGCGCGGGTGGCCTGTTGCGCATCATATTCCATCGCCGCGATGGCCCCTTTGATGCGCCGAATCTGATCCTCCATGAAGTGGCGGGCGCGTTGCTCCTGGTCCAGCCTTGCCTTGGCGTCGCGGATGTCCCTCGTTGCCCGACTCACCTCCGCTTCGCTTGCCAACACGTACAGCAACCCTGATCTGGTCAGTCCCTTGTCCTCCAGCGCCTTCGCCGGTGACGCGGCCTGTCCCAGAACCATCGGCGCTAACCACAAGGCAGCCCCCAACGCAAGCGTGCTCCGACAAAACCACATGTTGGACCTCCCAGTTATGGCATGCGCGGGGCACCCCGCGCGATGACACCGCTCTTCAAAACCGGACGAGACAAGCGCATTCCGGCCGGCCCAAGCGAAGGGGACATGCAGGGCCGCGAATCGGCCGCCGCGGGGGCATGTCCGCGATGCAGTCTAGGCAGGCTCATGCGGTGGACGCAACAACACGCCAGATTTTCCCGGCCGCAACCACCGAATTCAAGTTGTCCGAACGGCCGCCCGGCGCAGGGCATCCCATCCATTCACGCCCACCCATGTTACATCCGGTTCGCGGCTTCGCCCCAGCCCGGTCCGCGCGGCTTTCGCCCTGTCTGTGTGCTGAAACTCTGGAGATACGAAATCCACATCATCGACAGGCCATAGCTGTACGCCCCTTGGACGACCAGATCCATGTAATGTTGCGTCGGCGGGACATGAAATCGGTCGATGTTTGTGCCCTGATAGGTATAAGCCGCCAATGGTTCGCTCCGGCTCAGCGGGGACACCTTCACATCGATTCGCTTGTAGATGCCGATTTCCTTGCCCGTTCTATCCAGCTTCCTGGCCACCTTGGCGTCCAGCACAAGGGTGTCGCTTTCGGGCAGATCAAACATCACCCCCGCGACGTACTTCCCCGGATCATAGACAATGTCCGCCATGCCCCCGCCCCAATACTCGCTGTAGATGGGAAAACACAGGCGGTAGTTGTCCAGCACCGCCGGGCGACCGGTCTTCATCATGGGCGGACGATGCCCATAGTGGCGGCACCACTCGGCCACCGCTCGCGCATTCAGGTTCGACCCATAGGCGAAGTACCACATCCCATGATGTCCTCTGGTTCCCGCCGGTCATTCTGGTCCAAAGCGCGCAAAAGTAAAGGGAACCCACCCTTCGCCACACAACGCATGTTCCACTCCTCAGTTGTTGCTCGGATCGTCCGGCAGGCCATGCAAACCCGGGTTCAAATGCGACGCCCAGGCCTCCAGGGCGCTGATGGCCCGGCCTATGCGATGCCGCACATCCGACTCGCCCAGCAACGTCTGCTTGAGTTGCACATCCTCCAGCAGGTTGAACACCGCCAGATCGGCCAGGTCGGCCGTCGGAATGGGCCCGACCGCCAGCTCACGGAATTGCTGTGTCAACGGCAGGGCACAAAGGCGGCTGTTTTCAAAAAGACCTAACAACCGCTGCCGCTCCCGCTCAAGATCGATCTCCAGCACCTGCGTTTCGGCCAAAGGCTCCAGCTCGGCGATCCGGTAAGGCTGATGGAAGTGTTCATGCACCACACGCGCCCGTAACCGACCCTGCAATAAGAAGTTGTACTTCCCGTCGGGGAGCTGTTCCCAGCTCAGGATCTGCCCAACGCAGACAATGGGCTCGATTTCCGGCCGCCCATGGTATTCCTTTTCCCAGCCTGGCTTTAACAGAGCCATGGCAATGAGTTTGTCCGATTCCAGGGCATCGGCCGTCATGGCCTTGTAACGCTGTTCGAAAATATGCAGAGGCAGAATGGCGCGAGGGAAGAGCACCACGTTCGGCAATGGGAACAATGGGACTCCGCCGAGCGATTCGCCGGAGAGGTTCATACCCTCATTCTACAACCAATTCGCCCCCTGTCGGTTGCGAAAAAAGAGCCCGGGGACATCCCAATCCCCGGGCAGGGTACTCTCGCAAAATGCTTGGTTTGCAGCGAAGATCTAGGCGCCGCGCAGCTCGCGCTCAGCGCGGACCCAGTTCTCGAATTCACTGCCACCGGTGCCCGAGGTGTAGATCTCATAGGCGCGCTGCGAGATCATCTCGTGGGTCACCTCCAACTTCGCCGGCGCCGGGGTCGATGCCTTCGGAATCGGGGTATTCCGCACCGGAGTGGTCATCTTCGTCACAGTCTTGACGGTCTTCCTTGCCATGCAACACCTTCCTTCCATCAATGAAACGGTACCAGAAGCGCTGGTTCGAGCCGCTCCGCCCGTTGGTTGTCGGAGCCAACTACCGCCGAAACACAGCTTGTCATCGTTGACAAGCGGTTTATCGGACCACGTGCTACTCGTATCGGCAGAGCTTGGGCGAGGCAATCAGGAAAAACACCGAAAAACACGCGCCTGAACATGGAATTAACCGTTACTGCTTGCCAGCCAATTTCTTGCGCAAAAGCGAATTTGCCACGCCGGGGTCCACCTGGCTGCCGTAGGCCTTCATGAACGCACCCATGGCCTGGCCTATCTGCTTTTCTGCAAAAGAGTTAGATTGCAGAAAAGCGTCGACGAGCTGCTCAGTCTGTTCCGGGCTGGCCTTCTGCGGAAGGTAGCGCTCGGCGATCGCCAATTCGCACTTGAGTCGGCCAGCATCCTCCAGTCTATTCAACTTCTCCAGCTCTTCAATGCTCTTGCGCAGCTTTTTGGCGTAAGCAGCAACCGCCTCCTCTTCCGTTGGCTTTTTCGGTTGCAGGTCAGCGTTCTTCACCTCGTTGATCAGCATCCGAATCACCCCAAGGCGGCCCTTTTCACCGGCTTTCATGGCTGTCTTCATGTCTTCCTGTAATTGGGTCAATAGACTCATCTTTTTTCTCCAATTGAACTTGCGTCGATCTGCTGGTATAGAGAAGCTGGATTCCCCAATTGTAGCGGAAACGCAGGACCGCCGCACCCGGGGCGGGGTCGCCTTCAAGTGGGCCGCTGGCTGGCAATTGGAACGGCACCTAACACCTGTTGCACCGTGAGATCATGAGCAATCTTGAATTGGAAGGGCTACTGCAAATCGCCGATGAGCGCCAGGATGGCCAATTGCGCGACGCCGTCAACCCATTGCGCCCCGTGCACGCCGGCGTCATCGTTCCCAGGCAGATCATCCGCGAGCTGCGCCTGCGTCCGGGGCTGCGCCTCAAGGGACACACCAAGGGCAGGCATCTCCAGCGCATCACGGCCATCGAGGGCAACCCCCCCGACGACTACGTCGAACGCATCTCCCTCTACGATGCAACGCCGGTGGATCCTCATCCGATGCTCAAGCTTGAGCACAACCCGGCCGAGCTGACCACCCGCGTAATCGACATTCTCGCTCCCGTCGGATTTGGCCAGCGCGGGCTGATCGTCGCCCCGCCGCGGACAGGCAAGACGATTCTCCTTCAGAACATCGCCCGCGGCATCCACGCCAACTATCCCCATGCCCAGCTCGTCCTTCTGCTGGTGGATGAGCGGCCGGAGGAAGTGACGGACATGCGCCGAAACGTGCCGGGCGTGGTCTTCGCATCATCCAACGACAACACGGTGGAGAAGCACCTGGACCTGGCGCAGCTCGTGATCGAGCGATGCAAGCGGCAGGTCGAGTACGGGTTTGACGTGGTCGTGCTGCTGGATTCGCTGACGCGCCTGGGGCGGGCCTTCAACACCGGCGGGCCATCCGGCGGGCGCACCATGTCCGGCGGCCTCGATAACCGCGCCCTGGAGATCCCCAAGCGGCTCTTCGGCGCTGCCCGCAAGATCGAGAACGGCGGTTCATTGACGATCCTGGCCACCTGCCTGATCGACACCGGCTCGCGGATGGACCAGGTGATCTTCGAGGAGTTCAAGGGCACCGGCAACATGGAGCTGACGCTCGACCGCAACCTGGCCAACTCACGCATCTGGCCATCGCTGAACATCCCGCAGTCGGGGACGAGGAAGGAAGAGAAGCTTCTGGACGAGGAGGCCATGCACGCCGCCCGGAACATCCGCCGCCACCTCACCAGCATGCCCCCCGCCCAGTCGATGAAGACCCTGTTGGACGCCCTGGCCAAGTACAAGACCAACGCCGACCTGTTCGCAACGATGAAGGGTTAGCACGGGCATCCTTTGCGCCCCATGGAACAACGCCAGTCATCAACGAGTTTCTACCTGGTACATAATACCGAACCTTCCAATTTCGGTCCCATCAGACTTGTGGCAATCGGCAGACTCGCAGGTAAGAAGTATCTGATGGTGAATCTCGCTGGGACGCAGCACTACGCTATCTCACCGCGTTACGTGGACCAGGAAATCGAAGCAATCCTTGCTACTGAAGGCGTCGTTTACGTCGCAGAGCTGAACCGCCGCGTTGAGCCCGGTGGTGCAATCGACAAGAAGGACGTGAGCACCTGGGGCTACGGCGTGATCTCGCGCCTTCCGGCGATCCCAGCGAGTTCATGGAAGGTGCTCCCTTAATCGACGTTTGCCGTTCCCCCAAGTTGACCACCCTCGCCCACGCCAGTAACCTTCCGCCTCCACAAGACCACGGGAGCGAAGAACGGGATGGAATCGGTGGCGGTGCTGGGCATGGCGGTGGGGCTGGCGATGGATGCCTTCGCGGTGGCGATGGCCACGAGCATCTCGTTGCGCACCGTGACGCGCCGACAGGTGTTTCGCTTCGCATTCCATTTCGGGCTTTTTCAGGCGGTGATGCCGATGATCGGCTGGCTGGCGGGGCGGGCCATCAACCCGTACATCCAGAGCTGGGACCACTGGCTCGCCTTCGTCCTCCTGGCGTTCGTGGGCGGCAAAGCCATTTGCGAGGCGTCTCGGGGCAGTGATGACGAATCCATCGCCCAGGACCCCACCCGCGGATGGTCACTGGTCGCTC
This sequence comes from uncultured Tepidisphaeraceae bacterium, assembly GCA_964570205.1. Lineage (GTDB taxonomy): Bacteria > Planctomycetota > Phycisphaerae > Tepidisphaerales > Tepidisphaeraceae > CAZMXI01. The sequence continues at coordinate 10,277 of CAZMXI010000123.1, forward strand.
TTTCCATGGCCACCAGCATCGATGCGCTGGCCGTCGGCCTCAGCTTCGCCATGCTGGGCGTCTCCATCTGGTATCCCGCGGCCATCATCGGCATCGTCACCGCCACGCTGACGATGACGGGCATGATGCTCGGCGGGCGGGTGGGCGCCTATGTCGGCCGGCGGTTCGAGGCCCTTGGCGGCCTGGTCTTGATCGCCATCGGCCTCAAGCTCGTCATCGAGCACGCCTTCTGATGATTCCCGACTCGCTGTGGAGAATGCAGGCCGGGCGCATCCCGGGTCAGTTCGACCGCTCTGGCCGGGACAAGTCCAGGAAAGGGCAGGCAATGAGCTGAGTGGCGGGCATGCAATTCGCGGGTTTGGGGTGAAACCAGACGGGCAGGACTGCCGCGAACCTCGTTTGGCCCCCCTGCCGACAGGCAAAAAACGCCGGCGGCCGGCTTGCCTCCAGGGCCAGGGTTGCTATACTGCTTGGCTCTTTACGGCCGGCCGCGACCGGCATCAGGCGGAGTTTGCATCATGGCTATCGACGTAAAACCCGGTCAGACCGTGCAGGTCACCATTAAGAAGACGATCACTCGCGAGGGCGCGCGCAAGACGCTCGAGCGGCTTTTTATGAAGGACAAGGTCATCGCCGGCCCGATCGAGGCGCGCAGCCGGAACTTCGAAGAGAAGCCCAAGCGACGCGGCGGCGTGATCTGGACGAAGCGCCCGAACAAGGTCCATCCGAAGCTCAGCGCTGGCACCACTGCCACGTTCAAGGCAACGCCGCAGGTCGTCCGCGACCTGGATAGCGTCGAGGCGTTTGTCGACGTCTCGGCCAAGTAAGCGATTCGCACACGCAGACATTCCCGCGCAGGCCCGACGGCCTGCGCGGTTTTTTGCGCGCGGGGGATGAGGCCCCTGCCGGTGGATGGACGTTGGGAGCCTGCGCGGTACACTCCTCTCGTCTGGTCGTAATCGGGGCACGCGGTCGCAGCGCGCCAAATCTGGGATAAAGGAGGTTCAGCGTGAGAGTTCTCATCGCCTCAGCGCTCTTCGTAATATGTCTCGTTGCCACGGGCATCAGGGCCGCAGAAGAGCGCGCACCCGAGGTCATCGGCGTGTGTTCGGTGGCATCCATCGACAGGATCAACGAGTTCCTGGCTCAGATTGGCCGGAACCCCATCCCCGCGCCCGCAAGCTTCGAAAGGCTGCCGATCATCGGCCCGGGCGGGATAGCCAAGAACCGCCCGATCGGGATTATGCTGGCCGGCAACGTGCCGCCTGAGCATCAGATTGTAATGACCTTCCCACTCACTGCCGCGGCGCCCGTCGCCGATATGTATGCGCGGCAAGGATTTGCGCCGGTGCCGGGCAACCCGGAAGTGTTCGAGGCCCATGGCTTGGCCATCCGCCGCACGGACAGTTACTGCCTGTTCGGAGGAAATGTTGACCTGCTGAAGCGGGCACAGGACAAGGCGCTCTACGGACCGTACAACAACAAGAAGCTGCTGGCACATGCGGCCATCGATATCGTGGCAGCGCGCCGAACCCGTCCCAACCCCGTTAATCTCATCTTCGAACCAGACCCATCGACAGCCAAGGATAGGCATCCAGCAGTCCATGCGTTTCTTGCGATGATCCGGTCGGAACTTGACCATCTGGACATCCGTCTCTGCCAGGAAGAACAGGATGTTGTCCTGACGCTCGAAGGCGAGCCGGCAATGCTCAGGACGGCGGCAAGGAAGCTACCCCGGCCCGGGATGCCGGCTGGTTGCGTCCACCGAGTGGATGTCTTGCAGTCGGAGATACAGGAAATCAAGGCCCTCGCGGCGTTAGTCCGCAGTACATGGGGCTTGATGAACTCGGATCCATCATCGCTGCCCGATCCGGGCACGGCGGCATTTTGCGAGGGTCTGATTCAGGCGCTGTACAAGACAGATGCCCTCTCCGCCGGAGTGGAACTCATCGATAACACGACCGCGTTCTATCAGGTCAATCAGTATCGGCAACCGTATGATGTTGTCACAATTCTCAGGACGGCCGTGCGAGAGGGCAAGGCCAAGGCACAGGCGCCGATTTTCGCGGAGCTCGACACCTACAAGTCAGCCGGCGGCGCGGAAGTCTTTCGACTGAAGGTGGGTAAAGGCGGCGGGATTCGAGTGTGCTTCGACGTTGTCCAAAGAGGCAACACTGCCTACATCGTCACCGTCAAGGGTGAGGCGCAGCTCATGGATCGCCTGCTTCAGGCCAAGCCCGACGGTGAGCTCTCATTGCCCGCTGAAGGCTGGCTTGACGCCGGCGGCGCGCTGCAGTTTATGTGGGTGAACATGCCGAATCCGCCGATCAAGCTCAGCCTCTTCCAACGCATCGCCGTCGTCGGCCAACTCAAGGGGCGGAGAATCACCTGGCAGATGACGCCCACGGAAAAGGGCGCCAGGCTGGAGGTCCGCTGCGGGATGGACGTGCTGAAGACCATCGCATCGGCCTGGCACTAGCGCCTGGCCACGCCTAGAACGGCGCGCTCGTCCGCCGGCGGATGTAGATCTGGTCGATGGCTGCCCTTTCCGACAGACTCAACAGGTAAAGCACCGTCCGGGCGATGTCGTCGGGCTGCATGAGCACGGATGTGTTCAGGTCTGGCCGGGCGTCGCCCACGAGTGTCGTATCGACGCCGCCGGGCAGAATGGCCGAGATGCGCACGTTGTGCGCCTGCGCCTCGACCGCCAGCGACTTGGTCAGGCCCATGACGCCATGCTTGCTGGCGGTGTAGGCGGCCTGGCCGGGGTAGCCCTTGAACCCGACCACGCTGGACAGATTGATGATGTAGCCCGATTTGCGGGGCGCCATGAGCTTCATCGCCTCACGGCAACATAGGAAAGGCCCGCGCAGATTCACCGCCAGGATCCGGTCGAGGTCGGCCGCGGCGAAGTCCTGCACCTGGCCGAAGATGCCAATGCCGGCGTTGTTGATCAGGATATCGAGGCGGCCGAACTGCTGCGCTGTCTGCTCGAACAATCGGACGATCTGGGCTTCATCCGCAATGTCGGTGGGCATGACGGTGGCCTGCCCGCCAGCGGCGGCGATCTGGCCGGCCAGATCCTCCAACTGCTCGCGGCTGCGGGCGGCCAGGACCACATGCGCGCCATGGCGCGCCAACGCCAGGCTGATCGCCCGGCCAATGCCCCTGCCAGCGCCGGTGACGAGGGCGACCTGGTTGCTGAGATCGGGATGCATGCATCTGTTCCTTGTTGCCCGAAGGCGGCCGTATTCTGCACGGCGATGGCCAGGGCCGCAACGACCAGCACCGATGCCGTGCACGAGATATAATGTCCCCATGCGCCAATCTCGGCCGTCTCATGTCGATGGTCGCTTGGTTCGCCGCGGCCGGCGTCGGGCACACCGGTTAGTGCTCGCCTGGATCGCGCTAGGCGCCTTGGCTGGCGCTCTTCTCGGCGCGGCCCTGGCGTGGGCAGCGCAACTCAGCTTCGCGGCTTTCGCCGGCAGCTGCGCCCTCATCGGCGCTGGGGCAGGCTTCCTGGCCGCTCATCGCAGACATCCGACCACCGATCCGCTTCGCCGATCCGCCGCATCATGCCGGAACTCGCGGCCGTTCATGACGTTCAGCCTCACCCTACTCCGGCGTGACACAACGGGCCGTTGAGCTATGATCGGCGCCATGATGACACGCCATCAGCTCATCGTCCCACTGATGCTCGTGGCCGCGGCGCTCTGCGGGTGTGGAGCAAAGGCCGCCAAACCCATCATCCTGAATGACAACGCCGGCTGGTGCTGGTTCCAGGATGAGCGCGCCATCATTCATGATGGCACGCTCATCGCGGCGTCCATCGCCCACACCGACGGCCCCGGCGGCAAGGAGCGCAATGCCAACGCCGAGGTGACGATCCACGACCTGGCCTCCGGCGTCACCACCATCGCCGTGCTCCACCCGCGCCTGCTCTCGGCCGATGACCACAACACGCCGGCCTTTCTGGTATTGCCCGACGGGCGCTATCTGGCCGTCTATGCCGGCCACGGCCACGACCGCCTGATGCGCTGGCGCATCTCCAGACCCGGCGATTCTTCGCAATGGGACGATGAGAAGTCGATCGATGTCGGGGCGTCCAACACCTACTCCAACCTCTTCCGCCTGAGCCAGGAGAACGGCCGGATCTACAACTTCCACCGCGGGATCGATTGGGATCCCAATTACATGCTTTCCGACGACGATGGCGCTTCCTGGCGCTATGGCGGCCGGCTGCTCGGCGGGCCGGGCAGGCCATACCTGAAGTACGCCTCGAACAACGCCGACACTATCCACTTCATCGCCACCGAACAGCACCCGCGCGACTTCGACAACAGCATCTACCACGGCTACCTCAAGGCCGGGAAGCTGCATCGGTCCGACGGCGCCCCTGTCGGCGACCTCGCCCGCGGCAACCAGACGAGCATCGCTCCCGCCGACTTCACTCGTGTTTTCGCCGGCGACAAGAACAACGTCGCCTGGACCGTTGACATGCACCTGGATGCCAAGGGCCATCCCTACATCGCCTTCTCGGTCCAGAAGAACCAGGATGACCAGGACCTGCGCTACCACTACGCCCGCTGGGATGGCGCCAGATGGAATGTGCACGAGATCGCCCGCGCTGGCAGCCGCCTCTATCACCCCGAGAACGACTATACCGGCCTGGTCGCCCTGCATCCGTACGATCCTGATACGCTTTACATCTCCACCAACGTCCACCCCGTCAGCGGCGAGCCGCTGATCAGCTCGGCCGACGGCAAGCGGCATTACGAGATCTTCCGCGGCAGCACGCGCAACGGCGGCACGCCGGCCAGCCGCAGGAACGGCCAGGATAAAAGGCAGGCCGACCGATGTTGCCAGTACGGCTGCCGCGTAGGCGCCGACGCCGAAAAAGGCGCCGTGTCCCAGAGAGATGAGGCCTGTATAGCCGATGAGAATATTGAGGCCGATGGCGGCGATGCAG
>CAZMXI010000124.1:0-15027 GCA_964570205.1 uncultured Tepidisphaeraceae bacterium
AGAACGTTTCGGCATCGAGATCGGCATGGACGAAATTCCGGGCGGTATAATCGATGGCATCGAGCTGGAAATCGAGTTCCAGGAAGTCCTTGAGCAGCCGCTGGACCATGCTGACAGCGCTATCGGATCGGGCTCCCGCGCCGGGCACGGCCGCCCCTTTGGGTTTCACCATCTCATAGAGCAGAACATCGTAGCCTTTGAAGGCCTCGGCCAGATCCTTGAAGTATCGGGTATCGCCCACGTGAACCGCGGCCACGAGATGCACCTTCACGCCCTGGTTGTTGCCGTATGTTGCGATGGCGGTCTGAAGCCGACCGCCGCCTTCCTGATCGTCTACGAAGCGAATGAACTTCGTTTTCTCAGGTTGCTCCGGCCGGTCGGCGGCGTACAGGCGGATGGCCGGTAGAATCAGGCCGATCAGCAGGGCGGTTCTCAGGGCGGGATCAAAGCGAATTCGCATTGTTCTGGCTCCTTGTCTCTTCCGCAGAGCGGGGATTGCCGACACGAGGGCCTAGTTTGACATGTCGGCCCGGCGAAAGGCAAGCTGAATTCGCGGCAGATGTTCCCAGAAGATGGCTTGAACCGCGGCCGTAAGTGAAGGGGGAGCACATCAAAAGCGACGCGGGATTTCGCAAATCATTAATAATCCTGCCCTGTTCTCAGCCGAAGTAAATGGCTATGGGACGAAGTTCCACGACTGGCGATCGAGATGCTTCCGTCGGACCCGAAAGGACTGCGGTCCTTGAGGCCTGGGCCATGCATCATCTCGGTCGAATCGGTCACGAGCGGCAGGTTAGGCGTCTGGCGATCGCGATGTTCGATCTGACGCTCCGACGGCATCGCCTCGGGTCGAAATGGAGGACCCTGCTGAGCATGGCCGCCATCGTGCATGACGTCGGCCGCGCGGATGGCGCAAGAGGTCATCGTGGTCGTGGCGCCAGAATGGTTGATCGTGAGCGTGCCCTGCCCCTCGGATCGTTTGAGCGGCGGGTTCTGGCGTATCTAGTCCGATATCACAGCGGCCCGCTTCCCCGCGATGCCGGCGACAAACGTTTCCACAATCGGGACCGCAAGTCGGTGCAGGTGCTCCTGGCGATCCTGCGGGCGGCCGACGCGCTCGACAGCCGCACCATGTCCGCTCCGCGGCTGGCGCTGTCGCGGCGTGGGCGGGCCATTCACATCCGATGCCATGTCGACGCGAAGTCGCAAAGGGCCCGCCTGATCCGCCGCCGCGAACACAAGTTCGAGCTGCTTGAACAGGTGCTCAACCAGCGTGTGCGCATCCAGCTCAAAGGTGGCCCCGCCACCCGGCAGGCCGCCTGACGCCGGCGGCTACTCGGCGGGGCGGATGCTCCGTGCGATCAGGGTGGTCATCCTGCCGCGCTCGACACAGTGCTTCTCGACCGTCGCGCACACAAACATCGCAAGGCCATTTTCAGAATCCAAGCGAGCGTATCGCCTTCCGGATGACATCAGCGCTGTTTCTCAGGCCGGCCAGCTCGGCATCGTTCAGCGCCAGCGGAAGCGCTGCATCCACGCCGCCCCGGTTGACGATGCACGGGACCGACAGGCATACATCGTCGATGCCATGATAATCCGTCAGCAGCGAGCTGACCGGCAGGATGCGGTTCTCATCCTTCAGCACCGCTTCGAGGATGCGCGTGGTGGCAAGGCCCACGGCGTAATTGGTGGCGCCCTTGCCCTGGATGATCTGAGCGGCCGCGGTTCTCACATTCTCGAAGATGTCCGTGCGGTCGCGCACGCTCAGCTTGCCGTGCCCCTGCACCGCCCACTTGTGCAGCGGCACGTTGCCGACGCTGGCGCTGCTCCAGAGCGGGATTTCCGAATCACCATGCTCGCCGGCGATGTACGCGTGGACATTCTGCACGGCGACATTCAGCCGCTGGGCGATGAGATAGCGAAATCGCGAGCTGTCCAGCACCGTGCCGCTCCCGAAGACCCTCGCCGACGCAAGCCCGCTGAGCTTCGTCGCGATGTATGTCACCACATCCACGGGGTTGGTCACCATCAGCAGGATGGCGTTCGGGGCGATCCGGACCAGCTCGGGAATGAGCGTCCGGCAGATGCTGGCGTTGACGGCCGCCAGCTCCATGCGCGTCTGGCCGGGCTTCTGCTTGGCGCCGGCGGTGACGACAATGACATCCGCGCCATGGCAGATGTTCAGGTCGTCGGAGCCCTCGATGCCCGCCATCGGCACGAATTGCAGCCCATGGTTCAGGTCCAGCGCCTGGGCATGCACCTTAGTGCGGTCGATGTCATGCAGGACGATGTTTCGGCCGACGCCGCGGATCATGCAGGCGTAGGCGATGGTCGCCCCGACGCTGCCTGCGCCGATGATGGCGATCTTGCTGGTGCGATCGGGCATGGAAGAATCGTAGGCAGCCTTTTCGACCGCCGCAGCGCCGATTCGGCGACCCGCCCACATTCAACACGCAGGTGAGGGCCTGCAACAAGAGAAGGCGAGACCTTGCGATCTCGCCCTTCTGTTTCGCGTTTCTGAATGTAAGCCTACCGGGCGTATTCCACCGCCCGCACCTCGCGGATCAACGTCACCTTGATCTCGCCGGGGTATGTCATCGATTCCTCGATCTTCTTGGCGATGTCGCGCGCCACCTTCGCCGATTCGGCGTCGTCGATCTGCTTGGCATCGACGATCACGCGCACCTCGCGGCCAGCCTGGATCGCGTAAGCCTGCCGCACGCCGGAAAAGCCCGTCGCTAAGCCTTCCAGGTCCTGCAATCGCTTGATGTACCGCTCCAGGCTCTCGCGGCGGGCGCCGGGACGCGATGCGCTGATCGCGTCGGCCGCCATCACGATCGCGGTGTACGGCGTCGTCGCCGGCACGTCGCCGTGGTGGCCTTCGCACGCGTTGAGCACCGCTTCGCTTTCGTTGAATTTCTTCAGGAACTCCCGGCCGATCTGCGGGTGGCCGCCTTCCTGCTCGTGGTCCATCGCCTTGCCGATGTCGTGCAGAAGCCCGCAGCGCCGGGCGAGCTGGCCATCCAGGCCCAGCTCGTCTGCGATGATCTGCGATACGTACGCCACCTCGATCGAATGCCGCAGCACGTTCTGCCCATAACTCGTGCGATAGCTCAGCCGCCCGAGCATCGGCACGATCGCCTTGGCTACGTTGGCCACGTTGGCTTCCTGCACGGCCTCACGGCCGACGCGCAGCAGCTCCTCGTCCATCTCCTTGTTCGTCTGCGCCACCAGCTCCTCGATGCGCGCCGGGTGAATCCGGCCATCCTGCACGAGCTTGGCCAGCGAACTGCGGGCGACCTCGCGCCGAACCGGATCAAAGCAGCTCACCACCACCACGCCAGGCGTATCGTCGATGATCACATCCACCCCAGTCGCCTTCTCAAAAGCGCGGATGTTGCGGCCCTCGCGGCCGATCACCCGACCCTTCATGTCGTCCGACGGGATCGCCACCGTGCTGACCGTATGGTCGCACGTCTGCTCGGCCGCATAGCGCTGGATCGCCTGCAGGATGATCTGCCGGCTCTTGTCCTTCGCCTCTTCCTGTGCCTGCTCGGCGATCTTCATGATCAGCGCCCCGGCCTCGTGGCGGCATTCATCCTCGATGCGCTTCAGCAGCATCTCCCGCGCTGCATCGGGCGAAAGGCCGGTGATCTGAAGGAGCTTCTGCCGCTCCTCCTCGAGCATCTGGTCGTACTGCTTCTCCTTGCCCGCGACGCTCTTCTCTCGACCGGACAGCCGCGTTTCGAGCTGGTCGAGATTGCGCTCCTTAACCGTGAGCGTGTCGAGCTTGCGATCCAGCATGTCCTCCCGCTTGCTGAGGCGCTGCTCAAGTTCCTTCAGTTCCTTGCGTTCAGCCTCAGATTCCTTCTCGAACGCTTCTTTGAGACGCAGCCGCTCCTGCTTTGCCGACAGCTCCAATTCCTTGGCCTTGGTTTCCCCCTCCTTGCGGGCCGCCTCGCGAATCTGATCGCCCGCTGTCCGGGCTTGAGCGAGGATGTTTCGGCCGGTCAGACTGAGAAACCAATAAAGACCCGCAGCGCCGCCTATCAACCCGAAAAACAAACCAACGACTACCAGAAGTACTTCCTGCATGGCGATCGCCTTTTCAGTTGGGGTCCGCGCGAGCAAGATGCGCCGCTGGACCCAATCGCCTGTCTAATGCGGATAAAGCGGGAGAGACCTATTTGACGTGACAGCGCCTGGCGAAGCGGGATGCAGAAACATCTACTGCCGGGGAGACGGTTCTCCTTGGCAATGGGCTTCCGGTCCCGACCGCTTTTGTGGAGGCGCCCGCAGGGGCGTGGACGCGTGGAGTCCGGCCAACCGCCGGGACCTCGCGCGATTGGCCGTGCTGGCTGGTGTGCGTATCGACACTGGCCGGACCGCCGTCGAGCGGTCCGCTTGGTTACGCCATTCCAGCAGCAGCAGGACAAAGCCCATCAGGAACGTTAATCCTGCGAGCAGCGCGAGTTGTACTCCAATGTAAACCACGTGCGTTTCAGTCCCGCCCGTCGAGTGAAGACCCTTCGGGCGGAAATACGTCAGAAGGCCTAAATCAATGCCAGCTTTCCGCTTATGCTGGCTCCCGCGCTGGCATAAGAGGCACAGTTGTCCAAATGCCAGCCTAACAATTCCTAACGGAATCATAAGCCCCGATTCAGCCCTTTGCAAGGAAGACCCGTTGTGTAGATGGGTCAGATAAACGAACTCAGGGGTGACTGCCGTTACGCTGTAAACCAGCTATTTTCAATAGTTTGCTTGACGTTGCGACGCGGCGACGGCTGGCCGGTATAACCAGTAACGGCGAGGCCCCTGGTAACATGCAGTGAATGCTCGCCCGGGACCGAAGAGCCGTCCAATCGAGGTTGCCCGATGAAATCACCTATCTCTAAGTGTTTATGGGTCCTGGCACTCCTCTGGTGCTGGACATGGGCGGATGCTTGGCAGGCGGCTGAGCTGCCGAGCTTCAATCTGACCGATGCCGACGCTGCCGGGCAATGGCAGGCAGCACATGACATTGCATCGCTGCAAAGCTCGCCTGAAGGCCTGGTTGTGACCATTTCGGGCAGCGACCCCTATTTTCACGGTCCCGCGCGGGATTACCCCAAAGGGCAACCCCTTTGGGTGAACCTGCGTGTCAGAAGCGAGCGAGGAGGCATTCTCCAGGTTTTCTATTTTGACACGCACCCATCGGAAGAGCAGTCGGTCCGCGCGATAGTATCGGCCGGCAAATGGGAGCAGCTACGGCTGCCGCTGCCTCCTCTGGGCAAGGCATATCGTCTGCGAATCGACCCGCCTGGCGACGGCGGCAAGGCGGTCTTCTCGGGCATCGTGTTTGAGCAGCGGGTCAGTCTGAGTGAGCCGGAATGGCCGGCCGCCGTCCTCGATGCGCCGCCCGCGCCGCTGGCATCTCTCAAGGCCGGTCGGCTCGAACTGGCACATGCGGCCAATGGCCAGTGGATGCTCAGTTTCGCCGGAGATCGGCTGGCGGTCGGGCACCACCGACTGATGATCGGCTATGCCACTCAGCGGCAGCGGTGGATGTCCCTGGAACACGCCAAGGGCGAGGTGAGCAGCGACGGACGCGCCCTGGTGTGGAGGGCCGGCCTGGCCGACCAGGATGGAGCGCAATGGACGCTGATCCGGCGTTTTCTGCCCGGGAGACTGCCCGACACGATCGACGTCGAGTTGGAATGTGCGGTCAACCAGGATCGCGATGTGGCGTTTCTCCCGCTGCTCGTGCTGGTTCGCCCGGGTGAGGCCAAGACGGCGGCGCTGCTGCCGGGGCTGGAGTATCTGGACCAGGATGAGCCCAGCAGTTCCGAGGCCGACGTGATCGGCCCCGGTTCCAAGCGGCAGGTGCCGGATTCGCTGAAGGTCACGTTTCCGCTGATGACGGTGCTGGCCGACGGCAATCACATCGGATTGATCTGGGATCGTCAACCGGATGTGGCGGCGGTGTTTGACTCGCCGGATCGGCTGTTCCGGAGCGGCGGGCACGTCATGGGCCTGATCTACCCTGGAAGCGACAGCGCCAACCGCGTCGAAGGCAGTCTGCTGCCTTATGGGGGGCACATCATCCGGGCCAACGTGCCGATTAAGCTGCGGGCGACGATCGTCGCTGGGCAGGCGCAGAGCGTCCTTCCAGCGGTGCAGCAGTATGTGATGCTGCGCGGGCTGCCGAAGGTGCCCGATGTCGGCATGGATCTGCCGGCCTACGCAAGAATGGCGGCGGCGGGATGGCTGGATTCCAGGTGCCGCGAGGACGACCGCTATCGACACGCCTGGCCGGGCCAGTTTCAGCCCAATGCCGTGGTCGATGCCGCGATGATGATGGACTGGCTGGCGCCTCGGGTTGCAGATGAGCCGACGGCCGGAAGGCTCAAGGAGGCGGCCAGGGGGGCGCTGTCGGAGGTGCCTTCGGCCGGTCGCAACAGCAGCGGGATCGGCCACGTGCGCTATCCCGTCGAGTCGCTGGTGTACGGCGACGTGCTGGCGAATGTGCAGCGTGCGCGGGCGACGGGGCGGGCCATGGTCAAGAGCTTCCAGCCCGACGGCAGCTTTCCCTATCGGCCGCGCGCTGGCGCGCCGGACTACAGCAAGACGCATTTCTCCAAGGAGGCCAATGGCCTGGCGGCCCCGCAGGTGGCGGCGGTGCTCGAGCACGCGGCCGTGAGCGGCGACGCCGAGCTGATTGCCGAGGCGCTTCGCCTGCTGCGGGCCATGGACAAGTTCGCCAACACCGCTCCGCGCGGGGCGCAAACGTGGGAATGCCCGCTGCACACGCCGGACATCCTCGCGTCAGCCTACCTGGTGCGGGCGTACCTGCTTGGGTACCAGCTTTCCGGCGATGACCGGCTGCTGGGCATGGCCCGACACTGGGCATGGACCGGCGTTCCATTTGTTTATCTGGTGAATCCCGCCGACAAACCCGTCGGGCCGTATGCGACGATCGCCGTGTTCGGGGCGACCAACTGGGTGGCGCCGAACTGGATGGGTTTGCCCGTGCAGTGGTGCGGCATGGTCTACGCCGATTCGCTCTACCGGCTGGATGAGTACGACAAGAGCGGGCCATGGAAGCAACTGGCCGATGGAATCACCGCATCCGGCATCCAGCAGTCCTTCCCCATCGGCAGCAATGCCGACCGCGTGGGCATGCTGCCCGATTCGTTCGTCCTGCGGGCTCAGTACCGCGCTGACCCGGCCATCAACCCCGCGACGGTACAGGCGTGCGCTGTGCGGTTTTTCAACCAGCCGGCGCTGTATGACATGCACGTGTTCCGGGGCAAGGGCCTGATCGTCCATGCCCCGGGCGAGGTACTGGAAGCGAAGGAACAGGGCGAAGGCGCATCATTCAAGGTCACGAGCGGCTGGCCGGCGTACCGGATCCTGGTCAGCGGCTGCAAGACCAGGCCCAGGGTGCGCATCAATGGCGAAGATGCCGCCGGCGAGTACGATCAGCCCAATGGTTGGCTCATCCTGCAACTCCAGGGCGACGCCGTGGTAGAGATGAGGTAGGTGGGGAACGCCCGCTGGGCTTACATGGTTGCCAGAAGGAGGTCGCGATGCGTGGTCGTCTGATGCTGGTTGTCGTTGCGATGGTCGCGGTGTTCGGGATGTGGTCTGCCCAAGTCTCCGCACAGGAGAAGGGCCTGCGCTCGCTTCAAGTTGTCGTCGTCACCGGTGGCCACGACTACGACAAGAAAGCCTTCCCGGATCTGTTCAAGGGGCATGAGGGCGTTCAGTTCGCCTACTTCGAGCAGAAGACCGGCGAGCTGTTCGAGGACATCAGCGCCTGGAAGTACGATGTGATCGTCCTCTACAACATGAACAAGCAGATCAGCCCGAAGCAGCAGGAGAACTTCCTGAAGCTCCTGAACAAGGGCGTGGGCGTGGTCGCCCTGCACCACTGCATCGCGGCCTGGCCGCAGTGGACCCAATGGAGCCGAATCATCGGCGGGCGATATTTCGAGCAGCCCGGCAAGTTCGCGGGGAAGGACTACCCCGGCTCAACGTACCTGCACGATGTCAAGGTGAAGGTCAAGGTCGAGGCCGTCAATCATCCGATCACGGCGGGCGTGAAGGATTTTGAGCTGATGGATGAAACCTACCGTGGCCAGTGGGTGGATCCCGATGCCACGCTGCTGCTCAGCACCACCGAGAAGACCAGCGACACGCAGCTCGCCTGGGCCAAGACCTCCGCCAAGGCGCGAGTGGTCTACATCCAGCTCGGCCACGGCCCGCAGGCGTTCCAGGATGCCAACTACAAGAAGCTCCTGAACAACGCCATTCGCTGGACCGCTCCCGCGACGGCTGTCGCTGGCAACTGATCGTCGAATACTCAACAGGCGAAGGCCACGGAGAACCAGCGTCCTCCGTGGCCTTCGCTTTCGCTGAAGCTCACAGGGCCCGGTAGAAGCCGGTCCAGTCGGTCCATCCCGACCACATCGTCCCGTTGTGCGCGCGAAAACGCCAATGGTGGCCCCGGAAGGGGACCGGCGCGGGAACCTCGACCTCCTGATAGGGCAGCGGCCACCGGCTGGTCGGCAGGAAATCATCCAGCATCTGCCGCACCGTCATCGAGCCGATGTCCAGCTTCTGCCCTCCCGACGCCGGCAGGCTCCGGATGCCGACGGCCACCAGGGCATCGCGAGCCAGCGATGCCGCGCGGACGCACAGGCTGTTGTTCACCTCGACGGCCATCGGCGTGGGCTTGACCCGAATGGTCCGGCTCTTCCATCCGTCGGCATCCGGCCAGCGCACTTCGATCTCATATTCCGTCGTCGGGTGCCAGCGGTGGTTCTTGTCGCCATCAAACAGCACCACGCGCGTCGTCCGCCCGAAGCGCGGCAGCCACGTCAGATGCGGCCCGGCATGCCGCAGGCGATCGTTGGGCCGGCGCGCCCGATTCTGCGGGTCGAACACCTGCTCGATCACCTGCATCTGCGCTGGGCTGTGGCCCCAGCCGAAGCGATCGCCGGGCGGTTTCCTGCCGTGCGGCGACCAGTCGCTGTTCATAATGTTGTCGCCGCCATCGTGGAACGTGCCCAGCCCGAACACCATCCCGCCCTCGAACCGGAAGACCGATCGCGCATGGCCCTCCGTCCGCACCGTCGAGGGAATGGGCGTCGTTGTGGTGTTGTCAAAGCCGTTGTCCACGATCGATTCGCTGAGGCGCAGGTCGCGGTCGCCGAGCAGGTTGCGCGCCACCGCCAGCCAGCCGCGAAACGACCCATCCGCCAGCAGCAGCTCGGTGGCGATGTCGATCTCCTGAATCGCGATGGTGGCGGCCGCTGCCTCGATGTACTCATCGCCGAAGCTCAGGGCGGCGTGCGCCAGCTCATGCACGGGGATGTAATCGCCTCGCGCATGAATCTGCAGCCGCGTGAGATGGGCGATCCCGAACGAGCCGCCCAGCAGGTTCGGCGGCACGGCGTTGGCCGTCCCGCCGGAATCGCTGTTGAAAATCACCATCACACCGATGGGATCGAGCGTTGGCATTTGTCGCTGCAGATCCTTCACCGCCTGCACCGCAAGGTCCTTGCGCAGCGTCGGAAATGGATCGTTGCGCGTTGGATGCTTCGACATCCTCGCCCCGAAATTGGCCCTCCCGGCCGCCAGGCCCCCATCCGGCACATAGGCGACGACGTATACGATCCTGTCGCGGTACTTGCGTGTGTAGACGGCCTCGGGCAGGTTGCCCATCGTCGATATCATCCGTTCGACATCGGCGAACCAGGTGGTCTGATCGTTGCGCGTGTATCCCGCCGGAACAACCAGCACCTGCCGAAAGATGCCCGGCTTGCCGCGCTGATCGTCGGGAACGTCGGCGAGCCTCCCGGCCGCATCGACTTTGACCCACTTCAAGACGGCCGCTCGCACCGGGGGCCGCTCGGCTTGCGCATCTCGCTGCCAGGGCCATCTCGACTGCCCGTAAGCCGGCAGCACCGCGGCCAGAACAACGGAAACCAGGAGGATCGCTCTGCCCATAGTCCGTCCCGCAGTGTACGACAGGCAAGAATAGCCGAAAACGCCTTGATTTGCGTCTGGAATCCGCACCGACAAATGCTTACTTTACGGGAATCTGGGATCGGGTAGGGCCGGTGTGTCATCTCGGAACGAGACATCAATGATGCTGCGCGTATTGCTCTCCATTACGTTGACCCTCGGGGCTCTGGCTGCGAGCCTCAGCGCCGCCGATCCGGGCCAGGTTCGCAGAGCCGGCTGGCACGAGTCGATGCTCGCCTCGCGCGATGCGATCCGCGCACGCGAACCGGCCCGGGCCGCCGACGCCGCGCCCCTCTGGTTTGCCAGCGACATCGTCCGAGGCGGAGGCCCGGCCAGGCTCATTTCCGTTCCCATCGCGGGGTGGAAGGAGCTGAATCTGTACGTCATCGGCGCGCCGGAGATCGTCTATGGCGCCGCCAACTGGGCCGATGCCAGACTCGTCGATGCCGACCGGAAGATCACTTTCGCCGGCCAGGCCCGGGGCATTCGCCTGATCGAAGGCCAGATGAGCATCGACAGCAATCTGCACTCAGGCGTCAGCGGGCCCCTGAAGATCGCTGGCCGGCAGTTCGAGCGGGGCATTCACGCCTATCCCAACGGCATCAGCAAGATCACCATCCCGTTGGACAAGGCCTACGCGAAGTTCGAGGCTTTCATCGGCATCGACGACTGGGTCGGCAAGAGAGGCGCGGTGCGGTTCATCGTCGCGGGGCCCGAGGGGGCGGCGCGCGTGGATCTGTGGGAATCGCTGTCGCTGGAATTCGCCGACGCCCGATCGAGATGCGAGATGAAATGGGAGCGCCAGGACCGCACGCTGGAGGATGACTGGACCGATTTCAGGCAGCTCGCCCTGCGCTATGCCGAAGCCAGCCGCCGCGTTCCGCCCCTGGCGGTCGAGGCCGCGAAGCTTGCCGCCGATGTGAAGGATGCCCCCGGCCTGGAGGCGGTGCGCAAGCTCTATATCCGCTCCCGCGAGCTGGATGCCGCGCTGATCGACGCGCACGCGGCGGACTTCACCGCCTTGCGCCTGGCCGTTGAAGACCTTGGGCACGCCTTTCCCGAACGGTACTCCGGCGCTGCGGCCTACCTGAAGCGCGTCGGCGATCTCGACCGCTTGCGCCAGGATTTATCGTCGGCTTTTCGCCGCCCGGATGCGCCGCCCGTGCTGGCCGACTACGAACGCATCGAGAAACTCGTGGCCGACTTCCGCACCCTTCAGCGCGAGGCGCTGTTGGCCAACCCACTGCTTGACTTCGAACAGCTCCTGCTCATCCGCCGCACCCCCCACGGCGACCCGCGCATGCCCCACGGCACCGGCTACAGCCTCGGCGAATACATCGGCCTGCCCCGGCAGACCTCCAAGCACAACCCCGACATCGACGAGCACTTCAACTGGGACAACGAAATCGCCGTGCTTTCGCCCGTGCGGCCCGAGGGCAGGCTCACCACGCTCTACAAGCCCGACGGCAGGAAGCTCATCACCGACGTTGACCTGCACTGGGATGCCAACCGCATGCTCTTCTCCATGCCCGGCACTCAGCGCAACTGGCAGATCTTCGAGATGGGCATCGATGGGCAGAAGGTGCGCCAAGTCACCCCCGGCG
This sequence comes from uncultured Tepidisphaeraceae bacterium, assembly GCA_964570205.1. Classification (GTDB taxonomy): domain Bacteria; phylum Planctomycetota; class Phycisphaerae; order Tepidisphaerales; family Tepidisphaeraceae; genus CAZMXI01. Next base: position 11,616 of record CAZMXI010000124.1, read on the forward strand.
ACCAGCCCGATGTCCACAACTATGACGCCTGCTACCTGCCCAGCGGCAAGATCGCATTCCTCTCCACCGCATGCCTGCAAGGGGTGCCCTGCAACGCGGGCGTCATCGTCGGCATGCTCTATCGCATGAACGCCGACGGCAGCGGCATCCGCCAGATCGCCTTCGAACAGGACCACGACTACTGCCCCACGGTCACCAACGATGGCCGGCTCATGTACCTGCGGTGGGATTACACCGACACCCCCCACGTCTGGAACCGCATGCTGTTCACCATGAACCCCGATGGCACCGAGCAGCAGGAACTCTACGGCGCCCAGTCCTACTGGCCCAACGCCATCTTCTACGCCAGGCCCATCCCCAACCACCGGACGAAGATCGTGGGCATCGTCACCGGCCACCATGTCGGCCGCGTCGGCGAATTGGTGATCTTCGACCCATCCAAGGGCCGATTCGAGGCCGACGGCGTCGTCCAACGCATCCCCGGCCGCGGCCAGAAGGTCGAGCCGCTCATCCAGGACAAGCTCACCGAGCATTCCTGGCCCAAATTCCTGCACCCCTACCCGCTCAGCGAGCAGCACTTCATCGTCTCCTGCAAGCCTACGCCCGATTCCCTCTGGGGCATCTACCTGGTCGATGTATTCGACAACATGGTCCTTCTGAAAGAGCTTGAAGGCCAGGCTTTGGTCGAGCCCATCCCCGTCCGCAAGGTCGGCAAGCCGCCCGCCGTGCCCGATCGCGTCGATCCCAAGGCCCGGGAGTCCTTCGTCTACATGCAGAATGTCTACGAGGGTGTGCCCATGAAAGGCATCCCCCGCGGCGCGGTCAAGAGCATGCGCGTGTTCACCTATCACTTCGGCTATCAGCGCCTGGCGGGCATCGATCACCGCGTCGGCGCGGATGGCCCTTGGGAGGCCAAGCGCATCCTCGGCACCGTCAAGGTCGAGGAAGATGGCTCGGCCTTCTTCAATATCCCGCCCAAGACGCCGTTTTCCGTCCAGCCGCTGGATGCCGAGGGCAAGGCCGTGCAGCTCATGCGCACCTGGATGACCGCCATGCCCGGCGAAACCCTCTCCTGCGTCGGCTGCCACGACAACCGCAACACCGCCGCCCTCGCCCGAACCACCCGGGCCTTCGCGCGCGGGCCGGAACCCATCGCCCCCTGGTATGGCCCGCCGCGGGGCTTCAGCTTCAAACGCGAGGTGCAGCCCGTGCTCGACAAGCACTGCGTAAGCTGCCACGATGGCCAGCCGCGCGACGGCCAGCGCATGATCGACCTGCGCGGCGAGCAGGGCTTCCTCCTCTGCTATAAAGGCGGCGACCCCCAGCCCACCATCAGCCCCGAGCCCATGTCCGCCCTGATCGGCCGATATGGCGGCATCTTCACCCCCAGCTACATGAACCTCCGCCGGCTCGTCCGGGTGGGGGGGCTCGAGAGCGACCTGCACTTCCTCACGCCCATGGACTTCCATGCCGACACCACCCACCTCTTCCAGCTCCTGAAGAAGGGCCACTATGGCGTCGAGCTCGATGCCGAGGCGTGGGATCGCCTGGCCACCTGGATAGACCTCAACGCCCCCGCCCACGCCACCTGGAGCGATTTCTGCAAGATCGTCAACGACCAGCGCCAGCGCCGACAGTACCTCCGCAAGCTCTACGGCGGCGTTGATGAAGACCCCGAAGAGGACCTCGACCTGCCGCTGCCGCGGGTCCAGATGATCGCGCCCAAGCCCACGGCCAAGCGCCCCGACCCGATGAAGCTTGAAGGCTGGCCGCTGATCCTGCCCAAGGGCGCGGCCGAAGTGCGCACCTTCGAACTGGGCAATGGCGTCAAGCTCGAATTGGTGAAGATTCCCGCCGGCCGGTTCGTCATGGGCGATGTCGCCGGTTATGAGGATGAATTCCCCCAGGCCGCCATCACCATCGACTCATCCTTCTGGATGGGCAGGTTCGAGGTCACCAACCAGCAATACGCCCTGTTCGACCCCGCCCACGACAGCCGTTTCGAGCACCGCAGCTCGTGGATCTTCAGCGAGGAATACCTCGGCTGGCTCATGAATGGCCCGAATCAGCCCGTCGTGCGCGTGTCGTGGCAGCGCGCCAACGAATACTGCCAATGGCTGAGCCAGAAGACCGGCCTGAAGTTCTCCCTGCCCACCGAGGCGCAGTGGGAATGGGCCTGCCGCGCTGGCGGCGATGCGCCCTTGAGCTACGGCAACCTCGACGCCGATTTCTCGAAATTCGCCAACCTGGCCGACAAGAACATCCGCAAGTGGGCCTACGAAGGCTGGCGCCCCAGGAGCCCCGACATGTACCCCCGCGATGACCGCTTCGATGATGGCCACTTCGTCACCGCCGACGTCGGCCGATACCAGCCCAACGCCTTCGGCCTGCACGACATGCACGGCAATGCCGCCGAATGGACGCGCAGCCTCCACAAGCCCTACCCCTACGCCGACGCCGACGGCCGCAACGACCCCGCCGCCGCCGGCCATCGCTCCGTCCGCGGCGGCTCCTGGTTCGACCGCCCCATGCGCGCCCGCTCCAGCTTCCGCCAGAGCTACGAGCCCTGGCAACGGATATTCAACGTCGGCTTCCGCGTGGTCTGCGAAGAGGCGAAGTGAGCCATGTAGAGTGGGCGTACGAAGCGGACGCTTGGATTGCGCGTGCCGGCCACTTCTTCGCGCAGCGACTTGACCAAATGTGATGTCCGCACTGCGGGTCGTTGGAGCTTGCTGCGCTCATCCACCCGAACGGATGCACCCTGAAGTGCCTGAAATGCGCCCGTTTCACGCACGCTCGGGGCTGCCCCGCATGGGCGCGCATGAGAGAAGGAAACGACTTCGTTCCCGTCAGACAGTTTCCGGAATGAGCACCCTCTGCGACAGATCCCCCAGCGGCAGATGCGCCTGCGCAGCCCGCAGGTGCAGTTGTGCGTGCAGAACTGACCGGCGGCGCCCCGCCGGCAAAACGGAGCGCGGAAAAGGAGCGCGGAGAAGGTGACGCACGTCGTTCTCACGGCCCAGCCTGCTGTACAACCTGGTGCGGGCGGTGATGCTGGAAGCAGCGCGGCGGCAGGATGTGCCGGTGAGCCGGATCAGCTTCGCCGACGCCTGCCACTGGATGCGGCACGCGCGGCCGGGCGATGCGCTGCCGAAGCTGATCGTCAACCCGCACCGTCCTGACCGGGTCGAGCCACGATGCAATAAACGCAAACCAAAGCAGTACGACCTGATGAACAAGCCGAGGGCGGTATTGAGGAAACTACTGAAAGACAAGCGGAAAAGAGCTTAAGTTGATGGCATTAGGGACACTCGCTATTATCACATCTGATCCTGCTGTAGAACCGCAAGCCGCAATGGGTGTGGCCATTTTTCGTGGGAGTGGGTATGAGATAGGCGGCTCCGCCTTTTAC
>CAZMXI010000125.1:0-10533 GCA_964570205.1 uncultured Tepidisphaeraceae bacterium
CCACCACCGAGACGTTCGGCGTGGGGATGCGGAAGGCCATGCCCGTGAGCTTGCCTTTGAGTTGAGGCAGGACAAGCGTCACGGCCTTTGCGGCGCCTGTCGATGCCGGAATGACGTTCTGGCCCGCTCCGCGGCCGCCGCGCCAGTCCTTCCTGCTGGGACCATCCACCGTCGGCTGGGTCGCCGTCACCGCATGCACCGCCGTCATGAGCCCTTCGGCCAGGCCGAAGCTGTCATCGATCACCTTGGCGACCGGCGCCAGACAGTTGGTCGTGCAGGAGGCGTTGGAGACAATCGCATCGGTTCGGGGATCGAACAGATCCGCGTTGACCCCGATCAGCAGGGTCTTGATCTTGCCGGGGTCCTTCGTGGGGGCGGAAATCACCACGCGCCTGGCCCCGGCTTTCAGATGGCTCTCTGCGCCCGCGTAATCGGTGAACAGCCCCGTGGATTCGACGATGTATTGCGCGCCGAGGTTGCCCCAGGGCAGATCGGCCGGGTTCCTGATTGACCAGCACGGGACCTTTCTGCCGTTCACGACAATCCCGTCGGCCTCGGCCATCACGTCGCCCGGGTATCGGCCGTGCGTCGAGTCGTATTTGAGCAGATAAGCCAGGTTGTCCGGCGGGACCAGGTCATTAATCCCCACGAATTCGATCTGCGGATTGTCCACCGCGGCCCGAAAAACCAGCCTGCCGATCCTGCCGAAACCGTTGATGCCAACCTTGATCGCCATGAGCGTTCTCCTCATTCTTCAGGACAGGGATCAAGCGGGCACCTTATCGCCCGGCCCCCGGTGCAGGGAACGTCGAATATCAGCGCGGGGTGGGCTCAGCCGCGGCGGCCGGCCGGGACCGTCAGCGAGCCGAGCCGTTGCAGGACCATAACATCCCACAGCCGATCGGGTATGAAACGCCGCATCCGCGCCACGATCGCCCCCGGCCCGACCGCATAGCGCGCTTTCGGTCGTCCGGCCGACAGCGCGCGCCGCACGGCCGCCGTCACCACCTCCACAGGCGCGGCGTGTCGCGCCGAATCCTCCGGCGCCTCCCGGCACAAGGCCACATAGCCGGAATACAGGCGTTTCGCATCATCCGGCCAGCCGGTCATCTGCGCATCCACTGCAAGCCTCGCCTTGTCCCATATCCGGGTTGCGACAGGCCCGGGCTCGATCAATGACACGCGAACGCCCCAGGGAGCCAGTTCGATCCGCAGCGCATCGCTGATCGCCTCGACCGCGTGCTTGGATGCCGCATAGGGGGCCAGAAAAGGCATCGTGACCAGTCCACTTACGGACGACATGTTGACGATTCGCCCATGCGCCGGCCGCAGCAGGGGCAGCATCGCCCGCGTCACTGCCACCAGCCCGAAGAAATTGACATCGAACTGTCTGCGCAGCTCTTCCGGCGGGATCAGTTCCAGCGGCCCGTTCACCGCGATGCCCGCGTTGTTCACCAAGGCGGCAAGCCCTTCCGTCAGCTCATCGCTCAACATCGCGGCCACGGAGCCAATCGACTCAGCGCTGGTCACATCCAGGCGAGCGGGCACAATCCGATCGCACTGTCGGCACAGGTCCCGCCCCGCCTCGTCCGACCGCACGCCGGCAAACACTCGCCAGCCGCGCTGCGCCAAATCGACTGCGCACGCAGCGCCGATGCCCGTTGAAGCACCGGTGATGAGGACGGTTTTCTCTGACATGGCCGGTCTGCGCTACAGGTATTCCGCCGCGGCTTCGCCCAGGTCGCGTTGAACCAGTTCCGCGACATCCACGAACGCCCCCCCGGTGACGCCCCCTGTCGTTGAACCCCGGCGAAGACTCTGTTCCGCCGCCGCCAGCACCACGGTCGTCCAGAAGCCCATTTGCATCGGCGACTCCAGCAACTTGCGCTCAGCCTCCGCGAGCTGCCCGTTGCGATGACGCAGCAGCTTCTGATACAGCCTGCCCGGACGGCTGATGCCGTACCCGCTGACCATCCCGTCGGCCTCAAAATTCCGGAACAGGGGGTTCCGCTCAACGATCCCCTCGGCCGTCAGCTCGTGATATCCCGGCGTGTCCAGCCCGAGATCCAGCATGCCGTCGGTGCAGATGATCCTCGCCGACTGCACCGTCGTCGCGTGCGCTGCGTTCGGCAGGTGCCAACTCGTCAGGATATGCGCTACGCCGCCGTTCTCGAACACCACCTCGGTGTCGCACATGTCATGCCCGCGCACCGCGATCGGCCGCAGGCTCGGGAGCTTCTGGCTCCACGCCGTGGCGCGCACCCGCGCCGGCCTGAGCCCGATGACCCCGATCAGCGTGTCGGCCATGTGCACCGTCAGGAACGAAATCGGCGAGTTGCGCTCGCAGAAATCCGGCGATGCGAAGAACCGCGGCGAGTGGTTCGGGTCGGCCACGGAGAGTTTGTCCAGCATGTAGAACACCGCCGCCTGGAACGACCCATACTGCCCCGACCGGTACCGCGCTGTCGCTTCCTTGAACCTCGGATCATCCCGCTTGTGGAAATCCACCACCAACAGCCGTCCGTTGCGCCTGGCCGCCGAAATCATCGCGTGCGCGGACCTGATCGAATCCGTCAGCGGCTTGGGCACCAGCACATCCAAACCCGCATCCAACGCCGCGACCGCCGGCGCTTCGTGCAGGCTGTCCGGCGTGTTCACCTGCACCGCATCCAGCTTCACCCGCTCGATCATCCGCTCATAGCTCGTAAACCGCCGCTCCGCCGGTATCCCGTTCTGATCGCAGAACTCGGCCAGCGCCCGCTCATTCGGGTCGGCCGCCGCCTCGATGCTCAGCAGGTGCGAGTACTCGCTGTGGAAATAGAGGTGCTGATAGATCTCACGAACGACCGAGCCCGTGCCGATGATCCCAAGTCTCAGTTCTTCCATGGCCGCCTGTCCGTTCTCGTTCATGGCCCGGTCTGCCGAAAGATGAAATGCGCCAGCATCTCCGCGAACCGCGCCAACTCATCCAGGTCGATCTGTTCATCATCCGCATGGGCATGGATGAGCTTGCCGGGCCCCATCGTGATGACCGGCAGATCGGGATACTCCTTCGCAAAGATCCTCGCATCGCACGATACATCCCATCCCAGGATGGGCTCATCCTTCCACAGCCCCGCATCCTGCGCCGCCGCGATGGCACTCCGGACGGCCGATGAATCGGCATCCCCCGCGAACGCCGCGTTGTGCAGTTTTTCGAACGTGACTCTGAAGAGCGAGTCGGGGCTGCCCCCGGCCCTCGCCATCGACAGATACCGCTCCGCCCCGCGCCAAACCGCTCTACGCAGTCGCTCCATCACCTCGGGCATTTCGTGAGTCGGCACGAACCCCTGCCCGCCCTCCATCACCAGGTGCGACGCATCCGCCCAGTTGACCAGGCCCAGTTGCATCGCCGAGCCGGTGCGACGCTCAATCGCGCCCCGGCTTGCCACCAGCGATCGCACCATGGCCGCCATCTTCGTGATTGCCCCGTCATTCTGCATGATCGATCCCATGTGCCCGGCCGATCCATGCACACGCACGTCGAGCCCCCCATCAACCTCAGCCAGGTCATAATGGTGATCGACCTTGGGCCTGCCGGTCGCCCGATCGACCACGTTCGTCTTGTCCCCGTACCCTCCAACGTACTCCCGCAACCCATCCTCCAGCACATCCACGATCAACCCCCGCACATTCTCTGGCCACCTCGCGCCAAGCCCGATGCGGAAATCCACCCGCCCGCAAATCCGCGAAGGATGTTCACCGAACGACCCGATCACGCCATGGCACGTCTGCACCGGCCGATGCGGAAACAGCGCATGCGCGCTCTCCGCCTTCAGCGCCCGCCCTTCGTTCTCCATCTCCTCCACGATGAACGCCGAGGCCTCGAAGAGATTCACCCCCGGCAGCCGCCCTTCCACCTTGTACCATACCGCACCCCGGTTGCCCGGATGGATCTTCGACCCCGTGCACTCCAGCACCGCCAGCGAGTCAAATCGGCTTCGCAATTCGCGGTCCAGCGCCAGCGACAGTGAGCCGTTGCCCCCCATTTCCTCCTCGATCACGAACATCGCCGTCAGCCTCCGCGGCCATGCACCCGCCGCCGCCAGGAGCTTCATCGCCCCGATCATCGCCACCGCCGGCCCCTTGTCATCGCATGCGCCCCGCCCATACAGCGTGCCGCCCTCAATCCGCGGCGGAATGTACGGCTTCACCACGTCGACGTGCGCATTCATCGCCACCCCCGCCCCCGGCCCATCCACCTCAACCACCAGGTTCGACCGCCCCACGTAAGCTTCCCCCGCGCCCAGCCCCAGCGGCCGAGCCTTGCTTCGCGTGTAATACGGCTGCGAATAGAACGGATGCCCTTCGATCGCGGTGCTGATCCCAGGCCGCCGGAACCGCACGTGCCCGATCTGCGCCAGCGCCCGCTCGATCCGGTCAAACACCGCCCTTTCCGCCGCCGCCAGATCCCCCACATCCGCCCGCGGCGTTGTGTCGATGCGGCACAATTCCAGCAGCAGATCGGCCAGTTCCTGTCGGAACGCCGCGATGCGCGCCATGGATTGAATTGCTTCACGCATGGGTCATCGCCGATTAACGCTTCGTGCGTTTATCCAGGACGAACGCAAACGCCTCTTCCAGCACCTGCATCGCTTCCACCAGCGCTGATTCCTCGATCACCAGCGGCGGCGACAGCTTCACGCTCGCCGATCCATATCCCACCGGCCCGAACAGCATCAGCCCCGTCTGCACGCACCGCCCCACGACCTCCCATGCCAGCTTCGCATCCGGCTCGATGCCGCCCCGCTTCTTGCAGTGGACCGACGCCACCAGCCCTTTGCCGCTGTACGCATGCACCACATCGCGGAACCGCTCGTGGATCCGCCTGCACCCGTCCAGCAACACTGGTTCCAGCTTCGCCGCCCGCTCGGCCAGGTTCTCCCCTACGATCAACTTCAGGTTCGCCAGCGCCGCCGCGCAGCAGATCGGATTCCCCGAGTGCGTGCTCGTAGCACTGCCCGGCGGGAACTGATCCAGCAACTCCCGCCTCCCGATCACCGCGCTCAGCGGCAGCGAGCTGCTGATTCCCTTCCCGCAGGCGATCAGGTCCGGCGTGATTCCGTAATGCTCGAAACCCCAGAACCGGCCGGTGCGCCCGAATCCCGCCTGCACCTCATCCATCACCAGCACCGCATCCCGCTCATCGCACCATTTCCGCAGCGCCCGCACGTACTCCGGCACCGCAAACGCCGCATTACCCCCCAGGTAGGTCTCCATCATCACCCCGCACACGCGAGATTCATCGACCTCCTGCTCCCTCAGGCTCCGTTCAAACGCCGCAAAGTCGTTGTCCTCCGGCCGGCTGCGAATGCCCCCATCCGGATACGGCACGTTGATGAAATGCTCATCCGGATACCCGATCCAATCTTTCAGCGACGGAATCCCCCCAGCAAGCTGCGAGCCCATCGTCCGCCCGTGGAATCCCTGTGTAAACGTCACCATCACCGCGTCTTTGATCCCCTTGCCCAACGCCTTCGCCCGGCAGTGCTTGATGCACAGCTCCACCGCCTCCGATCCCGTCGACAGCAGCATCACCTTGTCCGTCGGCCGGGGCGACAGCTTCTGGAGCAGTGCCACCAGTTCCGCCCGCGCTGTGTTCGGGAAGCAATAGCTGGTCAGCAGGCCCCGCTCCGCCTGTCGCACGATCGCCTCGATCATCTCCTTGCGCCCATGCCCGGCGTTGGTGATCAACACCCCGCTGGTGAAGTCGATCCACTTGTTTCCATACGGATCATAGACCGTGGCGCCCTCCGCATGGTCCCACACAATCGGCGGCTGGCCTTCCATGCAGGCCGCCTCGGCCCGGCGAAGCTGTTCCAGCATCGGCACACTGTGCGGATGCGGAATCGGCGTCCGGATGACTCGGTGATTCGTCTGGATCGGCTCCACCTGAATCGGCGTGATCGGATATGCATCGCCCATGTATGATCTGCTGGCTCCTCTCGCGGCATCAGACCGCCGGCCGGACTGTTATACCGGATTTGCCGGGCGATGTTAGTCCCCGCTCGACCGGTGCGGTCACCCGACAGGCGATGCGACTTAGCGATCCGGCCACATCCCTTCAACCGCGCGGCCGCCGCGCCGACGTCCGCCAAGCCTGGACCCGCCGCATTGTCTTGTCGCCTCTCATCCTCTGCTCTATGCTGTCAGCCTATGGGTCAACGAATGCCGGGCAACAACCCGGGCCAGGGGCGCAAGCCTTTTGTGATCTGGATATATCCACTGGCATGGATCGTCCTGCTGGTGGGCCTCATCTATTTCTTTTCGGCCGTCAGCACGGTGATCCTGGGCATCCTGGCCGCCACCATCATTGCCTGCACTCTCTACCCGCTGCTTGACAAGATCCCCGGCCCGCGCGGTCTCCAGGTCGCGGCGGTCGGGCTCGGGCTCCTGGTTGGGGTCGGGGGCATCACCGTTGCCCTGTCCTGGCCCCTGGCCAGGCCCATCCAGCAGGCGGCCGAGAAGTGGCCGGCGAAACAGCAGGTGGTCGATGCCTTTCTCCAGGAGTGGAGCGACCGCCTCGGCCTCAAGGAAGATGTCACCGTTCCCAAGCTCATGGAAGGCCTGGGCGACTTCCTGACCACCGGGCAGGCCGGCCGACAACTCTTCAGCCAGAGTGCCGATGTCGCCCTTGGGATTCTCCTTTCGCTGCTCTTCGCGCTCGTCGGCTCCATTTTCCTGATCAGCGAGCCGCCGGAGCGCCTGCTCAATCCCGCCCTGCGCCTGTTCTCCGACGCGCAGCGACCCATTATGCAGGCCGCCCTCGCGGATCTCGCTCCGCGCTATCGTCGCTGGGTCATCGGCACCATCACGGGCATGTGTGTCGTGTTCACCGCATCGCTGATCGGTTACACGGCCATCGGGCTCCAACTCGCGCTGCCCCTCGCCCTGCTGGCCGGCTTCGCCGAGATCGTGCCGACGGTCGGCCCGGCCATCGCCTGCGCCATCGCGCTGCTTTTCGCCGCAGCGCTCGAGACCGGGGCCAAGGCGGCCGGCGTTCTCGTCGTCTATGGGGCCATCCAGGCCATTGAAGCGTACGTTATCCTGCCGCTCATCATGCGCGGGGCGGTCAATATTCACCCGGCCGTCACCCTTTTCACCGTCATCCTGTGGGGCAAGATTTTCGGCGTCCCCGGCCTCATGCTCGCCATCCCCATTAACCTCACCATCTGGACCTTCGTCGAGCATTTTCGCATTCGCCCCCGGGAGCGAGAAGAGCAGGGCCATGACAGCGGCACGGCACCCCAACCGGAGCGAAGCACGCCCGTGGCCCGCGAATAGGGCCTCGCAGCACTTCAGAGTGGCAGGTGGGTGATGTGCTGATCCGCGGCCTGTTGCGCCAGCAGGGCGACCCGGCTCGCCGCAAGCACCTCGCCCGTCGAGGGCGATGCGCCCGATTCGCCGTGCACCTCCGTAAGGAACGCATCGACCGCGGCCGTCGCGACGGCAGGTTCACAGGGCACCGATCGAGGCGATCTGTCATCGCCCTTCGCCAGGAACACCGCTTCATCGCCCCATCGGCATTCAAGAACCCCATCCTCGCCGTGAAACGTCATCCTCCAGTACTGAGGCACGGCATAGCCGCATCCATCGGGCGCAAGGTATGACACATCTCCCAGCACTCCGCCGCCATTTTCCAGCGACAACATGACCTGGGCGGCATCCTGAAAGTGCAGCGCCTGCGGCAGCCTTGCATTCCAGGCCCTGGCAGCAACCACTGCTGCGAACTTCCGCCCGGTGATCCACGGAATCGCATCCAGAGCGTGAATGGCGATGTCGTTGATTGTCCCGCCGTGCCGGCACGGCTCGAAGTACCACGCCGGCCGGATCCCAAAGAGCAGCGGATGCTGAGCGCTGAAACTGACTGTGTGCACCTGGCCAATCGCACCCTGCCGGATCAGTGTGCGGGAAGTGCGGAATGCTCCGCTGCCGCGCAAATCGAGCAGGCACCCCACGCACAGCCGATTCCCGGCCGCCAGGGATGCAATCCGCTCCAGTTCATCCAATCGCGTGCACAGGGGTTTGTCGGCCATGACATGCTTGCCGCGCCGAAGAGCCTGAATGGCGATTTCGCCGCGCCGGGCGTAGTAGTCCCCGATGCCCACGACATCGCAGTCGACGCCGTCGAGCATGGCCACGTAGTCTTCATGCGTCAGTTGGATCTTCCCCTCGCGGCGGATGGCCTCGATCGTGGCCGGATCCTCCTCGCACGCCGCCACCACCTCGAACGCCGGATGATTCTGGGCCGCGTGATAGAAACTGACGGCGTGGTTATGGCGAAATCCGACAAAAGCCAGGCGCATGGCTACGCTCCGTTTCCGGGCCTGTAACCGAGAGACAATGCCCGGCCGAGACAAGATGGTCGAAAGCGGCAATCACTGATTGAGCCGGAAAAGATACATCCGGCGCTGCTCGTCGGTCACGATCAAGCCCTCCGGAGCAAAGCAGCACCCTTCCATCTGGGGGCCGATGAAGCGGAGATACTGCGACGGCGCCTGCCCAGCCAGGCGGATATCGCCGTTCACCTGAAAAACGCTCACCCCGGCCAGCGAAAGCACCGCCAGCCGCCTGCCATCGGCGGAGAGGTCCGCCGCGGTGACCGGTGATCTGATCGGCAGCACAACAACGCGTTCCAGGCGAATCGCAACGTTCGGATTCTCCTCCAAGGGGAAGCGGTAGATGACCGCTCCCCGCCCGAGGTGCTTGGAAATGATGTAGCCGTGGCCCTGGTGGATAAACAGCGCCTCGGCATCAAAGGGCTTATCTGGATACGACAGCGTCCACGTGTGGTCCGGGCGAATGCGGACGTTCTCATCATCCCGATCCGGGTCCGGCTCGCGCACCCTCAGCACCGCGATCGTCCGGCGGCGGCCGCCGTTGTTGCCGATATCGCCGATATACAGATTGCCGGCCTCGTCGGCCGCGATGTCCTCCCAGTCTTCGTTGCGAGCGTCGATCCGGAAACTGGCGATGGACTTGCCCTTGCGCGTGATGGCGAAGATCACAGGCGAACCCCCGCTGTCGTTGTGCGTCCAGTAGACGCCGCGGTGCCTGCGGCTGGCCACAATCCCCGAGCTTTCGTCTACTTTCTCGTTTCGGATGTGTCCTAACATCTCGACCGGCTGAGTGGCCGGGGCCTCGGCCGCGCCCGCCGGAGGCGCGCACACCAGCGATGCCACAATCCAAGCGACAGCCAATCGAGCAGAGGCCATACAACCATGGTATTTGCCCTCCACGTCCGGGGCAATCGCGGCCGGAGCAATGTCCGCCGCATTGTTCGTTGCCCTCCCAGACTCCCCCGGCTTGCTCAGACTGTCATTTTGCGATGTTGCGATTGCGACGACCCTTGCTTTTGGATTTGGGTTCCCAGATGGCAGCGGCGTCGGGCTTGCCATCGGCCGCGAAGGCGCTCGATCCGCCGGAGATCATCGGCGCGCCCTTGATTTCCTGGATCTTGTCACGGAGCTGCGCTGCCCGCTCGAATTCGAGGTTGCGGGCTGCATCGAGCATCTCTTCCTCTAGGAGGCGGATCAACTCGGTCTGATCGACCTCGCTCTCGCCGGCGTGGATCGCCTCCTGCACCGTTCGCCGCGCCTTGACCTCGCTCTCCAGGCTGTTGCGGATGGCCTTGACGATCGTGTGCGGCGTGATGCCGTGCTCCTGGTTGTACTTCAGTTGCCGCTCACGTCGCCGCCGGGTCTCGTCAATCGCCTTCTGCATGGCCGGCGTGATCGCGTCGGCATAAAGGTAGACCTTGGCATTCACATTGCGCGCCGCCCGGCCGATCATCTGGATGATGGATGTTTCGCTGCGCAGGAAACCCGCCTTGTCGGCATCCAGGATCGCCACCATCGACACTTCCGGCAGATCAAGCCCCTCGCGAAGCAGGTTGACGCCCACCAGCACATCGAAATCCCCCTGCCGCAGATCCTTCAGAATCTCCACACGCTCCAGCGTCTCAATCTCGCTGTGCAGATAACGCCCGCGAATCCCCGCTTCCTGGATGTAGGCGCTGAGATCCTCGGCCAGTCGCTTGGTCAGCGTCGTCACCAGCGCCCGCTCGCCCTTCTCGGCCCGGGCCTTGATCTCGCCCAGCAGGTGCGGCACCTGTCCCTGCGCCGGGTGAACCTCGATCTCAGGATCCACCAGCCCCGTGGGCCGGATCACCTGCTCCACCACCTCGCCGCCGGCGCGATCCAGTTCATACTTCGCCGGCGTGGCCGAAACGTAGACCGCCTGGCCGATCATCTGCTCGAATTCCTCGAACTTCAGGGGGCGGTTGTCCAGCGCGCTGGGCAGGCGGAAACCATGTTCGACCAGCACCTGCTTGCGCTGACGGTCGCCGTTGTACATCGCGCGGATCTGGGGGATGGTCACGTGAGATTCGTCGATGAACAGCAGGAAATCTCTGGGGAAGTAGTCCAGCAGGGTATAGGGCTTGTCCCCCGGCTTTCGTCCATCGAGGTGGCGGCTGTAGTTCTCGATGCCCGA
>CAZMXI010000125.1:10543-15000 GCA_964570205.1 uncultured Tepidisphaeraceae bacterium
CTCCTGGATCATCTCCAGGTCATACTTGGTCCGGGCCAGCAGCCGCTGGGCCTCCAGCAATTTGCCCTCGCCGCGAAGCTGCATGACGCGGTGATCCAGTTCCTCGCGGATGGACTGAACGGCAGACTCGACATGGCTTTCAGGCATGACGTAGTGGACCGCCGGGTAGATGAAAACCTGCCGGTTGTCCGAGAGCAGCTCGCCGGTGAGGGGATTGACGGTGTGGATGAGCGTGATCTCATCGCCGAAGAACTCGATGTGATACGCGAATTCTTCGTATGAAGGGTGCAGCTCGACCACATCGCCGCGCACACGGAACGTGCCACGCTTGAAGTCCACATCGTTGCGGGCGTATTGCAGATCGATGAGCTTGCGGAGCATCTCGTCGCGGTCGATCGCCTGCCCGACGCTCAACGGCAGCACGCTCGCCTTGTACGATTCCGGCGAGCCCAGCCCGAAGATGCATGAGACCGACGCCACCAGCAGCACATCCCGCCGGCTCACGAGATTGCTTGTCGCCGCCAACCGCAACCTGTCCAGGTCATCGTTGCGCGACGCATCCTTCTCGATATAGATATCTCGTTGTGGAATATAGGCTTCCGGCTGGTAGTAGTCGTAATAGCTGACGAAATACCCCACCGCGTTGTGCGGAAAGAGCTCCTTGAACTCCTCGTAGAGCTGCGCCGCCAGCGTCTTGTTGTGGCTGATGACCAGGGTGGGCCGGTTCAGCCGCGCAATCGCATGCGCCATGGTGAAGGTCTTGCCCGAGCCGGTGACGCCCATCAACACCTGGGCCGGCCGACCTTCGTTCACTCCGGCCGACAGCTTCTCAATCGCCTGAGGTTGATCTCCCTCGGGCTTGAAAGGACTTGTCACCTGAAACCGACTCATGCATGGACTCCGAAACACCAAGCCGCACATTGTATCCCCGGTCGCCGCTGGCGTCTGTGTCAGCCCGCTGACGACTCGATTCGAAAGGGGAACAGGATTGTGCATCAGACCGGAGCGGATTGCATTTCACATGACACAGGCTCGCGGGTAGAACCATTGAAGACCGTTGGCCAAGCGATCGGTAACATGCGTTCATGGAGTTGCAGTCATGCGTAGATTGATGTCTGTTGTGCTGTTGCTGACGCTGGCGGAACTGGCATGCGATCGGCCGAAACCCGCACCTGCGCCTGAGACGGCCGAACCGCCCGCCAGCCAGCCGTCCACACAGGCGGCCGTGGCGGGGACCACCCGGCCCGCCACGCGGCCGGACACGCAGCCTTCGGGACTGGCATCGACAACTCAACCCTCGACGCAGCCAGCGACCCAGCCCGCCATTCGATCCTGGGCGATGCGGCCCGTGCCAGCCGACCAAGTCAACCTCATTCTCATCGGAGACTGGGTGCCGGAAGGCAGGACGCCCTACCAGCAGCGTGTAGCCGAGACCATGGCACAATATGTTGAAGCTACAGGCACGCAGTTCAATGCCGTGTTGACGACCGGCGGCAACACGGTCGGGAAGCTGAAAGGAATCGAAGATCCCCAGTTTCGCAAGGTCTTCGAAGATGTTTATGACCCCGTGCGGCTTAACTTTCCGTTCTTTCTGACGCTGGGCGATGGCGAACTGAAGGATGAGGCCCACGCGGTTCAGCTCGCCTATGCCGAGGCGAACCCGCAGTCGCGATGGAAGCTGCCGGCAAAATGGTACCGGCTGGACATGCCGGCCGACCATCCCCTGGTGACTGTTCTCATGCTTGACAGCACCAAGCCCGCGATGAGCGACGAGCAGTGGGCGGAACAGACCGCGTGGATACAGCAGCAGCTTGCCGGACCTCGGGCAACATGGACGATCTGCGTGGCGCATCATCCGCTGTTCAGCAACGGAGCCCACGGCGACAATGCGGTCATTGAGGCAGAATGGGGCGAGCTGTTGAAACAGCATGATGTGGATTTCTACATCGCCGGCCAGGACCATAACGTCCAGCATCTGGAACTGCTGGGCTGGCCGACGAGCTTCCTGATGGCCGGCTCAGGCGGTCGGAGCAAGACAGCGTTTCGCCGGGACGACCGCGGACCATTCTCACGGTCGCTGCATGGCTTCGCCCATCTGCAGGCAACGGCCGAGAAGACGGTCGTCAAGTTCGTGGACATGGACGGCGAAATCGTTCATCACTTCGAGCGGCCGGTCAACGGCGATGTGACGATTGTTTCAAGCACGGGGCGCGACAAGGTCTCGGACAAGCTGGTGAGGGTGACGGCAGGCTTCGGCGAGACCGCGGACTCTGAGGATCGGCTGTACGGCACGACCCGGCCGACAACCCGACCCTCGCCCCGGCCGGACACGGTCGCCAACAAACCCATGCCGTCGGACGAGGTGAATCTGATCGCTTTTGGCTGCTACGGCGCGGACAACAGCCGCCAACGATTGGTCGCCAGGCGCCTGGCCGATTATACGAACGGCCTTTCGCCGCAATTCAGCGCGACGCTGTTGCTGGGCGACAACATGTATGACAAGTGGAAAGGAGTTGAGGACCCGAAGTGGAACGCGGCGTTCGAGTGGGTCTATGACCCGTACATTCTGACCATGCCCTTCTACGCGATTCTGGGCAATCACGACCTTGAAGACCAGAAGATGGCGATGGAGTTTGAATACGCCGCGAAGCACCCCCAATCGCGCTTCAAGCTGCCGGCGCGATGGTATCGGCTGGAATTCCCGGCCGAGCAGCCCCTGGTGACGGTGTTGATGCTCGACAGCAACCGGCACAAGCTCAGCCCCGCCGAGTGGGCCAGGCAGACCGCCTGGCTGGAGCAGGAGCTTGCTCGCCCGCGAACCACGAAATGGCTGGTGGCGGCGGCGCACCACCCGCTGTTCAGCAACGGCCAGCACGGCGACATCGGCCTCCTGCAGGTCGAGTGGGGCGCTCTGTTCAAGCAATATCACGTGGACTTCTATCTGTGCGCCCACGAACACAACCTCCAGCACCTGGAATTGCCGGGCTGGACGACGAGCTTTCTGGTGCTGGGCGGGGGCGGCCGGCCAAGGACCGAACTCCGGCGGGACGACCGCGGACCGTTCTCTCGTTCGCTTCATGGATTTGGGCATCTGAAGTTCACCGCAGACCGGGCGACGGCAACGCTGGTCAACGGCAAACTGGGCGAAGTGGTGCATGTGTTTGAACGAACCCTGCACGGGGCGATTGAAATCGCGCAGACGACACCCAGCGATAGGGCCAAGAAGGGGCTCGCGCCCCTCAAGCCCTTTGACGAGACGGACACCACCACGCCGGTCATTCCCAGCATGTCTCCGGAACCCGCCCGATGAGGGACGGATCGGGCCAGTATTGCAGTTGCCGACCGGGGGTCTATGATCTTCCCCTCACGGCGGCGGCGTTGTCCGTCGCCTGGCGCATTCTCCGGCGATCTTGATTAGATGAGGAACAGGGACCTATATGGCCGCAAAGAGCGTTTCGCAGGACTCATTGGCAACCGAACGGAAGAAGGAATTCAAAGGCGACAAGCTGCGTGTGGCGATCATCGGGTGCGGAGGAATCAGCGAGGTGCACATCCGCCTGATGCAGAAGATGCCCGAAGTGGATGTCGTGGCGGGGGTCGACATTAAACCAGAGCGCCTGGCGTTGATGGCCGAGAAATACGGCCTCAAGAACCTCTATGCCGACTGGAAACGGATGCTTAAGGTGGTCAGGCCCGACGCGGTGTCGGTCTGCACGCCCAACGGCGTTCACGCGCCGGCCGTCATTGATGCCTGCAATGCCGGTTGTCACGCCCTCACCGAAAAACCGATGGCGATGAACACCGCCGAGTGCCGGAAGATGATCGACGCGGCTGCGAAGAATCGAAGGAAGCTGGCCGTTGGTTTCCAATACCGCTATCACCCCAACACCCAGTTTCTCGTCCGCGCCCGCGACGCCGGCGAGTTCGGGAAGATCATGTTTGTCAAATGCCAGGCGCTGCGGCGGCGCGGCATTCCGAACTGGGGCGTTTTCGGCCAGAAGCATCTCCAGGGCGGCGGGCCGATGATCGACATCGGCGTGCACGTGATTGAGATGGCGCATTATGCGATGGGACGGCCCAGGCCCGTGGCCGCCAGCGGCAACACCTGGACCTACTTGGGGCACAAGCCGTCCAGTGTGCAATCCATGTGGCCGAACTGGGACTACAAGACGTACACCGTCGAAGATATGGCGATCGGTCAGGTTCGATTCGATACTGGCGCCCTGATGCAGATCGAGGCGTCGTTCGTCGCGCACATTGAGAAGGACATCTGGAACTTCGAGATGATGGGTGAGAAAGGCGGCTGCCGCCTCGACCCGCCGGCCCTCTTCACCGACCGGGCCGGCTCCATGATCAACAGTGTGCCGGGCTGGATCAGCGACAAAGGCGACTTCGAGACGCTGTTCACGTACAAGCTGCAGAACTGGGTCGACGCAATCCTGAACGGCACGCCGCTC
>CAZMXI010000126.1:0-14822 GCA_964570205.1 uncultured Tepidisphaeraceae bacterium
GGTCGCCGATGATGAGCTCGCGCTGGCCGCGGCCGATGGGGATCATGCTGTCGATGGCTTTGAGGCCGGTCTGGAGGGGCTGCTTGACGGGCTGTCGCTCGGCGATGCCGGGGGCGACGATGTCCATCTTGCGGCGTTCGGTGGTGATGATCTCGGGGCCGCCGTCGAGGGGCTGGCCGAGGGGGTTGACGACGCGGCCCATGACGGCGTCGCCGACGGGGACTTCGAGGAGGCGGCCGGTGGCGCGGACCTGGTCGCCTTCCTCGATTTGGAGGCAGTTGCCGAAGATGACGGCGCCGATGGACTCTTCTTCGAGGTTGAAGACCTGGCCCATGGTTCCGTTCTCGAATTCCAGCAGTTCGCCGGCCATCGCGCCGCGGAGGCCGTAGATTCGGGCGATGCCGTCGCCGACTTCGATGACGGTGCCCACTTCGGTCACCTGCAACTGCTGCTGGAAGGAGGCGATCTCCTGCTTCAGCACGCTCGTGATTTCCGCCACATTGATTGCCATATCGATATCTCCGGGTCTTTAGGGCTGATTTCGGTTGTTGTCACTGCGGCGCGGCGGCCATGAGCTTTCTTCGCATGGCGTCGAGCTGAGAACGGACGCTGGCGTCCATGAGCTTGTCGCCGATGCGGAGCACCATGCCACCGATGATGCGGTCATCCACTCGCTGGCGCACGATGGCATCCTTCTTCATGGCCGCGTTGATGCGCTGCCGCACGAATTCAAGTTCGGGGGCGTCCAGGGTACGGGCAACGGTGACGTCGACGTCGATCCTGCCGAGTTGCTGGTTGAGCATGTCCTGATAGCTGTCGATGATCGCGTCGAGCAGGGCCATCCGGCCCTTGCCATTGAGGACGCCAAGGAGGTTGAACATCAGTTCGGAGGCGCGGTCGGCGAAGGCTCTGCCGATCACGGCGCGTCGTTCGGCCTGGCTGATGCCTGGGTCGCGGAGGAAAAGCGCAAAATCGGGGCTTTGGCAAAGGATTTCGCCGACTTGCCGCAACTCATTGCCAAGTTCCACGGCCTGGTTCCGTTCGTTGGCCAGCTCCAGCATCGCCTGGGCGTACTGGTTGGCTGCGACCTTCTGTTTGCTTGTCGCCGGCATGGGCGGTCTCCGTCAAGGAGGGTGGGCGATGCCCACCCTATGCTCGTGTGCTTTCCAGTTGATTGAGGCTTTCCTGCACGAGGTCTCGCTGGTCGTTGGCGTTGATGTTCCGCCGGAGGATCTTCTCGGCGATGCTGGTCGAGATTTCGGCGGCCTTGTCGTAGATCTCTGTGATGGCATGCTTGCCGGCGGCGTCGATTTCGCGCATGGCGCGCTGCCTGGCCTCTTCCGCCTCGTGCTGGGCGCGAGCGTTGATCTCGGCGGCAATCTGCTCGCCCTGGGCGGTGGCGCCGGCGAGCATGTCACGGACCTTCTGCTCGGCGGTGGCGAGGCGGGCGTTGTATTCGCGCAGAGTGGCCTCGGCGCGGGCACGGGCGGCCTCGGCGTCGGCGATGTCGCGGCGGATGCGCTCCTCGCGGGCCTTGAGGCCCGAGGCGATGGGACCCCAGGCGAATTTGCCGAGGACCGCGAGCAGCAGTGCGAAGATGACCAGCGTGGTGATGGAGGTGACCAGGCCCTTGGGTGGCCCGGCGATCAGGCTCGGCTCGTCATGGCCGGGGGCGGACGAAGCCGTAACCGCCGGCGCCAACGTGAGAATCAGCGTGGCCGCCAGCAGTACAACTTTGAACGGTAGCCTCATAATGGATCTCCAGCAGGAAACGTTCCGTCGCATAAGCCCGCGGGCGGAGTTGAACCCGCACGCGGGTGAAAAGCCGTCATCCGCGGAAGACGATGAGCAGCGCCACGACGATGGCGAACAGCGTAACGCCTTCGATGAGGGCGGCGCTGATGATCATGGTCGTGAAAATACGGCCGCCGGCTTCGGGTTGGCGGGCGATGGCGTCGGTGGCATGGGCGCCGATGTTGCCGATGCCCTTGCCGGCGCCGATGATGATCAGGCCGAGGCCGACGGCGACGCCGATCGCGATGCCGGGCAGTCCTGGCGGGAAGAAATACGAGCCCGTGGGGGCGGGCTCGGCCGCAGCGGGTTCGGCGGCCATGGCCACGGCCGGCAGCAGCAACGACAGCAGCATTGCCAGAGCAAACAACTTCTTCATGACATTCTCCTTCCGCCCGTTTTCGGGTTGGGCGGATACAACCCCGGCCCCGCGAGGGGAGGCCTTTGTCTGCACTATCGGGATGACTCCCTTAAAAGGCGGTTGCCCTCGCCGCTTCCGCCATAGTGTTCAATCTGTGCGCGGGCTAACGTGCCATATGCGTGCCGGCCTGCCGCGCCTTGTCGTCGATCGCGGCGTGGTCGGTCGGGTTGCCGCCGCTGGTCTTCTCGTGTGCTTCATCGTGATGGCCGCCTTCGGGCGCATGGTGTTCATGCTCATGGACAACGAGCTGTCCGATGAACAAGGTCGTGAGAAAGGTGAAAATGTAAGCTTGGAGGAAGGCGACAAACGTCTCGAGCAGCATGATGGCGGTGGTGCCAAGGACGACCGCGATGCCGATGCCGACGAGGGCGCCTATGCCGGCGGCGGCTGCGCTGGCGGTGAAGCCGATGAGGACGGCGACGAGGACGTGCCCGGCAGTCATGTTGGCGAAGAGACGGATGGCCAGGGCGACAGGCTTGACGAACATGCCCATGATTTCGACAGGCACCATGATGGGGGCCATGTACAGCGGCGCGCCGCCCGTGAAGTGCCGGGCGTAATTGACCAGCCCGTTGGCGCGGATGCCGCTGATCTGGATGACGAGCCAGGAAATGAAGGCGAGCGTGGCGGTGACCCAGATATTCGCGGTCGCGGTGCCATACACCGCGTGATGGAGGCCGAGGGGCGCCACGAGGGGGGTGGTGATCTGCTCCATGGGCAGCAAGCCGAGGAGGTTGTTGATCAGGATGAAGAAGAAGAGGGTCCAGAGAAAGGGCATGAAGCGGTCGGTGTCATCGCCCAGCACCGGCTTGGCGACATCGTTGCGGATGAACATCATGACCGCTTCGAACAGGTTGCGTGTGCCGGTGGGAACGAGATCGCCGCGGCGATAGCGGCGTGTCAGAAGGGGGAAAACGACCAGCATGATCACGGCGGTAAGCGTCAGCATGATCATGTGGTTGGTCAGGACATACCAGCCATCGCGTTGGATGATCGGGTGGTCCACCACGTGGGTCAGCGGGTTGTCGGCCGCGAGGAACAGGGTTGTCATCACGCCTTGCATGGATTTCGTCCTATGCCTTGGCCGGCCAGATGGTTCTGGCGACCACGGTTGTCTGCGCTGCCAGCAGCGCCAGGTAGAACACGACGATCAGCAGCATCGTGGGCAGTGCGGGATAGCCTCCCGCGTAAACCGCCAGAACGCCGCCGCCGAGGCTGATGGCGATCTTGGCCACGGCGGTGAGAAAATAGCCGCCGACGGCCGCCATCAGCCCGCGGTGCAGGCCCCACGCGAGCAGGGGCACCGACACGGCCGTCGCCAGCAGGCTGACAACGCCCGCAGCCAGCAGTCCTCGCCACCACGCGGGATCGTTGATCAGCATCAGCATGCATCCGAGCACAAAGCCAGCGCTCAGCAGGGTCGCCGCCGATGCCAGCGCCAACCGGCCGATCGTGCGGGAAGGAATCGCCGCCTGACCCACCGGGTCCCGGGGCGGGTCTGTGTGGTGGGTCGCGCTATTCACGTACGCCTACTTGCCGGCCGTTGCGCCAGCTCATCGAAAGTACCGGTAGGCGGCCCTGACGAGCATCCAAAGGCCTGTCGCGAAACCCAGCCCACTGCCGACAAGGGTCAGCCAGGGGGTGGTGTTCCACGTCCGATCCAGCCACAGACCGACGCCACCGAACAGGACGAAGGCGACGACAAACTCGAAGCCAACGCCGGCCAGCCGGTACCAATCCTGCGTCTGCCGCTGTTCCTTCCCGTCGTTATCGGGCGGCATGTTGTCATCCCGGCCGGTCATGGTGCCGCTTTCCCATAAAGGGGAAAGCGAAGAACGCATTATGTCCGGTTGAACGCCGCTTGTACAACGCCCATCCCGGCTCAAGCCGAATGGGGGCATCAGGTTAGTGCCGGCCGGCCGGGCGGTCAAGGCGGGAGACGATCTTTCGATGTTCTGTACTGCGCTCAATTGTCATGGATGCCTCATCTGGTTTAGAATGCAGACTGCGGGCTGTTTGGCTTCTTCGGATTCGCAGCAAAGGACCAGTGATGTTTTCTGCCACCCCGTTCGTGGCTGCCGTGGAAATCGGTGGTTACATCAATCTGTTCAAACTCCTGCCGGTGCCGCTCATCATTCTGATCTGGGGCAAGTTGTTGACGTGGGCGGACAAGGATGCGCCCGTTGCGCACCTGCCGCGTGAGGTGTTGAACACGGTGTTCTTCTTTGTGGGGATGGCGTCATTCTTCGCCTTCTTCTTCATTCCGGGTTTCTGGGTGGCGCTGGCGGTGCTGGTGGGGGTATTTCTGGCATCGGCGGGGACTTACCTGGGCATTCGCCATCAGAAAGTGGGGTTGGCGGACCTGAAGACGGAACTTGCGGAGTTGGGGAAGAACCTGGGGAAGTCCGGCAAGCAGAAGAAAGTCAAGGCGGGGCAGATTGGCTTCCTGAACCACAAAGGCGCGGCCATTCCCCCGCCCGAGAGCGCAGAGGATCCTGACCGGGCCGGCTATGAGACCGCGCAGAGCCTGCTGCTGGACCCGATGACGAAATGGGCGGAGCGCGTCGAGGTTCGGCCGGGGGAGGGCGCCGCCGAGGCGCAGTATGTCGTGGATGGCGTGGCGTATAACATGCCGGCGTTCGATAAGGCGGGCGTGGCGGCCGCGATCACGTACCTGAAGCAGGCCGCGGGGCTGGACGTTGAAGATCGCCGCAAGCCGCAGACGGGCAATATGAGGGCGATGCTGAACAACAAGCGGCATGACCTGGAGATCATGACGCGGGGGAGCACGGCGGGCGAATCGCTGCGCGTGAGCGTGGATCTGAAGAAGCGGTGGGACCAGAAACTGGAGACGATCGGCTTCACCAGCGAGCAGTTGGCGACGGTTCAGGGCGTGATGATGGAACGGGGCGGGATTGTGCTCGTGACAGCGCCGAAGCAGCAGGGGCTGACCACGCTGCTCTACTGCATCATGCGGAAGCATGACGCCTTTATGAATCATATCCAGACGATCGAGCACAGTTCCCGCGAAGACCTCGAGGGCATCACCCAGAACAATCTTGCTGCGTCCGTGACGCCGGCTGACGAGCTGAAGCAGGTGGAATGGGTGTGCAGTCAGGAGCCGGACCTGCTGATGGTGGATGAGATAGCGAACCCGGCCAGCGCCCGCGAGCTGATCCGTTTCGCGGCGCAGAACCGGCGGGTGTACCTGGGCATGCGGTATGGGAGCTCATTTGACGCTCTGGCGATGTGGCGGCGGATCGTAGGCGACGACGAGTTGGCGATGAGCCAGCTCCGGATGATCATCGCGGGGCGGGTGATGCGTCGGCTGTGCATGGCGTGCAAAGTGGCGTATGTGCCGGAGGGTGAGACGCTGCGGAAGCTGAACATGGACCCGGCCCGGGTGCAGAAGCTGTTCCAGGCGAGGACACAGCCGCTGCGCGACCAGAAGGGCAATCCGATTCTGTGCGAGTTCTGCCAGGAATTGCGTTACAAGGGGCGATTCGGCGTGTACGAGGTCTTCCCGATCGACGACGAGGTGCGGCAGACTGCATCGACGGGAGGCTCGATCAAGCAGCTTCAGACGATCTTCCGCAAGCAGCGAGGACGTTACCTTCAGGAGATGGCGCTGGCGCAGGTCGAGGCGGGGGAAACGTCGGTGCAGGAAGTGCTCCGTGTCCTGCGTGGCCCGGAGCAACAGAGGCCGGCCGCCGGCGCGAGGCCGGCACGGTAGTCATGGCAACACGAGAATAAGGCGCAACCAAGATGCTCTTCAATACTGTCGTCATCCTCCTGCTCTGCGGCGTCATTTACTTCCATTTCCTGCAGGGCCTGTTCAGCGCCGGGCTGTCGGCGATCTGCGCACTGATTGCCGCCATCGTGGCGGTGGGATACCACGAGACGCTGGTGGATCTCCTGCTGAAGGGTCGAATGGCCGACCAGGCCCACGGGATGATGCTCACGGCTCTTTTCGCGGCGACCTACCTGGTGCTGCGGCTGCTGTTCGACAGCCTGATTCCCGGGAATGTGCGGTTTCACGTGCTGGTGGACAAGATCGGCGCCTCCGTGTTCGGGCTGATCGCGGGAATCCTCGCGGTGGGCGTGCTGGCGGTGGCCGCGCAGACGCTTCCGTTTGGCCCGAGCATCGCGCAATACTGCCGGTATCCGGTGGAGTTCGGCAAGAAGATCGCCGTCAAAGGGCAGCGAGGCGAGATTGACACGGTGTACGACGAACTGAATGCAAAGGCTTTCCTCGAAGGGGATGCGTCGAAGCTGTTGATTCCTGTGGACGACATCGTGTTGAACATCGTGGATGTGGTGAGCGACGCCGACGGCGCCCTGGATAGCGGACGTCCGTTTCGGGCTGCGCATCCCGATTATCTCCAGGAGTTGTTCGGCCAGCGATTGAGTCTGCAAACGGGAAGCAAGCACACGGCGCTGCCTGAGAAGACGCAGGTTCTGGGAGAGGTCTACGTGATCCCCGGAGCAGTCGATCAGGTTGATCCGGAGCGGATCGTCTCGGGTGACGCGGGCGTGGGCACTCGCGGCCCGAAGGCGCAGCCGAAGCCGCCGGCGCTTCCCGACAAGCGCGTGGCCAAGCCCAATCACATGTTGATCGTGGTGCAGACCGTATTTCATCGCGATGACAGCGACAAGAACAGCCACTTCAGCTTCACGCCCGCGGGCATCCGGCTGGTGGCCGGCGGCAGCAACTACTTCCCCATCGGGACGATGGAGGGCGGCACCACGTTGTTTGCACAACAGCCGGACGACCTGCTGTTCTGTTCGCAGGACAAGGGCGCCGAGCTGGTTTTCGAGCTGCCGCGGTCGGTGCTGGAGGATCCCAAGGCGGAGCAGCCGAAACTCGGTCCGGACGTGACCCTGGAGGTCAAGCGGATGGCGCGTGTGGATCTTGGGGGCAAGCGGCTGGTGTCGTACGCGCAGGCGAAGCCCAATGACAGCATTGCCGTGGTGCGCAAGGCCGCGCAGACCCCGCTGCCTCCTGGCTGTTCTCTCAGCATCGACGGCACGCAGGTATTGCCGGCATCGCAGCTTATGGGGGGGATGGGCATCGGCATCGGCACCACCGATCCCGATACGCGGGGCGACGCCGAGTGGGGCAAGTACGAGGTGCGCAATCGGAAATTCGTCAATGTGGAAGTGGATCCGGTGCGCAGCAGCGCGATCCTGTCTGGCGGAGGCGGGCTGGTTTCGGAATTCGACGTGCCGCAGGGCGTGGCGATGCTCCAGGTGACGGCGCTGCCGCGCGGCGACGACAAATGGAAATGGGCTTCGGAACTGGCGCGTTTTGAGTTGAAGGATTCCAACGGCAAGAGCTACAAGCCCAATGGCGCTATGGCGAAGGTGAGCCGCGGCAATCAGGACAGCGTGGTGCTCCGGTACCATTCGTCCCGTCCGTACGCCGAGGTCCCTGCCGACCGCGGAACGACGCCGAACCAAGTGATGCTGCTCTTCCTGATCCCGAGAGGCACGATGATCCAGGAGGTCACCTATTCCGGAAGCACGCTCCAGGCCGGCCTGAGCGTCATGGCCCAGTGAAATCCGGTGCAATCGTCTCTGGATCGCCGGGCCCGCGACTCGAACGCGAGCCCGGCGATTGGCTTATGGTTGCCTGGGCTATAATGCGAGGGTATGACCGAACTCTACTCTTCGTTCCGTGGCGGTGTTGTCAGGCTCGCCCTGGCCATTCTCATCTGCGAATCCGTCGGAATTCTCGGCGCGCTGACGACTTCCACGGGCCAGAGTCCGTGGTATCAACAGCTCCAGAAGCCATCGTTTACACCTCCGGGCTGGGTGTTCGCGCCGGTCTGGACGACGCTCTACGCGATGATGGGCCTTGCGGCGTTCCTGGTCTGGCGATCGGGCATCCGGCATCGCCCCGTGCGCGTGGCTCTGGCGCTGTTTGGCACGCAACTTCTGCTCAACGCGATATGGACGCCGATCTTCTTCGGGCAGCAGTCTCTGGTGGGAGGGCTGGTGGTTATTGTCCTGCTGCTGATTGCGATCGTCGCGACGATTGCGGCATTCTGGACGGTGTCGCGGCCGGCGGCGGCGCTTCTCGTGCCCTACCTTGCCTGGACGGGGTACGCAACCGTCCTTAACGCCGCCCTCGTATACCTGAACCAGTATTCGCAACGTGGCTAGACCCCAGCGCCCACAGCGTTTGCGACGTGCTTGACCGCGTTGCGGAAAATGGCCAGTCCATGACCCTCGGCGGGCAGGGGCCTGCTTCGGGTCCACGCGGGATGCTGTGTGGGGTCGACGTGGCGCTCCGGGTGGGGCATGAGGCCGAAAACCAAGCCGGTCGCATCACAGATGCCCGCGATGTCGTCGACGCTGGCATTGGGGTTGTCGGGCGACAGTCCGGATGCGGGCGAGCCATCCGCCCTGGTGTATACCAGCGCCACCTGCTGCCCATCCCAGAGTGCCCGGCGGATCGCCTCATCGCGGGGAACGAACTTGCCCTCGCCGTGCGCGATGGGCAGCTCCAGTCGGTCGATTCCCGCCGTCCAGACGCACTTGACCGATCGCGACGCAAGATGGACCCAGCGGTCGATGAACCGCCCGCAGTCGTTGTGCGCGAGGGTGCAGGTCTGACCAGACTTACCGGCGATCGGGCCGGGCAGAAGGTCGGTCTTCACCAGCACCTGGAAGCCGTTGCAGATGCCGATAATGGGCTTGCCAGCCTCGATGAACCGTCCCAGGCTCTCTGCCAGATGGTGGCGCATCTGGTTGGCGAAAATCCGGCCTGCCGCAATGTCATCACCGTAGCTGAACCCGCCCGGGAAGGCCAGGAGCTGGTATTCATGCAGCAGTTCAGGCTGATCGAGCAGCCGGTTCACGTGCAGGGATTCGCTTCTGGCGCCGGCCAACTCGAACGCGTGGGCCGTTTCCATGTCGCAGTTCACGCCCGCGGTGCGGAGAATCAACGTCTTCGGTTGCATTGGGTCAATGATAGCCGCAAACGACGTGCTTATGTAGAGGCTCGACCACGCCGAGCCACGCTACTGGAATTGCGATCATCGGGATCGCCGGGTGGTGGTATAGAACGGTAAGATGGCCTTGATGTGCGCTGCCTTCGAGCAGGCGCGGCATGGCGATGCAATACCCTGGCGCGGGCGGAACTGCCCGTGAAGCAAGCATGAAAGCGGCCAATTTCGGTCTGATTCTTCTGTTGACAGCATCGTTCTGCCACGCTGCCGCGCCGGCTGGAGAGGCATTGTGGGGAATGGAGCCCGTCGAGGCGGTCTCGTCCAAGCGGCAGGAGATATGCCTGAACGGCTTGTGGCGGTTTCGGCCGGCGAATCAGCCGGCGACGTTGCCCAGCACGCAGCCTGCAACCCAACCGGCCAGCGAGCCAGTGGAAGATTGGGGCTATATCCGCGTCCCGGGCGACTGGCGGAACACATCGGCCCGGCCTGGCATCGTCAAGCTGGGCGCGCATCCGGCATGGCAGGCTTACAACGGCGATTCGGTGCCCGTGGCGATTTACGAGCGCACGGTGATGGTGCCGGCGGCGTGGGCGGGGCGGGCTATCCTTCTCGATTTCGACCGAGTGAGCACCGACGCCATCATCTACATGGATGGCAAGCGGTGCGGAACGCTGGCGTGGCCGGGGAATCAGGGCTCGATCGACATCACCGACGCGGTCACGCCGGGGCGGCGGGCCACCCTCCGACTGCTGGTGATGGCAACCGCGGATGAGAGTCAGGCTCAGGAATTCCAGCGCGTGCCGACCACCCAACCGGCCACCCAATCCGCCATCCAACCAGCCACCCAGCCGATGACGTTACCAACTGCTCAGCCGAGGACCCAGATTGGGGCCCAGCCGGCCACCCGGCCGATCTTCCGCCCGGATGTGCAGCCCACTGCGATCGACGATCCGCTGGAATCGCGTGGCATCATCGGTGATGTGACAGTCAAGTGCCGTCCGAAGGGTCCGCACATCAGCGATGTCTTCGTGCAGACGTCGACGCGGCGTGGCGAGGTGATGCTCGAAGTCGATCTGGCGGATGTCCGCCGCGCCGGCGCAGTGCGCCTCATCGCGCGAATGCTCAACGAGAAGGGCGTTGAAGAAGCTCGCTTTGTGCGCGACGTCGCAGTCGAGGCTGGACGGAGTCAGACCGTTTTCGCTGCTTGGAAATGGCCGGACGCGCGTCTGTGGGATTTCGCCACGCCCAACCTCTACACCGTCCAGCTCGAGCTCATCGGCGCGGGCATCCACGATGAATTCGCGCGGCGGTTCGGCTTCAGGGAATTCTGGGTTGACGGCCGGAAGTTCATGCTGAACGGTGTCGAGTTCCGCCTTCGCCCGTCGATCGGGCTGGACCGGGGTTCGTGTGTCGCGGGGACGGCCGAGGTGATCCACGGTCTGATTACCGGGCAGATGAAGGCCGGCTTCAATATCGAGAAGCAGTCTTCCGTCGAAATCCATCGACGAGGAACGCCCGATTATCGCGGCATCCGCGCCCGAATCGCGGACGAGCGAGGCTGGCCGATCATGGATTCGCTGCCGAGCGTTGCTCCATTTATGGTGGACGCCGCGCGGAATTTCATCTGGGACGAGGAGGACAACCGGCAGGCGTGGCAGTCGGCCATGCGGGCCGACGTGCGCAACATGCGCAATCATCCTTCCATCCTGATGTGGGCGACGAGCGCCGGCTTCTTCGGTTTCGCGCAGGATCAGAATCCCGTCATGATCGGCCGCCGCGACTGGACCCACCCCAGCGCCTTCGCGCTCCGGGCAGCCCAATATGGCCGTGAGGCCATTGGCCTCGTCAAGAAGCACGATCCGACTCGCCCCGTCTGCAATCACCAGGGGGGGTTCGTGGGTGATCTTCACTCCGTCAACACGCACCTGAACCTCATCCCCCTCCAGGAACGGGAGGAGTGGCTGAGCCATTACGCCGAGCACGGCAAGATGCCGTTCATGGCCGGCGAATTCGGGACGCCGCTGGTTGCGGCGATGCTTCGCGGCAGGATGCCCCTGCCCGCCGCCGCCCAGACCGAGCCGCTGATGACCGAATTCTGCGCCGGATGGATCGGCCCCGACGTGTACGACCTTGAGCCCAAGTCTTATCGCGACGCCGTTCGCGTCAGCTTCCTGGGCGAGCAGTCTTATCTCGCGTGGCAAGGCAACCCCGCGCTGGAGACAGCGCCGGCGTTCCAGCAGCTTCAGTATTCGTTCATAACCAACACGTACCGCGCCTGGCGAACCCACGGGATCACCGGTGGCATGGCTCCATCGAGCCTTGGCTACGGCTGGCAACCCGCCAACCCGGCACAGCTTGTCCCGCTGGCGCCGTTCAGGCCTGGTCGCCGGGGCACGTACTTCGATGCCGGCGTTCGCGCGTGCGAACTGCACTATCTTCAGGCTCCGCACTGGAACATTCAGCCGGCCGGCCAGGCGATTCTCGACAACAACTCCGCCACGCTGGCGTGGATTGCGGGCCCCAAGGATGCCTTCACCGCCAAGGACCATTCGTTCGTCGCGGGGCAGGTCATTCACAAGCAGATCGCGGTCCTCAATGATACCCGCATCGCGCAGAAGGGCACGTTCACTTACGAGGCGACCGTCCCGGCGGGCGATGGCATCGTGAAGACGATTCTCGCCGAGGGCCAGTTCGCTATCGAGCCGGCGCAGAACCTGATGTTGCCGATCGATATCGAACTGCCGGCCCACACCGGCGAGTCCAAGGCCGACGGGCGCATCAAGATTGCCGTCGCCATCGGCCAGATTCAGAACGAAGATGTCTTTGACTTCCGCGTGTTCGCCAGACCCGGCCCCGTCGAACGCGAGTTGCTCATCTATGACCCCGTCGGACTCACCTCCAAGGTCCTTCAGTTGCAGGGTTATGCCCTTAAGCCGTGGAAGGGCGAGGCTGATGTGCCGCTGCTGTTCATCGGCCGCGAAGCCCTCAGCAGACCGCTCCAGGCCAATGCTCCTGCGGCCGTGCTGGCGTCGATCGAGGCCATTGTCGCCAACGGCGGGCGCGTGATCGTCTTTGCCCAGCATCCTGATTTCCTGCGCAAGTGCGGCTTCCGGGTTGCCGGGCACCTGCCGCGCCGGGTGTTTCCGGTTGCCGTGGATCACCCCGTCGTTGACGGTCTGGATGCCCTGGATCTGCGCGACTGGGCCGGCCAGGGCACCCTTGTCGAGCCGCGCCCGGACTATCTCATGCCCGACGCCGGGCCGATGGAGGATGGCATGCCTCTGCACGGCTGGCACTGGGGCAACCGAGGCGCGCTGTGCTGCGCGGCCATTGAGAAGCCTCATCGATCGGGTTGGCGGCCGATTCTCGAATGCGGATTCGACCTGGCCTATACGCCGCTGATGGAACTGGACCACGGCAAGGGCAGGCTGATTCTTAACACACTTGATTTCGAGGACTACGCCGCCGACCCTGCCGCCATGGTGCTCCTGCGCAACTTGGTCGAATACGCGCTGCGCGGCCGGCCGTCGCCTCGCGCACCCAGTGTCGTGTTGCTGGGCAACAACGATGACGCCGACAGGATGGATGGCCTCGGGGTGGTTTACGATCGCGTCAACACGCTCGAAGCGCCCGCGGGCGTGGCGATCATCGGCGCGGGCGCCAAGATCGACATTGTCCAGACCGGTGAATATCTCGCCGCCGGAGGAAAGGTGCTGTTCATGCGACGCGACGCGCCTCATCTGCCCGATATGACGCTCAAGCAGGTCAAGGATTTCTCTGGGGCCACGGAAGTGCCCGACTGGCCGGAGACGACCGGACTCAGCCCCTCCGACCTGCGTTGGCGAACAGGCGTCGAATCGATTCTTCTGGACACCGGTCCGCAGCTTAAGATCTCCGCTCGCGGTTTGCTCGGCCGCATGCAGATCGAAAAGGGCGTCGTTATCTTCTGCCAACTTGATCCCGATGCCCTCCTGGCCGACACGAACACGCACCTGCGGTACACGCGCTGGCGGCAGACCCGGGCGATGGCTCAGCTTCTGGCCAACATGGGCGCTTCGTTCAACGCCGATGCCAACTTCTTCGCAGGCCGTCCCGCGAAGTGGTATCACCCGGACTACAGGGCTGATTTCCCGTTGGGCGACGATCCCTATCGCTATTTCCGCTGGTAGCGTCCTCTGGCGATCGATAGATACGCGTTGAGCTGCTATGATTGCCGCGACGGCTGCGATGGCTGGCCGACCTTATCTGGAGAGATCGATGAGCACATTCCCCAATCCCTACTCGCGCCGAGAAACCCGGCCGTTCGACCACGCGGCCGGCGGCAGCCAGGTTCTGGTGACTTTTTTCAATACGGTCTATGCATGGATGGCGGTTGGATTGGCGACGACGGCGCTGGTCGCGTGGATCGTGTCCGGCAATTCAACCGCGATGGCGGCCATATTCAACCCCGCCGCTCTGATCGTGCTCTTCATCGCCCAGATCGCGCTGGTCATTGCGATCAGCGCCGCGATCAACAAGATCAGCGCAGGCGTAGCGACGGCGATGTTCGTGCTGTACGCCGCGCTGATGGGGATGACGCTCTCGGCGATCTTTCTGGTCTATGCATTGGGTACGATCGCCACGGCGTTTGTCGCCACGGCCGGCATGTTCGGCGCGATGAGCCTGGTGGGCTTCATTACGAAAAAGGACCTCAGCAGCCTCGGCAGCTTCCTTTTCATGGGCCTGATCGGGCTGGTTATCGCCAGCATCGTCAATATCTTCTGGGCCAACAGCACGCTTGACTGGATCATTACTTATGCCGGCATTGCGATTTTCCTGGGTCTGACGGTTTACGACACGAGTCGCTTGAAGCAGATCGCCTACGCGACGGCAGGGGATCAGGCGATGGCGGCCCGGCTGGCGATCAGCGGAGCGCTGACGCTTTACCTCGACTTCATCAACCTGTTCCTGTTCATGCTCAAGCTGCTGGCCAGCCGGGAGCGGTAGCGATTGCCAGCTACATCCCCGATCGCAGCGCTGCGAGGTGGCGGCCGAAATGCTCGGCCAGAAGCTCATCGTACGTGGCGCGGTGCTGCTTCAGATTGTCAAGGACCAGGGGCTTAAGCTGCGGGTCGGTCAGCACCGATCCGAACGTGCAATGCAGTATCTGCCGGCCGGGAGCGGTGAAGCCCTTGCCTTGCGGCACATCGGACCAGTTCTCCAGGTAGAGTTTCTCCAGCGTGGCGGTGTCGCTCACCTCGGCCGGCGGCGGGGCGCTGGCCAGCGTGGCCGATACGTGGTAAGTCGCCCGGTCGGTGTCGTAATGGCTCCGCGAGAACTCGACGATCCGTCGGAACAGCTTCGCATCGTGCCTGGCGACGACGCGGATGGCTTCGAGATAGCTCGTGCCGGCGGTCTTGACATGGAACAGGCCCCTGGTGATCCGCGCCAGCGAGCCGTAGATCGAGAGCTTGTCGGAGCCGGAGTGCAGGCTCAGCTTGTATGGGCCTAGGAGCGAGGCGATGGCGGCGTGGTCGGCGAGGGATTTCTCGAACGCCTTCAGGTCGCCCTTGTAGTCCACGCCCTTCTCAAAGTCGCCGATGAACCGAGGCGCCAGGCTCACCAGCTTCACCTTCTCCTGGAGGCAACGGTGGGCCACGATGTAATGCTCGGCGAGC
>CAZMXI010000127.1:0-711 GCA_964570205.1 uncultured Tepidisphaeraceae bacterium
GAGTGCGTAAGGCACCCGCACTCGTTCTCCAGTTCAGGCTGAACCAGCACACCGCCCATCCCCTTCCCTTTCCCAACCCCCATGCCCCCGCTATATTCCGGCCAATCAGGCTCTTACGGAGGCTCCATGAACCGCAGGCAATTCCTCAAGTCCTTCGCCGCCACCGCCAGCGCTGCCGCCATCGCAGGATGCGGCCGCAAGACCCCCGACGCAGGGGCGCCGTCAGCCCGTCGCAAGCCCAACATCATTTACATCATGGCCGATGACCTCGGCTATGGCGACCTTGGCTGCTATGGCTCGAAATTCATCAAGACCCCCAACCTCGACGCCCTAGCCGCGCGCGGCCTCCGCTGCACCGACCACTACGCCGCCAGCACCGTTTGCGCCCCCTCGCGCTGCGGCCTGATGACCGGCTATCACATGGGCCACGCTTACATCCGCGGCAACACCGAAACCCCGCCCATGGGCCAGCACCCCATCCCCGCCGACTCCATCACCGTTGCCACACTTCTCAAGCAGGCCGGCTACGCCACCGCGCTGATCGGCAAATGGGGCCTGGGCGGCCCCGATTCCGTCGGCCACCCCAACAGGCAGGGCTTTGACTACTTCTACGGCTACCTCTGCCAGCGCCACGCCCACAACCCCTACCCCGCGTTCCTCTTCCGCAACGCTGAGCGCATCCCCCTGCGCAACAAGCTTCCCGAGCCCCTC
>CAZMXI010000127.1:721-9773 GCA_964570205.1 uncultured Tepidisphaeraceae bacterium
GAGAAGGTCGATTACTCGTGCGACCTCTTCGCCGAAGAAGCGCTTCAGTTCGTCGAGCGATCCAAGGACCAGCCCTTCTTCCTCTATCTCGCCCTCACCGTTCCCCATGCCAACAACGAAGCCGGCGACAAAGGCATGCAAGTCCCCTCCAACGAGCCGTACGCCAACAAGAACTGGCCCGAAAACCAGAAGAAGCACGCCGCCATCGTGACCCGCATGGACCGCCACATCGGCCGGCTCATCGCCAAGCTTCAGGAGCTTGGCATCGATCAGGACACCCTGGTCATTTTCACCAGCGACAACGGCCCGCACAAAGAAGGCGGCTACAACCCCGACTGGAGCGATTCCAACGGCCCCCTGCGCGGCACCAAGCGAGATCTCTACGAAGGTGGCATCCGCGTTCCTTTCATCGCGTATTGGCCTGCGGCCATCAAGCCCGGCCGCACCAGCGCCCACGCCGCCGCCTTCTGGGATTTCCTGCCCACTGCCGCCGACATCGCCGGCGTCGAAGCGCCCAAAGGCATCGACGGCATCAGTTACCTGCCCGACCTTCTCGGCCAGCCCCAGAAGCAGCACGAATACCTATACTGGGAATTCCACGAGCAGGGCGGCCGGCAGGCCGTCCGCATGGGTGACTGGAAGGGCGTTCGTTTGAATACCAAGAAAGCCCCCAACGGCCCGATCGAACTCTACAACCTCAAACACGATCTCGCCGAGAAAACCGACGTATCCTCGGCCAACTCCGCTGTGGTGGCGAAGATACAAGCAATCATGAAATCAGCCCGCAGCCCGCATCATTTGTACGGATAAAAGCGTCTGCATGCCTTGATGTATGATGAACATATGCAGTCCGTATAAAGTGTTCTATCTCATCATTATTGCGCATATCGTAGATTCTCTCTAGCTGAACGGCGCGCCCTGCCGATGGAAACTGCGTTGCGGCGGGGGCGCACGGATCGGTTGGAGGACAGTTGGCGATGACGCGCGCAGCACATTTCACGGGGTATCTAACAAAGACATCACAGCACGATTGCCGGACTGCTGATTCGGCCGGGGCTGCGATCAGACGGGCGGCCATTGAGACGCTGGAGAGCCGGGTCTTGCTGGCCGCCTTCATGGTGGACAGCACGCTCGACTACATCGCCGGCGAGGAGCCTATCGAAAACTCGCTCCGCTGGGCGATCCAACAGGCGAACCAGACCAATGGGCTCGACGTCATTCTCTTTGACACGGTCGGGACGATCTATCTCAGAGAATCCCTCCCCAGCGTGACGGATGAGACCTTCTTCGCGGGCGTGGATTCCGGCCCGCCACAGGTGACGATCGACGCATCCAGCACCATGGGCAGCGCCCTGATCCTTGAAGCCGACCGCATCGAAGTGACGGGCCTGTATTTCACCGGCTTCTTCGGCGCTGGCATCGAGGCCAGGGGCGATGATGCGTGGATCAGCCGGTGCGTCTTTACCGGTTTTGACTACGGCATCGACATCCGGCAGGGGGCCGATGGCGCCCGGGTGGAAGGCAACATCATTGGCATGGACCCCTACGGGTCAGAATTCGGAACCACCGACGGCATTCGCGTGGCTGGAAAGAACACCTCGATTGGCGGCCCCGCCGCGTATCAGCGGAACATCATCTCCGGCAATCGCGGCAACGGCATCTGGGTTCTGGACACTGCTGGCGATGGCACGATCCAGGGCAACTGGATCGGCACCGATGCCAGCGGCCTTTACGGCGCCGGTAACTATGGCAACGGCATCTACATCCAGGCAAACGCCTCCTGGCTTGTCGGCGGCTCAGGCGATGGCGCAGGCAACATCATCTCCTCGAACTATGGCGATGGCATCCGCCTGGACGGCGCTTCCAGAGTCACCGTGCAGGGCAACGGCATCGGTCTTGATGGTGAGGGCGGGGCCAGTCCGTACGCCTACAACCGTGGTGCTGGCGTCTGGC
This sequence comes from uncultured Tepidisphaeraceae bacterium, assembly GCA_964570205.1. Classification (GTDB taxonomy): domain Bacteria; phylum Planctomycetota; class Phycisphaerae; order Tepidisphaerales; family Tepidisphaeraceae; genus CAZMXI01. Next base: position 2,675 of record CAZMXI010000127.1, read on the forward strand.
TCACCAATAGCTCCGACAACGTCGTTGGCGGCGCTGCCCCCGGGCAGGGCAATATCATCTTCGGCAGCAGTGGCGATGGTGTGACGGTTGAATCCGGTATCAAGAACACCATCCGCGGCAACTCGATTTACGGCAACTATGGCATCGGCATCGACCTCGGCTGGGATGGCGTGACACTCAACGACTCGGCCGGTCACGATGGCGCTAACCACTTCCATAACTTCCCGGTTATCACGTCCGCCAGCATCTCGGCAGACACACTGGTGGTTTCCGGTTCGTTCCAGTCCTGGCCGTCGGAGACGTTCCTCCTCGACCTCTATGCCAGCGATCAGGCCAATTGGTCCGGTCATGGCGAGGGCCAGACCTACCTTGGCGCAGTCTCAGTAACGACCGACGCTGACGGCCTGGCCAGCTTCACCGCCACCTTCTCCGGCTTCGCGGATGAGACTGCATTCATCACCGCGACGGCCACCGATGCCTCCGGCAACACCTCCGAGTTCTCCCAGGCGGCCGCCATCTCCGCTGCCACCGAGGAGGTTCCCACCACCACAACGCTGGCAGCGCACAATCCTCTGGCCGTATACGGCGACATCACCGCGTTCACGGCCAATGTCATTGCCCTCAGAGGGACGGACGTTCCGACCGGCAGCATCCTATTCTCCTGCGACGACGGCGCATTCCAGTACACGGTGGCTCTTGATGCCTCGGGCTCGGCCATGTGGTCGTTCTCCGGCCTGTCGGCGGGCCTCCACACGATTACTGCAACCTACCTGCCCGAGGGCGTCTTCCTCGCCAGCGATGCCGCCCTGACGCAGAACGTGGGCAGAGCGACACTGACCGTGACGGCCGACAACCAATCCAGGGTCTATGGCACAGCCAACCCGGAGTTGACCGGCTCGCTCGCAGGCATCCAATACTGCGACGACGTCAGTGCAACCTACGCCACCGCGGCGACGATTTCGAGCGATGTCGGCGTCTATGCCATCACCCCGGCTCTGAACGATCCCGCCGGCAAGCTGGCGAATTACGAGGTCACCGTCATCAGCGGCGTGCTGGCCATCCAGCAGGCGGCCAGCGAAACGAGCATGGCCACATCCGTCAATCCATCCGGAGTCGGCGAAACCGTGATCCTCACGGCGACCGTCGCCGCCGAGTCGCCCACGGAGGGCGTGCCCACCGGCACGGTGGTGTTCCGCGATGAGTCCGGAATCGTCGGCACCGCAGCTCTTGTCAACGGCGTTGCCACGCTCACCCTCGCCGATCTGTCGGCAGGCGATCACGTCATCACCGCCGAGTACGTCGGCGATCTGAACTTCCTGCCCAGCGTATCCGATGAGTGGCTCCAGGTCGTCGAAAGCCCGTTCTCCATCCGCGGCCGCGTGTTCAGCGACATCACCGGCAACGGTTTGACGGATGACGATCTGCCGATGTCCGGCGTCACTGTGCAACTCTATGCCGACGCCAACGACGATGGAGTGCTCGGCTCCGGCGACGGCGGCCCTGTGGCGACGATCACCAGCGGCTCGGATGGTTCGTACGGGTTCGCTCCCGACGCCGAGGGCCGGTTCTTCATCCAGGAAGTCGTGCCGGGCGGCTACGTGCGCACCCATCCGACTCTGGACAGCTACTACACGGTGGATGCCGTCGAGGGCACTGCTGCCAACCTCGATTTCGCCAATTATGTCAAGAGCTGCCCCTGTGCTCTGACCAACATCGTCTACACGGTCGAGCACTGTGGGAAAACCAAGACGGTGACAGACCTTCGCGGCAACGTCAAGCAGGGCGATACCGTCTCGGTTACCTTCACCGTCAAGGATGGCACCACCGCCACGGTCAGCCTTGTCAGTTACCTGGTTCCCTCGGATCACTGGGTTCCCGAAGAGGCTTACGAGCAGCGCATCTATGACAGCGACATTGCCTACGACCTTGATCCCGGAACGTACACGCTGAGTGTCGAGGTGCCGGAGGCGTATTTCCAGGTGGACTTCGTCTGTGGCCTGCCCATCGACCATTTCGGCCCGGCGGGCAGCAACATCACCTATTCGTCGCAGGGCCGGCTCTATTCGGCCGACAACGGCGGCAATCGGGCGAGCATCCCGGGAACTTCGAGTCTGTCGGGCGTCGTCTTCCTTGATGAGGATGGCGACGGCGTCAAGGACCACTGCGAAGACGGCATCCCGGGCGTCATCGTCCATGTGCTGGATGCCGGCGGCGCGGTCCTCGCAATAGCCAAGACCGACGCCTGCGGCGTGTATGACGTCGATAACCTCTTCCCCGGAACCTACTCCGTCCGCCAGATCCAACCCCGGGGCTTTGTCGATGGCGACGTGACCGTCGGCAGCCTTGGCGGCGAACCTGGCGAAGAAGGCAACCTGGTGACGGGCATTGCCGTCGGGACCAGCCAGTCCGGCCAGGGCTACAACTTCGCGGAACTGTCCGTGGCCAACCTCATGGCGGGCGACATGGCGTCCATCGGGTTCTGGAACGGCGCCAATGGCCAGAAGCTCATCAAGAGCCTCAATGGCTCAGCGAGTTCCCGGAAGCTGGCAACCTGGCTCTCTGGCACCTATCCGGGCCTCTATGGCAGGAAGTCGGCTAACAACCTGGTCTCCAAGAACAACAACGATGTTGCTTCGCTGTTCAGGCGGCTGTTCGGTCGGCCGGACAAGCTGGATGCCCAGGTTCTGGCCGTCGCCCTGGCGACGTACGCAACGCGCCAGTCGCTTGGAGGCGCCGTGGCCCTGAAATACGGATTCACCGTCTGGTCTGAAGGCTCCGGCAGCCGGCGTGTTGATGTCGGCGAGCACGGCGCCGCATTTGGAGTGGACAACGGAACGACGATGAGCATCTCCCAGGTTCTGGCCGCCACCAGCGGCCGGGCGAGCAAGGGCGTGCTGTTTGGAGGCAACGCTGTTCTCAGGGCTCATGCTGCCAGCGTGTTTGAGATGATCATCGAGCTTGGCGATCTCGCGACCTGATCAGCGTTCTTTCCAGAGGATGCAGGATGGGCCCGCGGCCAGCGCTGCGGGCCCGCCCTTGCGTAGGACGCCCGTCGCATCTGGCCCGGCATAGAATCGGGCATGGCCGCGGTCATGCTCTACGACGGCGAGTGCCGCTTCTGCGGGCGATCCATCCTGTGGCTGAGCCACTGGACAGGGCCATTGGTGCACTGCGTTCCCTTCCAGGTTGCTGCCGGTCGATTTCCGCAGATTCCCGAGCATGATCTGCGTCAGGCTGTCCACCTCGTTGAGGCCGATGGCCGTGTGACGGCGGGCGCCCATGCCATTCTCCGGGCTGTCGCGCTCAACCATCGCCTGACAGGCCTGCTATGGCTCTACGAACGTCTGCCGCCCTTTGCGACCCTTGCCGAGGCGGTCTATGGCTTTGCCGCCCGTCATCGCGCCTGCAACTCGCCGGTTGTTCCGCTGCCGCAACAGAAATGCCACTGAGGTGGGCTGCGGGATGCAGTGCGCTGCTGCCTGAACGACCTGCCGCATGCGCTGAAGTCTATCAGTACAGCAATTCCTGTTTGCCGGCGAATCGCTGCTCGATGCGGTGGCGAAGAGAAGCGTGGTTCGCTCTGTAGTCGTGCCCGGCGCGGGCGACGTGCGTAAAGAGCCTGACCATGTTGAGCCAGTCGGCCAGGTCGATGAACTCAGGCCCGATGTGCTTCCTGGCGCGGTCCATGTTGTGATAGTTCCCGAGAGCCACGCATATCGAAGAAGCAATGAAGCCGTAGACGTCATAGACGGTGGCTTCGCACGTGCCTCCGGGCATGAGGGCGCGCTGGAACTTGAATGAGTTGTCTTTGTGGTGGAGCTTTTCGCCCTGTTGCGTGAGGAAATAGGTGAGGGAGGAGTTGAAGATGCTGGTCTTGTCGCCGACGCGGATGATGGGGCCGGCGCCCTGGGGGGCGTAGGGCTGGGTGGCCGAGGTTTCGATGGCGATGATGCGGTCCGTCCTGCGAAGGAGCCTGGGCTTCAGGCAGGCTGCAACGCACCCGACGAAGCCCTCTTCCTCGGCCCGGGTCAGGAGAACGGCGACTGGCGAAGCGGGGGGGTTGCGGTGAAGGGCATCGAGCATGGCCAGGGCCGCGGCAGCGCCCCCCAGATCGTCGATGGCGCGGGAAAGGAACGTCTTGTCCTTGATTCGGCCGGTGCCCTGGTCGAACATGCCCAAGCAGCCGGGGGCAACCGGGCGAGCGACTCGCAGACGCACGCGGGCGGCGCGTTGGGTGTCAGGCTCGGGCTGAACGTCGATCACTTTGCCGGGGATTTCGCGTGGGCCGTCGAAGAAGCGGACCTTAGTGCCCTCCATATACTCGGCCAGGACAAAGCCGCGAAAATCGGCCTCAAGGGTCTTCGCGTCGGGCATGCCGATGGCGACGAAACCCGGATGGTCGATATGGGCGCCAAAGACCCATCGCGGGAGGCGCGGGTCCCGGCCGGGCAGCAGGATCAGAAGGTTCCCAGCGGAATCGCGAGACAGTCGCAGTCTGGATCGCTTCTGAACGAAGCGCTCTACATACTCCATGACCCGCTGTTCGAGGAATGGCGCGGTGGGAAGGGAGCATACATCGACGAGGATGCGGGTGCGTTGGTCCATAGGTTCGGCACCCATCGTAAGTCAAAAGGTCCAGGCGCACCACCGGAAACAGGGACATGCGGGAGTGTACGGCATGCCTGCGCTGGCACGGCCTGACTCATATTCCGCGGGGTTCATCAGCGACTTCAGAACGGCTCGCCGTGGCCGGCGAGGTTCTCGAACCGGGTGCTCTTGTTGTCGAAGAAGAGCTTCACGGTGCCGGTGGGGCCATTGCGCTGCTTGGCGATGATGACCTCGGCGACGTTATCGGGCTGGAAATCGGGCTCGGACATGCGGTAATAGTCTTCTCGGTGCAGGAGCATGACGACGTCGGCATCCTGCTCGATAGAGCCCGACTCGCGCAGGTCGCTCATGCGGGGCCGGTGGCCGTCGCGGCCTTCGCTGGCACGGTTAAGCTGCGATAAGGCGATGACCGGGACGTTGATTTCGCGGGCGACCGCCTTGATGCCGCGTGATATCTCGCTGATCTGCTGCTGGCGGCTCTCCGGGCCGGGATTATCCATGAGCTGCATGTAATCGATCATGATGCACTTGACGTCGTGCTGCATCTTGAGGCGACGCGCCTTGGCGCGCAGTTCCAGAGGGGTGAGGCCCGGCGAGTCATCGACCCAGACCGGGGCCTTCGCCAGTTGACCGACAACGTTGGCCAGATGCGCGTATTCGTGGGACTGGAGCATGCCGCGGCGGAGCTTATGGGAGTCGATCTTGCCGCGTGAACAGAGCATGCGCTGTGCGAGCTGCTGTTTGCTCATTTCGAGCGAGAAAACAGCGCAGGGGAAACCGCGGTCGGCAGCGACGCCTTCGATGATATTCATGGCCAAGGCGGTCTTTCCCATGGAGGGTCTGGCGGCGACGATGATCATTTCGCCGTTCTGGAGGCCGTTGAGCATATCATCGAGGTCGAAGAAACCGGTTTCGATGCCGCGCTGGCCGCGGTTCTCAATCATCTCGAAGACTTCATGGAGAACGTGTTCGAGGGGCACGAGGGCCGAGCCGACTTTCCTCTGGGCGATTTCGAAGATGCGATTTTCCGCCTTGTCAACGACCAGTTCCGCCTGCTCGTGGGGGGAGTAGGAATCGCGGAGAATCTCATTGCTGGCGGAAATAAGCTGGCGAAGCAGAGACTTCTCCCGGACGATGCCGGCGTAATGGGCTGCGTGCGCCGCCGACGGGACGGTGTTCAGGACCTGGCCGAGATAGGCGGTGCCGCCGATCTCCTCGAGGAGTTGCCGCTTGGACAGCTCATCCTTGAGGATGACGGCGTCGATGGGTCGGTTCTGTTCGTACAGCTTGATGAGGACGTCAAAAACAACCTGGTGCTCGGCCTGGAAGAAGGCATTGCGGTCAACGATCTGGACGACCTGACCGATGGCGTCTTTGTCGAGCATCATCGAGGCCAGCAGGCACATTTCGGCCTCGACCGAGTGGGGGGGAAGGCGGTCAAACTGGCCGGCGATGCTCTCGACCAACTGGCTCATGGGGCGAAGCTCCTTGTCCCAACAGTATGCTAACAGAAGCGTGGCCGGAAGGGCAATAGCCGCTCAGCCGGAGAGTTCTACCATGAGAGAACGGCACGGCGAGAAGGCTCGTCGTGCCGTATCAGGTATTCCACTTGTTATGCACATCCGCCGGCACTTGAATTACCTGCGGCGCGGCCCAACGCGGGCATTCAGGCACCTTCGCTGGAGGCCTCTGCGGCCCGGGCGGCCTCTGCGGCGGCCTTCTGGTGAGCCTCGATAGCGACCTTGCTCTCGGGGTCCGGGGCAACGTAAACCTTGACATCGGCGGAAAGATCTTCGGCGAAGCGGACCTGCACGGTGTACTTCTCGATGCGATCGAGCCGGCCGGGCAGGTTAATGTCGTCGGGCTCGATGTTGAAGCCCTGCGCCTGGAGGGCACGGGAGACGTCGGTCGCGGTGACCGAGCCAAACAGGTGGCCCTGTTCGTTGGCCTTGCGCTCCAGAGCGACCTCGACCCCTTCGAGTTGCTTGATGAGACGCTCCTGCTCGGCGCGACGTTCACGCTCCATTCGCTCGATTTCCTGGCGGCGGGCCTCGACCTTCTTGACGTTGTTGGGGGTGGGCTCGACGGCCAAGTGTTGCGGAAGCAGGTAGTTTCGCGCAAAACCGGCCGACACTTCGACAACGTCGCCGACCCGACCGACGTTCTTGACGCTTTCTCTGAGCAGCACTTTCACTCGCGGCATAGCAACCTCTTGGGCTGATTCTGGTTGATGATGTTCAATTCTCGGCGGGGCCTGGCCCGGCCGCAGTTACGCAAACGCATCGATCTAGAACGGAATATCGTCCTCTTTGAAATGCTCCTCCTCGCTTATCGGGGGGGCATCCTGCCGGGGCGGCCCCGATGGCTGAGGCCGGCGTTGTGGCGGCGCGGACCGCTGGGGGCGCTGGTCGGATTCGTCGGATGGCGAACCGCCGCCGGAAGCCTCCTGGCGGCCGCCAATGAACTGGAAATTCTCGATGACGACCGTCAG
>CAZMXI010000127.1:9783-14608 GCA_964570205.1 uncultured Tepidisphaeraceae bacterium
CTTGCTTCGCTTTCCGCCGCCCTGCTTGTCTTCCCAGGTGTCGTATTTCAGACGACCCTCGATGAAGATGGCCTTGCCCTTCTGGCAGTACTGGTTGATGGTCTCGGCCTGCTTGCCCCAGGCCGTGCAATCGACGAACGTGGCTTCCTCACGGTCCTCGCCCTGTGGAGTTCGCCAGCGGCGGTTGCATGCAAGGCCGAACTCCGCAACTGCGGTCTGGTTCGGCAGATAGCGCAACTGCGGATCGCGGGTCAGGTTGCCCATCAGGAAGACTTTGTTGAAGTTGGCCATAAGCCCCTCGTCGGGTTAAGGAGACTATTCCTTGGCGGCGCCGGCTTCCGTGGCCGGCGTCTGGTCTTCTCGCGGGCGTCGCGGGCCGCGGGAGAATCGCCCCTCGCCGCCACCCTCGCCGCCGCGGTCGAACGACGGTCGTTCCTCTCGCTGGATAGGCTGCGGCTCGACCGCCTGCATATCCTGTTCGGTCAGGTGGTCGGCCCGCAGGACCATCACCCGCAGCATCTCTTCGCTGAGTTTCACATCTCGTTCGATGCCGGTGATGGCCGTGCCGGGGGCGGTGAAGAAAGCGATGATATAGGTGCCGCGTTTCTGGCCGCTGATCTCGTACGCCAGCTTGCGCTCATCCCATTTCTTGATGAGGATGATCGTCCCGCCGTGACGCTCGATGACGCCGCGGCACATGTTGATCGCCCTCTCCGGCTCGGCCGCGCCGACCGGGCCGAGCAGGAACATCGCTTCATACGTGTTAAGCTTCTCTGCCATAAATTCATGCCTCCCAAGCATGGGTTCTGGCCGGTTGAGCCGGCCGCCGGGAATCTCTGATCCAGTTTTCTTCAAGGCGGACCACTCTGGTCCGAATTAAACTCATTCATCGCGGCCGTGATGCCCTTGCGAACCCAGGTCAACAGGGCCGCTGCGGCACGCTCGGTGGCCAAGTCAACGGTCATCCGCTGCTCGGCCGTGAACCGTCCCAGGACGTAATCGCGACCCGGCACGAACTGCGGCGGGGGGTCAATCCCGATGCGCAGCCGCGAATAGCTTGTCGTGCCGAGCATTCGCTCGATGTCGTTCAGGCCGTTATGGCCGCCGCTGCTTCCGCCGCGCCGGATGCGGAGTCGTCCGGCCGGCAGTGCCAAGTCGTCCAGCACGACCATCAGCGACGCGGGCGTCAACTGATAGAACGCCATGGCGGCCTGCACCGCCTTGCCGCTCAGGTTCATGTACGTCATCGGCTTGAGCAGCACGATCTTCTCCGGGCCGGCCTGTTCATGCTCGACCAGCCCATCCAAGACCAGCCCATCGAAGTCTGCCTTGGCCCTGCGCTCAAATTCGCCCGGGCCGGCAATCCATCCCAGCTTCTGCGCAAGTCGATCCAGCACCTCGAACCCGATATTGTGCCGGGTGCCGACGTACTGCCGCCCGGGATTGCCAAGCCCGACAATGAGCTTCATCTGTCACTTGCCAAGGTGCCGAACGGCTCGGGGACGCGCTACTCCTTCTTCTCAGCGGCTTCCGCAGCCTCTTCCTCAGTCGGCTTGCGGCCGATGATCTCGGGCTCTGCAGCGCCCGCTTCGGCAACCGCGGCGACCGGGGCCTCTTCCTGAACTTCACGCACCGTAGCGACGATCAGGTCATCGTCCTGCATGGCCTTCACGCCCGGCGGAAGCTTGAGGTCGCTCACGTGCAGCACATCGTCCAGCTTCATGTCTGATACGTTGTGTCGGATGGCCTCGGGAATCTCCATCACGAGGCACTCAATCTCCAGCTCGGCGAGAATCTGCTGCAGCACGCCGTTCTCTTCCTCGCCTTTGGGCTTGCCCTTGAGCTCGATCGGAACGGTCACCGTGACCCGCTCGTCCAGGCTCACTCGGCTGAAGTCCACGTGTAGGAGGGTGTCGCCAAGATGATTGTACTGCACGTCCTTGACCAGACAGTTCTCCGCTTTGCCTTCGATGCTCAGCGTGAACACGTGCGCGCCGCGCACCAGGTGGCCCGACAGTTCACGGCGGTCCAGCTTGATCGGAACCACCGCTTCCTTGTGGCCATAGATGACGCCCGGGACCATCCCGGCGTCTCGCAGCTTCCTGTTGGCGCGCGAGCCGATTTCGTTCCGGGATTTCACCTGCATTTGTGCCGTTTGTACCGCCATATCTCACCTCAATCGCGAATCTCTTCGTTCGCTAACCAGAATGTTCGATGCCCGTATCACTCGCTCAGGGCGCGACCCTGAGCTGCGAATATTGCGCTGACCGATTCGTTGTGATGAATCCGGTTGATGGCTTCACCGAGCAGCTCGGCGACGGTGAGCACCACCAGCCGGTCCTTGATGGCGTCAGCCCGGTTGCCGATCGGGATTGTGTCCGTCACCGCCAGCTTGGTGAACGGGCACTTGGCCAGTCGTTCCATCGCCGGCGGCGCGAAGACCGCGTGCGTCGCCGACATATAGATGTCCTTGGCGCCGTGGTCGCGGAGTATCTTCACCGCTTCAGTCATGGTGCCGGCGGTGGTGATCATGTCGTCCACCATCAGCACGTTCTTGCCCTCGACTTCGCCGATGACATGAACGGCCTGAATCTCCGAGCCGCTCTTGCGCCGCTTGTCGATGATGCATATCTCGCCCCCAAGCACGTTCGCGTATGTTTGCGCCCGCTTGACGTTGCCGACGTCCGGAGACACGAACACCATGCTGCTCAGGTCGAGCGTCCGGAACCACTGGAGGAACACCGGAATCGCGATCAGGTGGTCCACCGGGACGTCGAAGAACCCCTGAACCTGAGCGGCGTGCAGGTCGATTGCCACGACGCGGTCGGCGCCCGCCCGTTCGAGCAGGTTCGCCACCAGCTTGCCGGTGATCGGCACCCGCCCGACGTCTTTGCGGTCCTGGCGGGCGTACCCGAAATAGGGAATCACCGCGGTGACCCGTTTGGCGCTGGCACGCCGCAGACAGTCGATCCAGATCATCAGCTCCATCAAATGGGCGTTCACCGGATGGCTGGTGGGTTGGACGACGAAACAATCCCGCCCGCGCACATCCTCTTCCACGCGGATGATCAGTTCGCCGTCCGGAAACAGCTCCGTCCTGCCCCGACCCATCGGCACCTGCAGGTAATCGCAGATGTGCTGGGCCAGTTGCGGATTGCCGCGACCCGTAAACACCTTGAGTTTGTCTGCATCAGCGCTTGCCATGTTCCTGTGTCCGACTTCGGCCCGTCACCGACCGTCGCCTCATATCTTTAGTGCCGCCGATTCACCGGAAACGTTGCCCGCGATGTTGGACCCGTCCGGCACGATTGCTTCCCGCGTCACCACGGCAAATGGCCCGATCACGCACCCGTCGCCGATGTTCGCATCCCGGCCGATGAACGTGAACGGCTGAATGATGGTGTCTGGTCCGATGCTCGCGCCGTCTTCAATGTATGTGTTTGCCGGACTGACGATCGTTACGCCGGCGTCTCGATGCTGCTTCTGGATGCGCTCCTGCATGACGGCGTCGGCCATCGCCAGCTCCTGCCGACTGTTCGGCGCCAGCACATCCTCCGCCGTGGCAGCCTGCAACGCCACGACTTTCTTCCCGGCGCGCCGGAGGTGGGCGTAGATGTCCGTCAGGTAGTATTCGCCCTTCTTGTTGTTGTTCTTCAACTGCGACAGCGCCCAGAGCAGTTCTTCGATCTTCACGCAGTAGAAGCTCGGGAAGACTTCGCGGATATCTCGCTGCTCGGGCGTGCAGTCGATCTGCTCGACGATTTCGATGAACTCGCCTGCGTCGTCCCGCAATATCCGGCCATATCCGGTCGGATCATCCAGCATGGCCGTCGCGAGGCTGGCTGCGGCGTGGTCCTGTCGGTGCGATGCAATGAGCGTCTGGAGCACCTGCCCGCGAACCAGCGGCACATCGCCCGTCAGGATGATTACGTCGCCGTGGACCTGCTTCAGCTCCGGCTCGCAGACACGCACGGCGTGACCGGTGCCCAGTTGCTCGGTCTGCTCGACGAAATGGATGCGCTTGTCATGGCCGAAGGCGGCAATCACCTCATCCTTGCCATAACCGACGACGACGATGATCCGGCTGCACCCGGCATCGAAACAGGCCCGCAGGATATAGTCCAGCATCGGGCGGCCGCAGATCTCGTGCAGCGGCTTTGCCCGCCTGCTCTTCATCCGCGTGCTCTTCCCCGCCGCGAGAATAATTGCTGTGGACGACATATATCGTTTCCTGTCGTAACGGGCGGCGCTGATCCAGAATCGAAAAGAAGGACAATGCTACCCGGCCTGGATTCGAACCAGGACAAACAGGACCAAAACCTGTTGTGCTACCGTTACACTACCGGGTAGTGACGTTACGAAGGGCTCTAATCCCTTATCCCTGCATGTTTTATGGCATGCACAGGCGGATCGGGGAATCGCGAGGCTTGACCGTTCGCGGCTACGTCATCTCCCATGGGGCCCGCGCCGGTTCAAACCGCGATCCGGCCCGGCTCATCTACCCTCTCGGGCTACGCACCCGAGCCTCTCGACGAATGCCCCGTCCAAAGAGGAACGAGGTATGTTACGGTCCCGGCCTTCGTTGTCAACTCCACGCATCCATCCCCTCGGGCTTCGTCGGCGAGGCCCGGACAATCCGCGCTCGCGAGGGGTGCCGGCATGCGCCAGCGCCTGGATGCCATCGCGGCCATCCCCAATTTCACCAAAGTGATTCGTGGCCTTGACGACTTGGGTCGGGCTTGGGCTTGATCGTGGGTTCCTTGTATGTTCAAAACACCTTCAATGCGTTCTACTACCTCCCGCCGTGTCCGCAAGGCGAGGAGCG
>CAZMXI010000128.1:0-4160 GCA_964570205.1 uncultured Tepidisphaeraceae bacterium
AGGTTCATCGCTTCCCCTTCCCGGCCAGCAGCCTTCGCACCGCCTCGGCCTTCTCCGCATCCGACAGCGGCAGCGCCATGATGGCCATGACCGCCGCCGCGAAGCCAGCATCAGCGTTTTCTACTGCGCTTTTTGCTGCGCCTGTCGGTGGAATCTGCTGGTTTTCAGCGGAAACTGAGGGGGTGTTCTGATCTTGTCGGGCCCACTTGTAAGCCCCAGTCACGCTTGGACTTGGGGCTTTTCTGTTGGTGGGGGAGAACCCGTGCAAACACAGGGCCGGGCGGACTGTAATCACAGCCTCAGTCAATGCTGGATCACCAGGCTGCAAATGCAGGCCGGTGAGATTCCTGTTTCTCGAGCAGGACAAGGTCACTGGTTTGCCTTAGTCGCCAATTGGCTGGCAGTCGCTGATATGGGCTTTGGAGGTCCGCAGGAGCACAGAGGCGGTCTTTGGGCTTCGCGTGCACCGTACCGTGGCCGCCATTTCTTGACGGGTGTCAGGCGCAATGCTGGCCGCGTGTCCTCGGCGCGCTGCGCCGCGCCCGCCGCAGCTCCCAGCACGCCGACACCATGGACCCTCGCGTCAGCTTCCTTTGCATGTCCTTTTCCCGAATCTCACAATTCGACCACAGTGCCAAGGCCGAGCCGCTCGGCTTTCGCAAGCGCATGCGCCGCGGCGGCAGCGTCCTGCACGGCCAGGCCCACGGATTTGAAGAGCGTGATCTCGCGCGGCGACTGTCTCCCGGGCCGCCGCCCGGCCACGACTTCGCCCAGCTCGGCATGGATGCCCTCGGGCGAATAGAGGCCCTGCTGAATGGGAATGATGAGATCGCCCGTTTCGGCCAGCGCTGACTCGCGATGGTCCACCACGACGCGTGCGCGAATCACTGTCTCCGCGGGCACTTCCTGGACGGACGGCTGATATGATCCAATGGCGTTGACATGGGCGCCGGCCGAGAGATCGCTGTCGGCAAATACTGGCGTCCGCGACGTGGTGGCCGCGCAGACGATGTCGGCTCCGGCCACCGCCTCCGCCGCATTGGCCGTTATGCGAATTGGCACTCCCATCGCCGTTTGCATCTGATCGGCGAATGCCCGCGCCGAGGCCGCTGTCGGGTCGAACACGCGAACCTCACCGACCGGGCGGATGGCGCATGCCGCCTCGAGTTGCGTGCGGGCCTGGACGCCACTGCCGAGGATCGCCACCACGCGGGCATCCTCGCGCGCCAGGAGGTCCGTCGCCGCCCCCGAGGCGGCGCCGGTCCGCAGGGCGGTCAGATAGGTCCCATCTAGCACCGCTTTGGGCCGTCCAGTGGCCGCATCGAACAGCAGCACCAACGCCTGGATTCGCGGAAGGCCCAAACTCGGGTTCCGATCGCACAGAGTGATGAGCTTCAGGCCCAAATGTCCGGCTTCGGGAAGGTACGAGGGCATGAACAGCACGTTGGCCTGATGCTCCGGGATGGTCAGGTGCTGGCGAGGTGGCATGATCGCCTGGCCGAGCGAGACCTGCGCGAAGACGTCTTTCATGCACTGGATCGCCTCGGTCATGGACAGCGCCTTGGCAATGTCCGAACGAGATAGGAAGCGTAGAGAGTAGTTGCTGCTCATCGGTGATCCGTTGTCCGTTGTGTCAGCGAAGCCGCTGCATCGCCAGGGCCGATGGAGTGACCGCCAGGCCACCCAAAGAAGTCACCCGCAGTTCCCGCGGCATCATTTTCCCGACGGCGTAGACGGCATCAACGGTCTCGTCCAGCGGGATGGGGTTGTGATAGCCGCCCATAATCAGGTCCGCGCAGATGAACGCCGACGAGGCGGCCACGGCGTTGCGGGTGTGGCAAGGGATTTCGACGATCCCCTGGACCAGGTCGCAGACCATGCCCATGGTATTCTGGAAGGAGATGGCGGCGGCGTCCACGGCCTGCCGCGCCGTGCCGCCAGCGAATTCCACGACAGCCGCGGCCGCCATCGCCCCGGCAGCTCCAATTTCCACCTGGCAGCCGGCCACCTCGGCGGCGAAAGTGGCCCGCTCACCCACAACGACGCCAATCGCACCGGCCGCCAGCAGGCACAGGGCGGCCTGCTGCGGCGATACACCTCTTTCCTCCGCCAACGTCGTCAGCACGCCGGGAAGAACACCCGCGGAACCGGCCGTAGGCGCTGCACAGACCACGCCCCGGCCGCAGTTGACGTGCATGGCAGCCATGGCGCGGGCGGCGGCGCGGGTGTGGAGCCCACCGATCGCCAGCCGGCCTTCCGCATCGGCTTGGAGGATCGATTGGGCTGTCGGTGTCAGAAGCTGCATTCGGCCGTGCGGCTCTTTCGATCCTCCGTGCGCAGCTGCTCGCATGATCTCAAAGCGTCGGACCATCTCCTCCCATACGTCGGTCTCGGGGATCGCCAGCAGTTCGCTCTCATATCGAAGTGCAGCACGACCCAGGGACAAACCGTCCCGCTCGGCCAACTCCAGCAGGCCCTGGGCGCTGTCACACAACGCAACTCGTCGCTTCACGAAGGACAAAGGACGGCCAGTCCAGACGCGAGTGACGCCCTGCGTCGCCTCTATGCTGGCCAAGTCCGCCGGCGCCGCTTCCACAGCGGAATTGACACTCAGCAGGACCTGGCCATTGCGAGGTATCGTAGTGATGGGGGACAGGATGGTGGCCCATCCCGCAAGCTTCCTGCTCACTTCGGATTGAGCGGCGGCGGTGCATTCCACGAGCACAGCGTGGCTAGCCCCGTTGAGCAGCACGGGCCATTCCTCGAGCTGGATCACCTCGATGGCTCCGCCGCCCACGGATCGACCCAAAAGACGAAGGCGTTTGCCGGTCTTGCCTTCGAGAAAGATGGCCACCGTATTGGGGTGTTCCGCTGCTGGCAGCGGGGCCACAGTGAACGTGACCTTGAGACCCAGCGACGGCGCCAGGTCGATCGCCTGCTCAAACCGCCGATCCGTGATCGGCCAGCCCAGCAGTTCCGCCACGAAAGCCAGGTCCGAGGATTGCGACTGATAGCATGCAGCGTAAGAGCCCTCGGGGTCAAAGGTGAACTCCGCCCGCACCGGAGTCTCCCCCAGCAGTGAACGGGCCAGGGCGGACAGATGGTAGGATCCGGCCGTGTGCGAGCTGGAGGGCCCGCGCATAACGGGCCCGATCACATCGATCAGAATGCTGGTGTTCTTCATGCGGCCGATCCACTCCGATCTCATCGCTGCGCCCTATCGGGGCGCGGTGACTGCGGCGTCCGCGACACGATAGTAACCTCTGGCGGTGCGACTGTCGCCGGGTATGGTGCGCGGAGTGGTCTCACCGCTTTCCTTTGGGAATCTCTCCCGGGAGCAGTTTCGTCAGAAGCCCGGCGTCCAGTTCCGCGTCGGGGGAAAAGGCCGGGGAATCGACGTAGCGCAGCAGGCTGTGCATGAGCTGACGCGCCTCGGGATGGTCCTGGAGGGCCGGCAGGTCGCTGGCGCAGACCAGCAGGCTGCCCTTGCCGAACCGAGTTTCAAAGAGCAGGCCCAGCTTGTGATTCCGGGCGAAGTTGTCGATGACATGGATAATCGGCCGGTAATTGGCCGGGGTCTCGTCGAGGATGATCGGCCGGGCATTCTTGACCAGGCGCCACCACTGCCAGTTGCTGTGAAACTCGGTGGGAAATTCCGCCAGCGCCGGGTGGGCGGGGTCGCAAAGAAAGCCCAGGGTGCCCGGCGGCGGTTCGAGGCCGCGCTGGATTGCGCCGCGCGCGAACATGGGCCAGCACCAGAAGTCGGTCTGGAATGCGCCCTTCACGCAGTGTTCAAGCTCGTCGTGCCGGGGAAACAGCAGGACCTTTCCGCCGCCTTCAAGGTGCTTTCGTACGGCCGCATCGAGGCGAACGGCGATCAGGACATCCTTGGGGATGCTCGTATCAACGATCCGCGGATAGACCCAGAGGTCGTACGTGTTGCGATAGGACGTTTCCTCAATGGCCACCGTGAGGACCAGTCGCTTCGGCGCCTTGAACTGGCCAAGAGTGACGCGGATCCGGCCGACGGAGCGAACGTCACCTTGCCTGATGTTCATAGGGCCGAGAATGCCGGTCGCGGTCGCCGGACCCTTGCCATCCCCCACGGTCCAGGTCACGCGGGCGTTGGGGATGTCGGCTGGACCATAGTGTGCGATCTT